>JALVPF010000582.1 GCA_027031935.1 Myxococcales bacterium | reverse complement strand
GAACGAGATTCTGAATATTGCTGTCAGCGAGGGAGCCCGGCACTTCGTTGTCGAAGACAAGGAAGGAAACTACAGGGGCATGATCCAGCTATCAGATCTACGCTATACACACCTGAACGAGCAGGAACTGGCGCCGTTGATCGTTGCGGCGGATCTCATGCACACGGACGTTCCTACCCTGATGCCCAACGAAAGTCTGGACTTGGCCATGAAGGTCTTCGGCGACACGGACGCTGTAGCAGTCCTGGACCCGGAGGATCGACGAAAGGTGACAGGGGTCCTGACACAGGATGCAGTCATAGAAGCATACAACCGCGCTGTGCTGGATGTGGAGATGGTGGAGAGTACTGCAGGCTTGATGGTGTATGCCGAAAAGGCAAAAATCGTGGACCTGGGAGAACACACAGCGCTAATGGAACTTGAAGTCCCGCCCGCCTTCCACAATAAAAAGCTCAAGGATCTTCACCTTCGGGCCACATACGATGTTCAGGTGGTGCTCGTGAGAACAAAACGTACAGGTGCGACTGACACAGGTGATAGCGAAGGCCACAAGCAGGTGCCTGGCCCTGACTTCATCCTTCAAAGTGGAGATGTGATGCTCCTGGTAGGCAGCAAGGAGGGCCTGGAGAAAATTGCAGGAGAGTAGAAACTAGGCAGATGGGTATTGCACCACGAAGCTGCCATCTCGCATGAGGGGCAATACGTCGCCGTCCTCCATGTGCAGATTCACCATGACCGGTATCACCCTGGGCTGCAAAGCCGGCACATAGACCCTGTCTATATGGACCACCTCATCAGGAGAAGAAAATTGCGCAGGGCCAACCTGTCCGCCAAAATGATCACTCCGCCCGAAAGCGATATGCAAGCCGAGTTTCTCGTCTAAAAGGATCTCTCCTGTGGGTTCGAGCCCGAAATCTCCAAGAACCCCTATACCGAGCTCTGCCAGGTTTCCGTATGCCGGTTCCTTGTGCAATTTCTCTGCTTCACGAGTCGAGACAGGACCATCACTCAGCACTTCCACCGCCTTGTTTGCAACAATGCGATACAAGACCACCTCACCTTGCAGTTCCACTGGAAGCACTCCATTTGAGCCGGATTCATTCCCAGAGTTATCCCCAGGGTCATCCCCCAAAAGTTCTCCTTCATAGGGGACGATGTAACTTTCTCCGGAGGGAAGATTGCCAGCCTTACCCGGGGTGGGAAAAAGCCCACCCGATGCGTGGGCAGTACGGTGTCTGAGATCCAGCACAAGCTCATGTTCCATGGCCTCATCCACACGGAACACGAATCTGGCTTCTGAGGCCCTGGTCAAGAGATCGGTCATGAACTGCACCCGTCGGTTGATTTCGCCATAATCAAGCCTTAGTGCCGGGATCATGTCATTGGAAAAACCAGGCATGGTGGCAGCCCTGATGCCTGTCTCGGCTGCTGCCAACTTCAAAGGGGCAGTGGCTGAAAACTCAGTCGGAGCCAAGACAATGCTGTGGGATGAAAAAAGTTTTTCGAAAGATATACTGTCTGAACGGTGCATGTCTTGAGCCAAGGCAGGAAGCGCCCTGCCTTCGAACAAGCAGCCCGAGTCCGGCAGGTCTGCATTGTTCATGTGTGTATTCGCATAAAGCACCAGGTCCACCTCAAGGCCAAGCTCGTCACCATGGGCACGAAGTTTCTCAGCCCAATCAGCAGCCATGGCTCTCCTTTGTGCCCATGAGGGCTTATCAGGAACCCTGTCATCAGGAAGATCTACCATGATCGCCATGGCGCTATCCTGATCGGTGGGTAAAAAGACCCTCTTTATCAGCTCCACAAGCTCATTTGAGCTAAGATTGTCATTCATGAAGGTCTCCGAGATCCATGGCACAACGCAAGCCAAGATAACGTTCCCAATATCCTGGCACATAATATTGATCCCTGGCCGACGCCCTCAGAGAGGACAAGGGAGAATTGATATAGGATCCACCGCGTGGTGACCTGGCGCCACAATCACCGCCTTGCCAAACACCGCCAGTGTCCGGAGCTCCATCATAGTTATCATGCCAACAGTCCTCTACCCATTCCTGAACATTACCCAGGATATCGTAGAGTCCAAAATCATTCGGTGTCTTCAAGGCAACCTCATGAGTGACATTGTGATCATCTACTTCGGAGTTGAGGAGATGCCAGGCTATGTCGTCTACACATGACACATCGTTGCCGCAGTAGTACTTCGTCGAGGTTCCCGCCCTGGCTGCATACTCCCACTCAGCCTCACTGGGAAGCCGACCTCCCACCGATTCGCAAAAATCCTTGGCCGCAAACCAGGACAGAGATTCCACAGGGCAGTTTTCACAATCTGTATGGTTACTTGGGTTCTCCCCTGTGACCAACAGGTACTGGGCCTGGGTGACTTCTGTAGTCATGATGGCAAAGGCAGAGACATTGACCGTATGTCTGGGATTTTCATAGCTCAGACAAGAATCGTCATCCACCGAACAACCCATTTCAAAGGTTCCGGCAGGGATACTGGTCCAGGTGATACCATACTCGTCAGTCCAGGTCTGTTCACCACCATCTCCCCCGTCGGAAATTCCTGCATCAATACCTTCGTCCGTGGCCTGGCCACCGTCCACCTGGTCTTCGTCAACCTGATCCTCTTCCGTGCCCTGGCCTCCGTCTACCTGGTCTTCTTCCGTGCCCTGGCCTCCGTCCACCTGGTCTTCTTCCGTGCCCTGGCCTCCGTCTACCTGATCTTCTTCCGTGCCCTGGCCTTCGTCCGTA
>JALVPF010000581.1 GCA_027031935.1 Myxococcales bacterium | reverse complement strand
GTCCTACCTGCTATTTTCACCCAGCGTAGAAGGTCACATGCCCATAGCCTCACCCAGATTCGATGACATTTTCGGACCTTTCATGCCAAGCATGGGAGGCAGCCCGGTTCAGGCAGGGGAGTTTCCGGACGGGGTTCGAGCCGAGAAGTCAGAGTTGGCCATCCATGCCCTGGGGAGCATGATAGGAAACACCGTCTCTCACGAAATGGGTCACACCCTGGGCCTGGCTGCGGGACCAAAGGACTATTTCCATAACTCGCCACCCCTGCCCAATCAGATAATGGATGGAGGAGCAGAGCGGCCTTTCGAGGAGCGAGCGGAGATCGACGGTCAGGGTCCGGCGGTCTGGTCCCCGGAAAATCAAGCTTATCTGCAAAAATATTTGCCCAAGTGATCTCCACGACCGTTCTTTTCATCTAGCATGTTTTTCCATTTTGAAAAAGCCATAGATTAGTCTTGACATCCGGTAGAAAAAAATACAAATGGGGGTTCAACTTTGATGGAGGAAGACATGGAACGAACTTTGTGTATCATAAAACCCGATGCGGTTTCCAAGGGACTCGCCGGTCAAATCCTGTCCAAGATTATTTCAGAGGGTCTGAAAGTTGTCGGTCTGCGAATGCTTCACCTTTCAAAGGCAGAGGCCGAGGGCTTTTATGCGGTTCACCGCGAGAGGCCTTTTTTTTCGGACCTGGTCACCTTCATGACTTCAGGCCCCATCGTGGTTGCAGCTCTCGAAGGAAAAGACGCCATATCCCGCTATCGCAGGCTGATGGGTGCGACGGATCCTGCCAAGGCAGACGAAGGAACTCTGAGAAAACTGTATGCAGAGAGTATTCAGAACAACGCGGTGCATGGTTCTGACGGGCCGGATACCGCAAAGATCGAAGTAGCTTATTTCTTCTCCACCGTGGACCTCGTGGGCTGAGCCATGATTTCCCACCTCGCTTGCGATCTCTGTGTCGATGCTGCGAATCTGTCCTCGACGTGGTGAATCCACGACTGCGGACGATTCCTTGCATCTCCGTGACCTAACAAGCGATCTGGGAAATCTGATTCAATAGTGTGAGAGATTTGGGTGAGGCTGGCCTTTCGAAAACTCTCTGACCTTCTGTCTATTGTGGTACAGAAGTGGAGTCAGGTGAGTTGCCAGACTCCGGTGAGGGTGCTGTGTCCGGGGAAGTTTCCTCTTCCTGGATGGCTTTTTTTTCGGGCTGTTCCGGAGTTACCATGGGGGCGGTATTGGTCGCCTCTTTTTTTTGTTCTTCTTTTTCCAACTCGTCAAATGCAGCCTGCGCGTTTGCTCGGACTTTTTCCACCGTCTTGGGAGGGATTTTTTTCTCCTCGAGTTTGTCCACCAAGGAGTCGATGGGTTTGTCCGGATCTATGCACACAAAGGTGTAACAGCCATTGGGCGCACCCCTGGCTCCGGCGAAATCCACCCACTGGGATCTTATCTCAGAACCCTTGAGAACTGCTTCAGATGCGGTCTCCGATCCTTCCACAAAAATATCTCTGCTGAACGAGCCTCTGGTTCCATCCGAGATGTCGATGGTGATGGTCTTTATGGTGGCGGAGATGGTCTCTGCAAGGAGCCCTCTCGCGTTTTCGGCGGCGTTCTTGACGCAATCCTGCTGGTAGAACGTGGGGCCAGAGTAACCCACTGCGCATAGCTTGTTCCTGGTCTTGGGCATACGATCGACCCACGCTGGAGGATTTGCGGATTTGACGATCACAACCCGCGGGCCGCATCCTGAAATGCATGTTGAAATTATCAAAAACACAATGGCTGCCATCCGCATGAGTTCCTCCAAAAAACATATTCTACTGGCATCTAACATAAAACAATGGCCAGGGCTAATCAAGCGCGCCCTGGCCAATATTTCATTTTACTGTCCGAACTATCAAAAATCAGTGACCGCGCTTGGCCTCTTCCTTCTCCAGGTCATCGAAGGACTTGGCGGCATTGGCTCTGACGTAATCACGGAGTTTTGCATCCAGCTCGCCCTTGTTGGCCAGAAGCTCGCTGACAGCGGCCAAGTCTAAAACGGCCAGGCTGTAAATGGTACCATCAGAGGGATCACGCCATGTGTCGACGATCTGTGCGCCGTTGAGATCACCGATGGAGATGGTCTTCTGTACCTGTAGCACGTCAGCCTCGTAGCTCTCTTTGCTCATGTCACCAGCCGTGGTGCTGCGGGCATAGTCTTTCATCATATAGGCGATATAGGTGTTGAAGATCTGCAGGATCTGACGACGGGCACGGTTGTTTGCCCGATCGCGCTGCATGGAGACGTCGATCATCTTGGGGGCAGAACCCACGCCATAAAATGCCTTGCCTCTGTCGCCGGTGAATGCGCCGGAACCCTTGAGTACCCAGGCCGGTGCGCCGGACATGTCGCCGCCACTGATGGTGTTTCCACCGCCACCACATGCTACGCCAACGATCCCAAGGGCTGAAATCAAGGTAACTGCTGCCAGTATGCTTACGAGTTTTTTCATCTTTTTCCTCCTAGAGTTAGTAAGAACAATTACGGGTTATTGTCCCTTTGATTGTTTTTTGTTGGATTATAGTCCTATTCTGTCACGTTTTATTTCGATTACCCGTTTGCCGTTATAAGTACTAATTACATCGAAATCTAGTCTTCTGTTTTTATTTGGCCCCAGAAATCGACCAACGAGGAGCAAATCTACTCCAGCCTTATGCAGCTTGGCAAGATCTTTCTTGCGAGTTCTCTTTCCCATCCTGTTCAGTATCC
>JALVPF010000580.1 GCA_027031935.1 Myxococcales bacterium | reverse complement strand
CTTGGGGCAGAAGTGAGCACAAAGGCCGCAGCCCTTGCAGTAGTCCAGATCGATGTTTATGTGACCTGTGTCAGGATCCCTGGTGATGCACATATCCGGACACACCCACTGGCAAACGTCACAGTAAGTGCACACCAGCGTGCTGAGACATCTCGAGGCCGAGGCGCGAGCATAGGCCTCGTCCATGCCCAAGTCCACTTGTTCGAAGTCACCCTCTGGATTTTCCAGATCTCGGATCTTTCGCTCCAGGTGCTGTGGGCCAGGAGGCAGGCAGTAAGCATCAGCTTTCATCATGCACTCCCTTTTTTTCAAGAAGCAAGATTGCAGGATGCCTTCCTCCTGCTCTATCGATCATGGACTGATCCACCTGGCAGCTAGAACATTCATAGTTGTTTTCACAGATGGAACCAGGCGCCAGACCCATCAAGGCATACCGACAGGGCCTTGACTTTCCCCACGCATCCCCCTTGAGCTTTACGAATTGGTCTTCCATGGAAATGGCATCTGTGGGGCACACCCAGGCGCATGCACCGCATCCTATGCAATCGTCCGGAAACTCGCCGAAGGGATGGGTCACCAGATGCTTGTCCCTGCCGCGACCGGCCATGGTCAATGCGCTGGCATGAACCACTTCCCTGCAGATCCTGACACACAAGCCACACTTGATACACCCCTGTGCATCCGCCCTACCTGTAAAGGACTGCTCAGCTACTTCGTATTTTGTCGCCAGTTCCCTGAGCTTTGTTGAATCCGGAGCCATGCTTTGTAACAGCCTCAAAACCATTCTGCGATTTCTCTGTACCTTGTCCGTATCCAGGTAAACAGTTATTCCCTCCATTACCGGGTAGTTACAAGAAGTCACCAGCTTACGCTTGGAATTGTTCTCAACCTCCACCAAGCACAATCTGCAAGCACCCCAAGGGCTTAAACCCTCCATGTGACAAAGGGAAGGGACCTCGTGGCCATGAGCCCTGAGAACATCGAGGAGGTTTTCTCCAGGGTATGCAGAGATTTCGTCCTTACCCACACGAAAGACTACCTTCTGTCCCTGTCGCTTCACGACGCCACCTCCTCGCAGCGTCGGTTTATGCCAACTGCAGCTCTCATGGCGGTGGCCACGGCTTCAACAACGTTGCGCGCTCCTGTTGCTGCATCTCCTACGGCGAACACGCCAGGGATAGCGGTCTCATAAGAATCTCCCACCTTGAGGGTGTTGAGGGGAGAAAGCATCTCGGAATTCGTACCGAGGTAATCCAGGTCAGGCATCCTCTCGGTGGCAGACACGAAGGTTGAAGCCTTCAGTGTTCGCAGGCTGGACTTTGGCGAAGCTACAGGCCAAAGCCTGTTGACCCTATCGGGGCCGGCATAGACCACGGGAGCAATTTGTACCTGCTGCAATTGTCCATCCCTGCCCCTTGCCTCCACTGGCACCTGCTCCCAAAGAATCTCAATGCCCTCCCGTGCCAGCAGATCAAGGTCGTAATTGTCTATGGGCGAGATTTCCTTTGGCCGGTTGACCAGCAGGTACACCCTATCGGCCCCGGCTCTCCTGGCCATCCTGGCAGATGCCACAGCCATGTGAGTATAACCCGCCACCACGACTCCCCCTGACAAGGCAGGTCCTTTACCCATGCAGTGTATGGATGCAAATGATACTGCATCACTGCAACCGCCAAGCTCCATTCCCGGGACTCTTTGCTTTCTGCCCTTGCCTGCACCAGTGGCCAGAACCACTGCGCTCGCATCACCATCCAACATCTTTTGGATTTCTTCCAAAGACTCGATCCGTTTTTGCGTAACGAGTTCTATGCCAGTTGCAAGGACTGCATCGATGTCAGCCTTCAGGGCTTTTCTGGGAAGGTGAAAAGCTGGCACCGCCCATCGCAGTAAACCACCAGCTTCGGTTCCTTGTTCCAGGATTTTGACTTGCCAACCCATGCGCCGCACGAAAAACGCTACTGCCAGCCCGGCGGGTCCGGCACCGACCACCACCACCTGGCCGTTCTTTTCGGTCTTGGGTTGCTTTACCGGTCGGCTGCTTGCCAACTCCACCGCAGCTCTTTTCACAGAGCGTATATCCACTGCTTCGTCCAGGCCCGTCCGAACACAGGCGCTCATGCACGGGTGCACACAGAGCCTGCCCAAGGTAGAAGGCATGGGGTTTGACATGTAGACAATCTCTGCCGCCCTCTGAAAATCTCCTCGCTCCACTGCACGGACATACCCGGGGACATCCTGTCCAAGTGGACAAGCTGCGCGGCATGGTTCTACAGCAGGCTTTTGAGGCCCTGTGGGAAATCTGTGGTCGCGGGCCACCTGTCCACGAAGGGAGTCTTTTTCCAAGGCCAAGTGGGTAAACACGGTGGCAGGACAACGTCTGGTACAGGTACCACAGGGCATGCATTTCTGCTCGTTCCAGACAGGCCTGTGAGTGCGGGCTACTGCCATGGTCCCACCTCTTGTGCAAGCTTGGTGCCGACTTCAAAACCCACGTCCAAAGCCTTTGAGTTGACCTCCCGCCACCTTGGCCTCACGATTGAGTCCAGGGCTTTTCGGACGCCTTCGTATTCCACCACTTTCGCATATCCCAACATGGCACCAAGCATTACGAAGTTGGTAGAGACCTTGTTTCCCACCTTGTCGAGAGCAAGGCTAGTGCTGTCCAACGAATGCATCTGTACGCCATCCGGAGCACTTCCTTTTACAAAAAACGAGTCGGCGAGAATTACACCGCCCTGTTTGACCCCGGAGGCGAAAAGTTCGAAG
>JALVPF010000579.1 GCA_027031935.1 Myxococcales bacterium | reverse complement strand
GGGTATACCATCGCCACCGGATTGTTCATCGGCTTCGGTGGACTTTTGGGCTTCGTGTCATCGATTGTTCAGTTGTTGCCTGCCGCAGCCGTGGCTCCAATCCTGATATTTGTCGGTCTTGAAATTCTCGCTCAGACCTTTGGAACTTGTCCCGTATCCCACTATCCCGCTGTCGGTCTTGCCATTCTTCCTTCCGTAGCCGACCTGGTACTGATTCAGTGGAACAAGCTATTGGCTGGACTGGGCGCGTTCGGCAAACTTACGGGGGATCTGGCTGCACAATATTCCACCGTTCTCGTCCTGGGAAACGGCTTCATCCTGACTGCCATGCTTTGGGGTGGCCTGGGGGCAAACCTCGCGGATCGCAGGCTGGTACGTGCTTCAGTCTTCATTGGTATTTGCGCACTGTTTTCTCTTTTTGGAGTCATTCATTCAGTGGATCCAAACGGAAGGCTGTATCTGCCATGGCTCTTGGAGACTGATTTGCCATACAGGATTGCCGGAGGTTATACGGCATTTGGTTTGCTGCTGCTTCTGCTGGGGTTCAGGTCCGGCAGGCGGGTCAGGGATTGAACAACATGATGTGGTACAATAAAAAGTTTCTGGCGCTGGAGCGTTCCATGCTCGTCGTGCTCCTCTTGAGCATCTTTTCGCCATACTCTCATGCCGGCTGGTTGTTGCAACCAGGTGTTGGCGGTTCGTTGGCAGACCTGGGTGGTGGTTTGGGAGGATCTTTCGACGTCAACATGCGCGGTTACTGGCTGCCTGTGCCCGAGGTGGGCATAGGCTTGTGTATCAGGGCCTTGTTTCCCCTTGCCGTAGCGGGCGAGAGCGATGAGGCGCGCAAGCCGGGTGTGGTATTGTTGGGTGGGCCATCCATTATCTTGCGTTTTGGTAACGACTCTGCGTGGGGATTTGCGAGGGCCGGCGTGTTTGGGTCGGAGTCCATTGCTTCTGATGATTCAGTTGCTGGACTGGTGGCATCGGCGGGTGGAGGATTTGTGGTAGCCCCTCGCACCCTTCCTTTTTATTTCGGTTTTGAACTCGATGGTGCTTTGGAGTTTTTGGGTAGCGCAAGAATCAGAAAACTTGGACTGGGTGCTTTCATTGGATGGACGTTATAGTGATAGACTGCTTGTGGATGGTGGAGAAACAAAGATAGCAACTTTTTCTGGCTCAAGGTCCGTCCTGTGTTATTAATGGATACAGGTTTGGCATGGGGGAAGAAAAGAGGAGCAACAGATGGCCTCAGACGCATTGCTTTCGAACCGGAAAATATCAAGGATTTTTATGCGATTGCTTCATGGAAATGCCCGATTGGCCGGATTGGCTCATGACTGTGATCTGAAAAAGGAAGAATGCGACAAGCTTACCCAGAGGATGGTTCGAGCAGGCCTGCTCAGGTCTGGAAGGGGAGGGGTTTTCGAGATCGATTGGGAGAGGTTTGTACCCTTGTTCGTCAGTCGTGCCATGAACATCTACTCGGCAGCCATGCCATGGAAGTACGTGCCGTATTACGTCGAACACGATCCGGAAAATGTTATAGAAGCAGCATGTGCAAGAGCGGAGCGGGAATTGGCAAAGGTGAAGGTCGTCCTGGCTGACAACGAGTCCTTTGCCAGCCTGGTGCAGGAGTATTTTTCAAGCCTGGCAACGGAGGTGGATGCGCCGGACGATTATCTTGCAGACCTGAGGCTGCAGGATGCGGTGGACGAGTTCGAGTACGCACTGCTGAAGATTTATCCTTTGTTGAAAAATGCAAGGACCCTCGATGAGCAAACAAGAAAACTCTATCGAGAGCTGGGCAAGTGGTACAGGCGGATTCAACAATACGACAACACTCCCACGGGTGTTGCGCTCCGTTCTGCTTTTGGAAAGGTCGGTCTTCTCTAAGCGAAATCAGGGTTCGTACGAATCGATATATTCCACAGGGTGTCTGGAGACAAACTCCGGCTTGATCATCTCCAAAAGCACCCTGCCCTTCAGGTCTTTGGGGACGGGGAGTCCAAGCAGGTAGAGAATTGTCGGAATCACATCTGCATATTGCATGTTCTTGAGTCGAACCTTTGACATTATTGGTTTTCCAACGGCAAGGAACATGGCATCGGATGAGTGCCAGCCCGGCCACACCGGGTTGTGTGGACTTGCCCGCATACCGCTGTCCGAGACAAAGAGCACAACCGTGTCGGTGTCAGGTCCCAGTGTCTTCATGAAGTCGCCGATCCTGCGATCCAAGAGGGCATGATATGCGTCGATGATTTTGCCCCACCTGGGATTTTCGCTGTGCGCAAGGCCGAAGTCCTCTGGGAAACGAAATTTCCAAAAGGCATGCATGACCAGATCCAGACCATTTAGCAAGATGGCTGCAAATGCATATTTGCCTTCAGGAAAACGATCTTGCAGAACATTCATGAAGGACATGTCTGCATCATAAACGTCGGTAAGCAGCTTCATGGGTGAAGTTATGACCGGGTTGTAGTGCCAGGCTGCCAACTCGGCTGAACTCTTCGCGTCAAATCCTGCCAGGACCTTGAGCATTGGCGCAGGGTCTTGTTTCGAATCAACGATCAAATTGGCAAGCTCTTTTTCTACACCAGGAGGGTAGACTTTTTGAGGCACCGGGCCCTTGTGGGAAGAGAACATGTCAAATTCATTGGGACCGAACCTGTCGGACAAGATCATGCCTGCGGTTGGTTTTGCAGGCCAGGTGCAAGGTAGTCCCAGGACGAGAGATCTTTTTTGGACCATGTCCAATATCTGCCATACGGTTTTTTTCCTTACCCTGTCGCTGGTGGGAGGCACTCCCTCTGCAAGGCCTGCTGCAAAGTAACCCAGTACGGTGAAAGAGAAGGGCAGAATCGATCTGTTGTGGGCAAGTGATTCAAAAGGAAAAGGACTCAGGCCTGGCATGGATACGAGCAGGTATTCCTTGATTCCATGTTCGTCCATGGGCCTTCCCGTAACTATCGTTGTCCACGTTATGGGCGACGCTCTTGGTGCTGGAGAAAAAGGGGTTGCGCTTGCACCCCGATCTATCAATTTTGCCATGACAGGCATGATCCCTGCCTTTGTCAGGGGCTTGATTACCTTCCACGTGGCACCGTCCAATCCCATGAGAACCACTCTCAAGCCTGTATGGGAGAGCCTTATCCGGCCCATGGACTTTTGACCATGAGTCGCAAGGGATTGCGTATTCGATGAAAGAAGTCCCCTGCCAATGCCGGTTGCGGTCGCCAGAATCAACACCAGGCCGACAAGTGTCCAAAGCCTGGCATACAAAGGGCGTGTCTTTTGGGATGTGAGTGCACTGCGTAAGGGCCTGGTTGCAAACCACAGCAGGAATATGCCGCAGGTCATGGCCAGCAGGATTCTGATGCCCAGCCAAAGCATTGATGATTGAGGTTGAAATCCCATGGCTACCGTGGTGTCGCCGAGAGCAAACAGAATGGCCCATGCAAGAGAAAATCCTCCCAGGCCACCTAGGAAAGCCATTGAGGCAGAGTTGGGCTCGTGGCTGTCTGCGGTATTTTTCCCCCTGTCAATTATCCTGGCCAGAACCCTGGCCAGGGTGCGAAAAACAAGGAGGCCCGTGGCCAGAAAACCGAAAGCAAGGGAGGTGTATAGCATCACCAGTATGGTGTCTTGGGGCCTGCGGACCATGCCCATCTTCCAGGCTACGAATAATCCATAAACATATCCACACAAAAGCCAGGCGGAGATACCTGACATTGTATAGAGCAATCTGTTTTTGAATGGCGGCTTGTTCATGAACTGAAATTTTACAGCTATTACAATGAAATTCCAATTGTGGTTGACTTTTTGCCCATGGGCGGGCTACACAGTATTATTGTAATCCATGATACAAGGGGGAGTCTGAAATGGGCTTCACTAGGTTTTCCAAGTGGTTGGTGTTGATGGCGGCCTTGTCTTTCGGCTCGTTGCTACAGGCGAAAGAGAGAGTTCTGCTCATAGGCCCCCGGGGCGCGTCCCTGAGTAAAGCCATGCTGGATAGTGCGAGCAGGACATTGCGCATTCTGGCCTCCGAATATGATTTTATGGAAATCGTGGAATCGGACTTGAAAAATATTCAGGCACAGGCAGCTTGTACGGATACAAGAAGGAAATGCATCAGGAAGATGGGCAAGGTCGCAGGAGCACAGAAGGTGCTGTTGACACAGGTGAAGAAGCTGCCTGGCAGGCGGATGATGATCATGAAACTCGTGAATGTCGCTTCAGGTAAGCTTGTCAAGCAGAGTCGGCAGAAAGTCCGCAAAGGAAGAAACTCTCTTGTCAGGGCTCTGAAAAAGGGATGGGCCTCGGTATTTGGAAGAATCGTCCAATGCCGTATAAGGGTCGACGCCAATACAGAAAACGCAAGGGTGCTGCTGGACGGAATGGAAAAAGGTACGACGCCCTTGACCTTGGATGGAAAATTCAGAGCCGGAGTCCATACCCTGACCGTTTTACACCAAGACACCTTGCCGGCAGAGAAAAGAATCGTGATAAAACCAGGCAGGCGTAATCTCCGTTACAGATTTCAACTCAAGCTCAAACCGGACAATGATGAAGACTTGGTCCTCGTGCCCCTTGTCAGGCCCCGCTCTGTTGACCATAAGGCCAAACGGATGGCAAAGGCTGAGGTCGCAAAAAGTGATCACGGAAAGGCTGCGGCTGTGTCGGATGATGCCGGTGAACCTGGAGGCAGCCCGAAAAAGCCGGTGATGTCGGATGACGCCGGTGAACCTGGAGGCAGCCTGAAAAAGTCGGTGATGTCGGATGATGCCGGTGAACCTGGAGGCGGCCTGAAAAAGTCGGCATTGTCGGATGATGCCGGTGAACCTGGAGGCGGCTTGAAAAGAGCGGACGATAGTGCAGGCCAGCCGTTCGTTTCAGTAGCGAACAAGGAAAATCAGATCGGTCGGTGGTCGAGTGATGGCAATGAGGCTGCATCCACACCAGTGTACAAGACATGGTGGTTTTGGACCGCGGTAGGAGTTGTCGCAGCAGCTGGCATAGTGACGGCAACGGTGATTGGTTTGTCCGGTGGCGACGAAGGAATTCCTGCCGGCATGGGCCGTGTCGTGATTGAGTTTTGAATCAGGGGGATGTCCATGATTTCAAGATATAAAAGAGTTTTTGGATTTTCTGGTATCCTGTGCTTTTTTACCTTGGCAGGCTGTTTTCCGGAGCAGGGTGGGAATTTTGATATTTCCATCAGCTTTGCCAACATGGGACAGGCGCAGACAGGAAACGGAATACCACAAGAGGTAAACAGCATTCGTTTGACGGCTTTCGATCATTTCGGCGCAAGTCTGGAATCCGAGTGCATAGGATTGTCCCCTGACGCCAAGGAGAGAGCATCAGTCAGCATGGATCTCGAACCAGACTCCGGCATCAGGCTCGAGGTGCAGGGTTGGGATGACTTTGATTGTGGTGGAGCCAATCCAGCGGGATCACCACCATGGTTTGGTGCTGCATCCAATATAGTGGTAAGTGAAGGCAGGCAGACACCCGTGGTTTTACAGGTCAGGCGCATGGGTAACCACCTCAACCTGCTTCGCGAAAATCTTCACACGCCGAGAGTTTTTGGCACTGCATCATACCTAGGGGATGACGAGGTCCTTGTAGCCGGGGGATTTTCTGCTGTAACTACACAGGATGGTTCAGCCGTAATTTTGCAGGCAGCGTGCAACGCAGAGATTTTAGATATTGCAAGCGCATCTGTAAAAGCAGTTGTCCCCATGGAGGCTTGCAGGGGTTTGCATCAGGCATTCAGACTGTCGGACGGGAGAGTGGTTTTGGTTGGCGGCAGCAAGGAGGCTGTATTCGATCCCAAGGGAAGCATCAGGCCTGTCTTGACTCCCAAGGCTGGCAGCCTGTTGCAAAGTGTAGAGATCTTTGATCCATCTGCCATGGAATTCAAACTCCTGTCCGTAGAGACCAAGACCATGCGTGCCATGACAGCAGGAGCTGTTCTGGATGATGGTACTTTGCTCGTTACCGGCGGTCGAACCTCTACAATGAGATCATCCGATGTACTTTTTGTGAATCCGGCAGATTCCAGTCCCGCATGGCAGTTTCGTTCAAATGGCATGTTGGCCGACAGAGCAGGAGCCCGCGCAATGCTCATGGGTGATGGACTCCTGATCATAGGTGGCAATCTTCCACAAGAGCCAGATGTGGAATTGTTGCCCTTGGATGACGAGCCATCTACACAGGTGACCATAAACGGTCAGGCTCAGTATTCTCTCACCTTGTCAGGGCATGCGGTAAGTGCATTGGGAACGAGTCTGATAATAAGCGGAGGCATAGAAAACCGTTCGGGCGATAGCCCTGTGGCTGATTTGCTGTGGGGAACACTGGATGGCGGTGGACTGTCTTTGCTCGGCAATTCCATGGTACGTCCAAGGGCATACCATTCTGTCGGTCAGGTTGGATGTTCAGACGGGCAGGAGTGCCTGGTGGTGTTTGGTGGCCTGGATTCGTTCATGAAATCTGTAAGGGATGCGGAGCTGATCAGGGCAAACTCGGACGGACAGTTGTTGCCGGATTCCCTCGAGACTGGTTCTGTGGGAAGCGCAGTGGTCAGCCTGCCGGACGGATCGGTCCTGGTTGTTGGAGGACTGGATGTGTCCGCCGAAGGCGCGGTCTCCCTTTCTTCTGAAGGACAGATTCTGACGCCCTAGTGTCAAAGCAGGACAAATATGGACACTAAAGAGATGATTTCGCAGGACTGCTTTAGTTGGCCGTGCCGCTGATCTCGCTCAGATCAACTTCTTTTACTTCGCCGAAATATGAGCCGTAGGAAGGAGCGACAGTATACGCTATGTGGGTCTTGAGCGAGACGTTGTGGGGATTTTCATCACCGGGATACAGGTCTTGAAGGGTTACCTGATACTGACGATTGGACGAGAGGCTTTCAATGTCAAGCACGCCGTTGGCGAACACGGCTCCCATCACGTGCTCGAGGGCCTGATGGTTTCCTTGGCTGACCGTGACATCTGTGGCGGCGAAATCCACGTAGTCACCATCCGCGTTGGCAGCTATGGGGTTGTGATTTTGATCCATCAAGGACAGGGTAAAGGTCTGTGTGCCGGCGTCATCTATCTGTATACCGGCTGGTGAGAACCTGGTGGTTTCCGCGCTCTGGTTCGGTGGCCCGGTGAACATGATCCTGGTACTCGTCCATATCCATGCATCATCGTTCCATCTTCCATCTGCCGGATCCCACTGACCGTTATTGTTGTTGTCGATGAAGTCTTCTCCAGGATTCCACTGACCATCATCGTTTATGTCCAGAAAAGGTTCCGGTTGGTCTTGTCCCACAAAACCTTCGCCTGGATCATAGATGCCATTGGCATTGGAATCGTTGAATCCCTCCTGACCATGCACGTAGAAAAGTATACTCAGTATTCCATCTCTCGGATTGTGTATGATTCCTCCAAACATGTGGCTTGGTTCACCGTCCATGGGTTCCACATCAGCTGGCACACAGTCGGCTTTCAGTGTAAACACGTGGGTAGCTCCGGTGTCTTCGTTCTTGTTCGCTTCCATGCTGCAGCCACCTTCTGTAACCACCCGTATGTCAGCGATAGGTACCGCTTTTCCAAGGGCGTCTTTGACCGAGAGGGTACAGCGTATTGACATGTCGGGGTCATAAACGCCACCATTCGCATTGAGAGCCTGTACGTTCAGGGGATCACACTGAGCCGAGAGATATTTTCCACTGGGCACCCCTCCCGGGGCAATGGACACGGGAATGGATTCGTTCAGGGGTAAACCGTTGATAGTGGTGTATGCGGCAGATACTGTCCCGGATTCCCCACCTTCTCCAGGGAAGCTGAAAAGCTTTACCACGGCCTGTCCTCCTGCGGTGGCAACATCCTTTTCCCTGACCGGGGTCTCGGTGACATGTTCTTCATATGGAACGAAACTCCCGACAGTTGTCGCGAACTTGACCAGGGAACCGTCTGCCGGCTTGTATCCCTGCTCTGAGATGTCGGCAACGATATCTATGGACCCGCCCCACGGTACCTGATCTCCATCAGGGAGGCTCAACAGCAGCTTATCATCGCCGCAACCCATGGTGCCCGAAAGAAGCAACTGTATGAAAACCCATAAAAATAATGACGAAAGTCCTTGTCGGTATTTGTACCTTTTCCTTTTATCCATTTTTACTCCCTTGCACCAATGCTTGGTGTCCTACTTGAACTCGATCTTTACGATACTAATGCTTTTTGGGTCATTCATGCAAGACAGCTTCTTTGGTTCTCACCAGCGCCCACCTGAAAGCAGTTGGTCCTGCGATCTGGTTTATTACTATTGCACCAATGATGATGTCTGCAGCCAAGCCGCCCGCAGGCCCAAGTCTGGTTTTAATAATAGCTGCCAGGCCCAGGCTCACACCGGCTTGGCCCAGAAATCCAGTCCACGCCCATGTCCTGACA
>JALVPF010000578.1 GCA_027031935.1 Myxococcales bacterium | reverse complement strand
GTCATGCGGACACTCTTCTCGTCCACCGCAACTATAACCGTGTGAGCATCGCGCTGAAACTTCTCCAGTTTTTCTTTTGTATTTGCCTGGCCCCTGATTCGAATTTTCAAGTCCAGAAGGCTGTTTTCCATATCCTTTATGAACTCGAAAAAATGAGTCTCGTTGGTGTCCATGGGATCATCGTTGAAGGCAAAAAGCTTCACTGTAAAAAAAACGATGGTGATCAATGCTCCAAGAATGATTCCACTGAAAGAAAACAGTTTTTTCATTCGAAAGTCTCCGGTAACCAGATTCCATGCACCTACTGGCAGGCTATGGCAAGGTGTTCACACAAGTCAACAATACTTTTCAAAGCAAGGCGTTAGAAGTGTCCACATTTTGATAATTCTGGACGACTCCAGCAATCTTATTCCAATGCTTGACACGCTCCGAGGCCTTTGCTATTCGATTTACGAAGCTAAATTTTTGTTTTTGTGTCAAAAAGACATGCGCCGGAGGAAAGTATGGCCGAGGCGAAGACGACTGATATTCAAGATATCGACAAGTTGGAAGCTGACTTCAAGGCAGATCCCAGCAAATTTGTACCGCTGGCTAAAGCCTATATGGAACGGGCTCTCCCCATACAGGCCATACAGGTTTGCAAGGAAGGGCTGAAGCGATCCCCGCAGGTGCCAGATGGGCACTTAGCACTGGCCATGGCCTATTACCACAACTATGACGATGGTCATGCAGAGGCCGAGCTAAAAAAGGTAATCAAAGCTTCTTCCGACAATGCTGTGGCTCACCGGACCCTTGGCGAGATTTTTCTCGAGCGCAAACAGGAACAAAAAGCGGTGGGAGAATTGATGCGGGCACTGGAGCTGGATCCTGGTGACTCCCACACGAGATCCCTTCTCGAATCCATTGGAGAGAAGGTCCCTGGCCTGAAAAGCAACAATGGCCATGGCACCATCACCTGGCTACCAAGGCAGATTCACGACACCAAGGTTCCACCAAAACCACTCTGGAAAGCAGTGGCTCAGGTAGCAATAGTAGCTGTCCTGATGGTGGCACTAATCATCTGGTACAACCATCATGTGAAAATCATTACCACCATTAGAAAAGACATCAAACAGGCATCAGAGCTCATTCCAAGAGACAACTTTGACGATCTGACAGTGGCTGAAGGCTGGCTGAAAAAGGCCCGCGCTCTCGATGACGACAATGAAAGAGCAATCGTTCAGTTATCTCAGGTGCAGTTTCGACTGCTTTCTCAACATGCTCAGACCGACAGAAAAAATACACTGCAACAGCATCTGAAATTCTTTGAGGACGAAGGGCTTCAGGTCTCCGAACGCTATGCCACCCAGGGCTATCTCATGGTGATGGATGGAAAAGCCGAGCAAGCGGTAACAATGCTCGACGGGGTGGTAAAGCGCGCCATAGAGAAAAAGGATATCTTCCTGAACGCAGAGGTCTTCGGTGCCAGGGCGCTTGCCCAACTGGCCCTTGGTCACCTAAAAGAAGCGAGAGAGGACTTCAGCCGTGCGGCCAAGTTCTCACCCATGAGCCCTCACTACCAGGCCTTGTTTGCAGATGTCTATTTACGGGAGGGCAATATTGGCAGAGCCCTGAGATACTTCAGGGATGCACTTAAAAAGAACAAGGACCATGTCTATTCCAATCTTCGTTATGCCTTTTCCCTGATTCAGACAGGCAAACATCTGGAAAAATCCAAAAAGATAATAGATGACCTGATGGACAGAGACAAACATACGGAGAAAGAATTCTCGCCTCCCATGATGAGCATGCTTTACCAGGTCAAGGGCGAATACGCCTTGACTTCCCCTTTACTCCCTGAGGGCAACACAGGTAAGGCGGGTGCAGACGACAAGAAATCTGCAAAAGACATGGGTCCTGCCGAGGCCATGAAATGGGCGGACAAGGCCATCGCTGCGTGGGATTCCAATGCGGAGGCATGGAACCTGAAGGGTCGTATTGCAGCGATGCAAAACGATGCCGCAGCAGCAGCCAGCGCCTTTGCCAAGGCATTGCAGTTGGATCCGCACCTGCCAAAGATTTACTTCGATCGAGCAGAGAGCACCTTTGCCATGGGGCAAAAGCAGGAGGCGGTGGACCAGCTGAAGGAATTTGAAAGAGCCCTGAAACCCACGGTTGCCTATTACGTCAAGCGAGGCGACCTGCTCATGCGCATGGACAAGCTCGATGATGCCCAAAAGGAGTTCAAGCAGGCCATCACCGTTGACGAACTTGACCCCAAGGGGCGATTCTGGCTGGCCAAATCCTACCAGGCCATGGGTGACAAGATCGCGCTGGACGACAAGGAGCACAAGTCCGACAAGCTGGAACTGTACAACAAGGCAAGGGAAGAATATGAAAACGCCATAATGTTGCCTGGCGGCGAGAGCCCTGAAGTATACCGCCAGATGGGCTTGATCTACCTGGCCTCTGAGGACTTTGAAAATGCCCTGGACAAGTTGGCCAAGGCAATCATGATGATGACCAAGGCTGGTGATCCCCCAGCAAAAATCGCAGACGTTTACACGGACATCTCAAAAATTTTCAAGGAGATGGGTGGAGAAGAGGGCCAGAAGCAGGAACAGGAATACCTGATGAAGGCCGAAGGACTTCGCCAGGGCAAGACGGTTGATGAGGTCGAAAAGGAATGGCAGGAGAAACAAAAGGCAGAGAAAAAGAAGAAAAGCAAGAAAAGAAGGAGAAGGCGTAGACGCAGAAGACATAGGTAGACACCTTCCATTCCCATCGTTAGT
>JALVPF010000577.1 GCA_027031935.1 Myxococcales bacterium | reverse complement strand
CCCCAATGACAGGTGGTGCTGCATTTACTTTATCCTGGAAGTTTTGAGGGCAGGAGGAATGATGTTACGTTTCATCTATCATACAGGCCTGTTTTTTCTTGGCTTGAGCTTTCTGGCAGCCTGTGGAGACTGTGATGGCGGTGAACCACCCAAGGTCGATTGGGAGTTGCAGAAGCTGTATCAAGAGGCAAATCAGTCATTGGCTGAAAATGATCTGGAAAAAGCAGAGTCGGACTTGAGGCAGGTGCTCCATCGTGATTCAGGGCATCTGGGAGCTTTGTCCAAGTTGGCATGGTTACTGGAGGAAAGAGCTTCACGTTCGCCAAAGAATCGCGTAAGCATGTTGAACGAAGCCTTGAAACTGATAGACCATGCCCTTGAAATCAAACATGACAGTAAGAAGTTTTTGGAGGAGAAGGTCAAAGTCGCAAAGTTGGCAGGCAAGTTGGATGAAGCCCTCGATGCTTCAAGACAGCTGTTGAAACTGGAACCTTCAGATTTGAAATATACTGTAGGAATGTCTCAGATCCTCCAAAAACAGGGAAAAACAGACGCGGCCGAAAAATTGCTGCTGGCTGAAATAAAAAGGGACGACGGCAGCATCCGACTGCAACTTGGCAGAATGAAGTTGGAATCAGGCGAGATTGACGCAGCCAGGAAGTTTTTCAATGATGTACCATCTTGTCCGAAACGCGGAGATGAACTGAAACCCAGGGCTTGCCCTTCGCTACATTTTTACAACGCCCAGGATGAACTGGGTTCCATGGCAATAAAGAGTGGAAAGTTTGATGAGGCCGAAAAAATCTATGCATCCTTGGTGAAGATGTTCCCAGAGGATAGTACTGGCTGGGAGGTCCTGGCCGCACTGTTGGAGAAACGAAAAGACTGGAAGGATGCGCAGGATGCCTACCGAAAAAGTCTTGCAGTGGACCGAAGCCGTTCATCTGCGTGGTTGGGATTGGGACGATGTCTGTTTGCATTGGCAAAAAAAGATGATGCAACATTCGCTTTTAGAAAAGCGGAAAACTTCCTGGCAAAAGATCCATCATTGGCCCTTGATATGGCTGATGATTTGTTGAAAATGGGGGAAGGTGACTGGGCAAAATCTGTATTGGAGAGAGCGAAGATCCTGGCTGCAGACGATGTAAATCTTCAAAAATTGCTGGACAAGAAAATCCACTCTTTGACCACAGAGAAAAACTCTGACATCGAAAAACCATTGGACAACAAGAAGCCTGATTCAAAATAAACATAAAATCAAATAGACCTGAGTATCAAAGGACTGTCATGAAGGAAAAACTCCGTAGCGCAATCACCCATGCATTGGCTGACAGGTTTGGCATGGGAAAAGAGGAAATTCCGGAATTTTCGGTAGAAGTTCCAAACCAAAAGGACCATGGTGACTTGGCTTCCAATGTCGCCATGTTGCTGGCTCGCAAATTGAAAAGATCCCCGAGAGAAATTGCAACCGAGTTGGGGCAGGAAATCGGAAATAAAGATTTCGTTCAAAAGGTTGAGGTGGCAGGGCCTGGCTTTCTGAATGTCTTTTTCGAAAATATGGCCATTCAGGAAATTCTTCTTGCTGTCCTGAGACAAGGGAAAGATTTTGGACGAACCCAGAGGCCTGATGCAGGTCCGGTCATGGTGGAGTTTGTGTCGGCAAATCCCACCGGCCCTTTGCATTTTGGCCATGGAAGGGGTGCGGTGATTGGGGATGTGCTTGCAAACCTCATGTCTTTTTCAGGTCTCGACGTAACAAGGGAGTACTACGTAAACGATGCCGGAAGACAGGTACGAAACCTTGCCTTGTCCATGGTGTGGTGGCTGAAAAATGACCACGGGCAGGAGACGGAGTTTCCTGAAGATGGCTATAAAGGGGAGTATGTGGCAGAGTTGGCTAGGTCATTGCCCGATAAGTTTACAAAATTTTTGCCAGGAGATCCTGACGAAGAACAGTTGGGGAGACTGCAGAGTTTTGCTGTGGATGCCATGCTCTCTGTTATCAAGAAGGACCTGGACGATTTCGGTGTCCACATGGACAGCTTTTTTTCTGAAAAGGCACTTGTGGACTCCAACAGTCTGGACGAGGCAATAGCACAGTTGCAGCAAAGAGGCGTAATAGAGCAAAAGGACGGGGCAACATGGTTTCTTTCGGACAAGTTCGGAGATGATAAACCAAGAGTGCTTGTCAAGTCCAATGGCGACAATACCTATTTTGCGACTGATGTTGCATATCACATGAACAAGCTGCGTCGTGGATTCGAGACATTGGTGAATGTCTGGGGGGCGGATCATCATGGATATGTTTCAAGAATGAAAGCAGCCTTGCAGGCTTTGGGCCGTCCTCCCGAGGCGTTGGATGTTTTGCTGGTACAGATGGTTAGCCTGATACGGGATGGAAAACCATTGGTGATGAGTAAACGCTCTGGAAAGTCAGTGACCTTGCGGGAGGTCTTTGAAGAGGTTGGACGGGATGCTGCACGGTTTTTCTTTCTGTTGAGAAATACCGATTCCCAGATGGAGTTCGACCTGGATCTGGCAAAGAGTCAAACAATGGACAACCCGGTATTTTATGCACAGTATGGACACGCAAGGCTCTGCAGCATTCTTCAGAAGGCAAAAGAACGGGGCCTGTCGATACCTGAGCCATCTGAGGTCACCATTGAAGACTTGAAGCCACTAGAACATCCCGATGAGCTCTTGTTGATGAAGAAGATTTCAGCATTCAGGGAGTTGATAAAAAAAGCAGCGGATTCTCATAGCCCTCATCAGCTGGTTTACTA
>JALVPF010000576.1:508-8527 GCA_027031935.1 Myxococcales bacterium | reverse complement strand
AACCGGACTTCTGCAGCCAGATAGACACGGATTCCCGGACAATTTTTTCATCGTCCACAACCATTATTCGTGCTGATGTGTTCATCCGGCGCTCCCATCATCCTCGCTCTCGTACTCCTGAGCTCTCTTGAGTATCACACTGAAAGTCGTACCCTCCCCAGGCGAACTCGATACGAGTATCTCACCTCCATGACGTTTGACAATGCCATATGCCATGGCCAATCCCACACCCACGCCCTGGCCCCTTTCCTCGGTGGTCAAAAAAGGCGTAAAGAGCTTACCAATGTTCTCCGCCTCGATGCCGCAACCCGTGTCGCTGATATCCACGCGCACATTGTCATCCTGCTCCATCACCAGGATGGTCAAACGCCCCCCTTCCGGCATTGACTGAATGGCGTTGAGCGTCAGGTTCAGGAAAACCTGCTTCATCTGGTCAGGGTCAGCTTGTATTTTCGGTATATCCGACAGAATCTTCCACAAGACCTCGATGTCCTGAAGCTTTGTCTTGTGTTCCAGAATACCAAAGGTCTCGTCGAGTATGCTCTCTATGTCCACAGATGCCAGCCTGGGGTGAGACTGCCTGGAAAAATCCAACAGGCTTTGGATAATCTTGGAGCATCGCTTCAGCTCGTGAATTGAATCATCCAGAAACTTGTGAGCCTCGTTCTTGTCCAGCTTGTCGTTCTCCAGGTCCTTCATGATCATGTGCAGATAAATCATGATCCCACTGATGGGATTGTTTATCTCGTGGGCCACTCCAGCGGCCATCTGGCCCAAAGATGCCATTTTCTCGCTTTGTATCAGCTGTTCCTGAAGTTGCTTGAGCTCATCATAGGCATGCTGCAGTTCCTCACGCTTGCGCCTTTCGGCTTCTCCCATGGCTGCTTCCGCCAACAGCTTCATGGTGGGGCGTACATCACGTGCCACCAGCACTATTCCCGTCACCTCACCATCGTCGTCTCTGACAGATGAACTCCTCAATGAAATGGGTATAGGCTCACCATGATTTGGAAACAAGAAAGCTTCGGTGCTGGCCAGGACATCGTCCAAAATATTACGCTGCACCATTTCTTCAGTATCCAGCTCGGAATGTTGTTCACTGGAGGTACTGAGGATCTTGCCTATGGGGTGATCGACCACTTCTTCTTCATCAAAAGAAAGAAGGGTCAAGGTCGCCTGGTTGGTCTTGGTGATTATACCTTTAGGATCTATAAGGATCACCGCGTCAGTCATTGCAGCGATCATCTGAGCGCAGATCTTGTGGAGTGATTCTCTTTCGGAAGTTTCACTATTGTTGTCGCCAGGCACTTTCACCCCCAGCTGCTCTTGCCAAGGAAGTTTGGCACAACAAGTGCCAAGACACAAACCAGAGTGACCCGGCACCTGCCTATTTCAGCACCTTGCCGATTTATCTAGTGAAATCTAGTAGCTTAAAACCGCGTCAGCAGCTATACAGGTCTGTACCAGTTTCCCACCTGCCATCAGCTCCACACCGTCCAAAAGCATT
Organism: Myxococcales bacterium; assembly: GCA_027031935.1. Taxonomy (GTDB): domain Bacteria; phylum Myxococcota; class B64-G9; order B64-G9; family B64-G9; genus JALVPF01. The sequence goes on along the minus strand of JALVPF010000576.1, from coordinate 7,020 downwards.
TCCTTGGTGATCTGACGCTCTTTGATACAAGGTGTACACACCCAAATTTTGCCACCCAGTTCAAGATAGGTATCCACCAGTTTTTTCAGCGGGTCGAGACCACCTGCGAATATATGGTCGTATATTCCCTTGGTGGCAGTGGTCACTCCATTTGCCTGCAAGGCAATGACTACCTCTACATCCATTGCCCTAGCAGCACTGCCGATGACGTATGGTAAAGACGCGCGTTCAGGATCATCTCCACCGTGGGTTCCAATAATTACCATTTTTTCTGTTTTTTCTTCTGCCATCAGTTGCTCCTAGTAAAAGGGTTGAGGTCAATCCGCTCAAGCACTGGCTTTTGCTGCTTTGGCGGCTTTAGCGGCGGCTTGCTTTTGCTTTTTGGCAACTTCCTTGGCTTTCTGCTTGACCGTGTAGAGATACATGGCCAATGGTCGATAAAACAAGTGCGCCCACTTGCCAAAGGGAACCTCTACCATCAACATTGGCACTGCTATGGCCATGTGGATGACGTAGATGATGTAGGTGGGCATGGCAAGTCCATAAACACGGAAAATATTCACCAGAATGCCAGTAAAAGCCGTGAGGAACAGAAGTATGAGAAAAATCCAGTCACTGGCATGAGAAAACTTGTGGATCTCCTTGTTTTTCTTCCACCTTCCGATCATGAAATCGACGGTGATATACATCAGAACGGCTGTTGCATAATATCCCAACAAACGCTGGGGATGATAAAATGGATAGACCTCATCGGTCTGGAACCACTTCAGCAGACCTAGCACCAAGACCAGCATGGTGAGATATCCACTGACGAGGAGCAAATGTTTAAACCAATGCATGTGGTCTTCATCATCACATTCACGCCACCGTTTCTGAGTCGCAAAATGAAGGATGAAAGTCGGAATTTGAGTCACCAACAAGGAAAACGGTATATGAACATCCGAATCCTTCACCACGAAATAAAACATTCGAAGAGCGTTGGTCAGCAGGAAAAACGAAAGTACACCCGCCATGATCAAGTCGCCTATGTGTACCCACTCCACCGGCGCGAAGGTGTTGAGTTCGACCCTGTCAGTCACGATGGGTCCGTGGAAAAAGTAAAACAAGGCTACCACACCCAAGGCCACAGCCAAAATAGCCGAAATTTCCCACGTTATGGAAAGATATAATTTCTTCGAAAGACCGGTCCAGTCATAACTTGCTGTCAGGTAACGCCTGGCTGCCATCATGTTCTCACCGGGATTGGCCTCCCTGGGACAGCTTTCTGAACATTCGCCACAGTAATAACACAACCACGGATCTACCGACGCTCGCAGCTTATCAGTCATTCCGACCTGCGCGAAATGGATAATCCTTCGTGGGAATGCTAGGTCATCACCCGACAGGGGGCATGTGGCTGTACAATTTCCACAGGAAAAACATACATCAAGATCATCGGCCCCAAATTTCTTGAGTTCACGATGCAGATTTGGATCGACGCGCTTTTCCATCATTTTTTCCTCTCTGCCGACAGCAGTGATCAATCCTTTGGCTCATAGGTGTAGTAACCTTGGCGATTGGGTTTGCCAGTCTCTTCGACCATGCCGTATCGCCACATACCGGACATCCAAAGCGACACCTCCCACTCAGGTTTATCGAGGGACTTGGCCAACTCAGGAATGGTCTTTGGAGCTTCGGACAGCGACTTCAATATCGCCTGATGCATCAACATCTCGTCCCGAAGCACCTCAGCAAGGGATCTTCGTTGTTGTTTCATCACATGGCCTTTCTAATCAGTGCGTCAATGGTTGCCGTGATCTGAGCATTGGTATAGCCCTTGATCTCTATGGCGTCCTGGTCACATACAGGCACACAAGGACCACCACCTTTGCACAATGACGGAACGATTTGCGCAACCTGTTTTCCTCCATCAAGGGTAACCTGCTCGATTGCCCCGTAAGGACAGGCCTCGGCGCAAGCGCCACACCATGTACATTTGGCATTGTCCACGACAGCGATGAAGGGCTCCAGATCCACATAGCCCTTGAGCAACAAGGCTCCGCTTTTGGCAACACCATCCAGGGCAGAAGCGACGCTTTCGGCTATGCTCTTGGGACCCTGTGCAACTCCAACAATAAAGACACCATCTATTACAGTCTCAACAGGTCGCAACTTGGGGTGGATCTCGTTGAAAAAGCCGTCACGCCCCAGCGGAAGCTTGAGGACATCCACCAGCTTGGGATTTTCGCGCGGCACCATTCCTGTGACCAAGACCACAAGGTCTGCGCCTATGGCGATCTTGTCTCCGCCGGTCAACCTGTCGACAGTGGTAACGACCAGATCTTTACCTTGTTTTTCCACGGTGGGAGGATCATTCTCCTCGAAACGAACGAATACTGAGCCCTTACGACCAGCTTTTTCATATAGCAGCTCGTACTTTCCGTACGTCCTCATATCCCTGAAAAGGTGATACTGGTTGAGTTCGGGATCCAGGTTATTGGCAAGAATGGCTGTATGAACAGTCGAACTGCAACAATACCTTGAACAATAGGTGTTGGGCTCGGGGTGAAGTTCACTTTCTGCCTGCCGACTGCCCACACAATAGATATAGGCTATGGTCTTTACTCTCTTGCCCTTGTACACGAGAGGTCCGGTGGACTCGTCGACCATTTTCTTGAACTCTGGCAGGGTAATCACCCCATCCAGCCCGTTTCCGTACTCGTCTTCCTTGGGCTTGTAGTTGTCAAAACCCGTTGCAACAACGATGGCGCCCACATTGATGGATATGGTGTCACCGTTGGATTGCTGCAGCTTGAGATTGAAATCTCCAATGCTGCCAGACTTTTCCACCAACTCACATTCCGTAAAGAGGGTTATGTTATCCCTGCTGCGCACATCCTTTTCCAGCTTGGACACCAGCTCGCTGCCCGGACGATCATTGGGAAAGGTTTCTCCCAGACCAGCCGTCCAACCACCGACCTCTTTTTCCTTTTCGATCAGGGTCACGGCAAGCCCCATGTCGGACAAAGCCAAGGCGGCCCGCAAGCCAGCGACACCTGCACCTATGACCAACACTCCAGGCTTGGTCTCGATTCGGAGTTGCTTCAGGGGATCGGACAAGCTGGCCCTTGCCACACCGGCCTTGACCAGGCGAATGCCCTTGTCCGTCGCAGCCTTCATGTCATCCCTATGTGCCCACGAATCCTGTTCGCGCAAATTGACCTGCACATAACGATAAGGGTTCAAGCCTGCTCGTTCGGCCGTTGCCCGGAAGGTCATCAGGTGAAGTTTTGGCGAGCAGGAAGCAACCACCAGCCCGTCCAGATTTTGCTCTTTTATCGCGTCGATCATTTGCTGCTGAGATGCGTCGGAGCAGGCGAACATGGGAGTCTCGGCAACCACTACTCCGTCTTCCTTGGCCACCTCTTCCTTGACCTTCTCCACGTCGACGTAGTCGGAGATATTTCCACCACAGTGGCAGATGAACACGCCTATTCTTCGGTCGCTCATTTGCTCGACCTCTTCTTGCTCTCGATATAAGCAGCCGCCTGTGCTGCCGCTGCTCCCGAGTGAAGGATTGTGTCTGGAATGTCACGTATGGCTGATACCGATCCAGCAGCAAAAACACCAGGAATGCTGGTACGGCCGGGATCGATGTCTTCATCCACTTCCTGGATATAAGAATACGGATCCACTTCCAGCCTGTCTCCCTTGAACAGGCCCAGGGCGCTGGTGTTTGGCAGCAGGCCCACAGAAAGAACGACCAAGTCGTGCTCAGCCTGTTTTCGACCACCACCACCTTCGATATCCTCGTAGGTCACCACCAGGTTGCCATCGTCCTTTTCGTCAATTTCGGATACGCGCCCCTTGACGAAATAAACACCCATATCATGGGCTTGTTTGAAAAACTCCTCGTAGCCTTTGCCAAAGGCTCTTATGTCCATGTAGTAGATTGTAATATCGGCCATGGGCAAGGCTCCCATGATCAGCTGCGACTGCTTTATGGAGTACATGCAGCAGACACGGGAACACAGAGGATTGTTTACAGTATGATCGCGAGAGCCTGTGCAAAGTACATATGCAATATTGTCCGGTCTCTTGCCATCGGATGGACGAAGAGCGTTGTTATATGGACGGGTCGGAGCCAGGATACGGTCCATCTGCATGGCGGTGATCACGTTGGGATAACGCCCGTAACCATATGTCTCCTTCAGCTTTGCATCAAACAGCTCAAACCCGGTCGCCAGGATCACGGTGGATGCGTGATCGTCTTCCACGCGATCTCGCATATCCATGCTGATGGCACCAGCAGGACAGGCCTTGATGCACTCTCCGCATTGCGAACAACCGCCACAATCCAGGCATCGGCTGCCGCTGTAGCGGGCTTCTTCTTCGGTCAGGGGCTGTTCAACCTCGTTGAAGTTGCCCAAACGCTGAGAGACAGGCAAGTGCTTGCCCTTTACCGGTTGGAGCTCATGGTGCTGTTTTTGCCTCTTGATCACGTCATCGGCGCTGACCACCGGCAGAGGTTTTTCCAGAGCTTTGCCAGGGTACTCTTCTCCTTCGAGGTAGCGCCTCATGTATTCGGCAGCATGCATTCCGGCATTGATGGCCTCTACCACACTGGCCGGTCCGGAGACCACGTCTCCACCAGCGAAAACACCCGCTATGTTCGTCTCCAGCGTGGTGGAATCCACCTCGAAGGTGTTGTAGCGTGTGAGCGAGACCTTGTCCTTTTCGGCAAAACTCGAAAGATCGGGCCGCTGCCCGATTGCCACGGCACACAGGTCCACATGCATCTTGCTCTCTGATCCTTCGATGGGCACTGGACGTCTTCTGCCTGAATCATCCGGCTCGCCCAGCTTCATGGTTACCGATTCCACCGTATCCAGCTTGCCACCCTGGCCCAGGAAACGGACAGGCGTCTTGAGATACTGGATCTCCACACCTTCGTCGATGGCGTCTTGTATCTCTGCATCCAGAGCCGGCATCTCTGCCCTGCTTCGCCGATACTGGATAATGACCTTCTTGGCACCGAGCCTTACTGCGACCCTGGCCGAGTCTATGGCCACGTTACCACCACCGACAACCATCACGGTCTTTCCGGAAAGGTCTATCTTCTCGCCGGAATTGACTTTCATGAGAAAAGTCAGGGCACCTTCGACACCATCGAGCTCAGAGCCTTCCAGCTTCATCTTGATGTCCTGCATGGCTCCGCAACCTGCGAACACGGCATCGAAGTCCTTCTTCAGTTCGCTGAGGCTGTCTATTCTGTGGCCTGTCTTGATCTCGACACCCAGGGAGGTGATGTTGGTGATATCCCTGTCCAGGACGTCCTTGGGCAGCCTGTAAGCCGGGATGCTCAGTCTGAGCATTCCTCCGGGTTTGTCAGCGGCTTCGAATATGGTCACCTGGTAGCCGTTCTGGGCGAGGTGATAGGCTGCGGTCAACCCCGCAGGCCCACTGCCTACTATGGCTACCTTTTTATCACTCTTCTTCTCGGGCGGGCCATAGGAAGGCTTGTCATGATCCTCGTAATAGTGGTCAGCAGCGAATCGCTTCAGCAGCCTGATGGGCACAGGGCCTTCCAGCTTGCCCCTGCTGCACTCACCCTCGCACGGAGCGAAACAGGTTCTACCGAGGCTTGCCGGAATGGGTGCCACCTGCATGATCAGATCGTGGGCCTCGTCAAACTTGCCGCTTCTGATCAGAGATACGTAGCCATGGGCCTTGATCCCTGCCGGGCAAGTAAAAGAGCAAGGAGACGTACCGTGTCTCTCTATGACCGCCTTCTTTGGTACCGCCTGGGGAAAAGCGATATAGGCAGCACGTCGAGCAGTGAGATCAAAGTTGAACTCATCGGCTATGGCCACTGTACAGGCATGCTCACACTCAGAGCACCCCGTGCATGCAGCTTGATCCACAAAAGTGGATTTGACCTTGAGCTTCACGCGGAATTCACCATCCGGCTGGCGCTCGATCTCCTCGACCTCGCTATAGTTGCGAATTGTGACATTGGGATGATGAGCCGTTGCAGCCATCTTCGGTGTTGATATGCAGCTTGCACAGTCGAGAGTGGGAAAGACCTTGCTCAACAAGATCATCTTGCCACCCACGCTCGGCTCCTTCTCCACCAGCAAGACCTTGTAGCCCATATCGCCAAGGGTCAACGCTGATTCCATTCCGGCTATGCCGGCACCGACAATCAATACGTCGTAGTTCATACCCTCAACCTTCCTTGGGAGCAGCCAGCTTGGATAGCTCGGCTTTAAACTTTTCCATGTGAGCTGTAAATGACTCCGCGCAAACCGAGCACACAGCGGCCATCTTCAAGCGCCGTGGATCAAAACCTTTCTCCTTCAGCATAGTCTGAGTTTGGTCGACCACCTTTGCTGTACGGTCCGTGCAGTCTGGTAAATAGGCGCAATCGCTCCCATCGGCAGCAACGAAAACACCATCGAAACCGACTTCGAGCGCATGCAAAATCCATGATGGCTTGATACCGCTCGAGCAGGGAAGCGGTACGACATAAA
>JALVPF010000576.1:0-498 GCA_027031935.1 Myxococcales bacterium | reverse complement strand
CGCTTCCCGCTAGGTCGATACCAGGATCGGAGATATTGTTGGTAGAAAAGACCAGGATCCTGGTCTCACCACCGTTTGTGTCGCCCGCCTCCATGTCACTTGCCTCGTTTCACGAACAATCGCCAAAAACCGGCTTCCTCGATGTTGCCCAGGTATTCATGGCCGACTTTCTCGGACCACATGGGTATATCCTCATTGGTACCCTCATCGGATGAAAGCACTTCCAGGATCTCGTCTCTCTGAATGGCGACCATGGCGCGTTTTGCCTCGAGCAGTGGTCCCGGGCAGGCTGTTCCACGGGCGTCTACGGTTTTGGCTACGTCGAGTTCTTTCAGTTCTTCAGGTGTCATCTTACTTCTCCTTGGCTAGAGTTTTAAAAACAGAATTCATAAACTACCGAAACTGACAATCAGTCCTCGGTGACAAGTTCCTGCGCATGTAGATCGCCGGCTATCTTTCCCCTGGCCTTCATCTTGTCGATGAGAATCTCTCTAAGGG
>JALVPF010000575.1 GCA_027031935.1 Myxococcales bacterium | reverse complement strand
ATAAGTGCTCGCAGGGCTGATGCGTCTACCGAGAAACAGCTTAGGCTGACGAAGGAGAAGCAATCCTTTTTCCTTGAATGGAACTGATTGATATTATTCCATTACCATGACTGGGGTGTCAGGCATTGCAGCGCTGTAAGATGAATGGATTTTTTGGAGGTCGCCAGAAAATCTTTTTAATACAGTATGGTAGTGTTCAACTCCAAAAAGTTTAAACTATGGCACGTGGATTGCTATGTATTTGATGGGAGCATGAAAGCATTGTTTTGATTGTTTGTCACTGAAGAGAAAAGATTGATGAGAAAAGGCCCAGACGGAGGAAAAATGCGCTTGGCAGGAAAAATTCGTTTGCTCGTGTTGGGCCTGCTGTCGCTTGTGCTGTCGGCGGCCTGGGGCTGTGGGGCCCTCGGCTTCGACTGGGGTTATATGTGGGATGACACCTGTTACGATTGCCGCACGGTATGCGAGGGAACCCAGGGGTCAGATCGAGACGATTGCCTCTCGGCTTGTTATGATTGTCAGGGATACTCCGTGTGCTTCTCTCTTCTCGATGGTGATTACGAGGGACAGACCAGGGACATGTCTGAATGGGAACAGGTCGATTGCAGTGATGTAAACTAGTCTAATCCTTTGAATCTTTTTTTTGCTTTTTTTTGCGCGGTAGCGGGGGAGGAACGTCCTTTGGGGGGAGCCTTTTGGAAGTGGCCTCTTTTGGCGATTCCTTGGCTCCGAGTAAGGGAGCTGCTGGTATGGTGTGATCCTGCGATTCGGGAACAACCGGGGTAAGCGGGTCTTCCAGCAGTTCTGGTTCCACCTGGTAGGTGGGGCCGCCCAATAAGAATCTTTTTTGATCGGCAGATAGGCTCGTTTTCTTACCAGGTTCTGTGTCGAGTTTTGAAAGGTTTACTTCACTGGCTGCAACAACCTGCCAAGAATCGTTATCACTCATTATTCTCGGAGATGTATCTACATCCTCAATGGAGAAGAAAACCACGTCTGGTGAGGATATCTCCTTTTGTGTGTCGCTTAGAAAATCCGAGACCTCTTCCGCATCCGGGTAAAGGTTGACCTTGGCAGTGTCGGATGCGGAGCGAAACACCGGGGTGTCATCGTGGAGTGTCTTCTCGTTTTTTTTGGGCTTTTTTGACACTTGTGAAGGTTTGGTGTCCGTGTTGTCATCCTGTGTCGGCAAGGCTCGGGGTCTGGGTTCACCCAGGAGAGTTCTGTATACTCCCCGGATTTTTTTCAGGGATCTTTCCAGAGAGAGGTTTTCTTCGAGGTATATTCTGGCCTGGTTGCCGAGCTGGCTGGCCAGGTTGCGATCCAGCAGAAGTTTTTTCAAAGCTTCGAGCAAGCCATCCGAGTGACCTGGTGCATACAAAAAAGCTGTCTGGTTGTGCTCCAGGATTCCTGTCAAGGATGGCTGCATGGAAGCAACGATGGGTCTTCTGCTTGCCATGTAGACCAGCACCTTGTGGGGAACAGATGGCGCTCGCCTGTTGCGTTCATGACTGGACATGGGAGCCACACACACCGAGGCCTGGGATACGATCTCTGCCAGGTCTTCGAATTCCACTGGCGAGAGAAATTCCACAGACTTGGAGAGCCCCAGGATTTGCACTTTTCCCTTGACCTCGGACATGTTCGGGTCGTCCTCCGGAGCAAGGATCAACAGGCGAACCCTCATGTTTCTGGGAAATTCGGTCAATGTCTGCAAGAGGTGAATTACTCCCTGCCAGGGCTGTAAAGAGCCCAGGTACAGGATAGTACCTGCCTGGCCTGGTTTTTCCGAAGCAGGGTCAAAGGTGGTTATGTCCACGGCCGGGTTGATGGTCAGGATTTTTTTGGGCGGGACTCCCCGTTTTATTATGTGTTTTCTAATTGCCTCAGAGCCCGCGATCACCATGTCGGACACATCGAAACATCTTTCTTCCTGTTGCTTCAACGAGTAGGTGGTCTCTACGCTTCTGGCCTCTGCTGGATAGCGAGTCTTGAATTCAATGGAAGGCAGTGAGTTGACTTCGTATATCAGGCTGTATCCGTCGGTTTTTTTCCGGGAGCAAAGCAGCATGCCTTCCCAGACGGAGGTGAAGTGGCAGCAATCATATTCTTCGCTGTCCAACTGTCTGCCCAGTGCTCTTTGAAAAGCCTTGACCTTCTGAAGAAATGCCCCGGAACCAACGGGGACTCGCAACAGACGGGCCTGGTGAAGTCGTTCTATGTGAGAGAGATCTTCTGTCTTCAAAGACAGGGCGTCTACCTGGAAATAGTGAGCAAGTTCCCTGAGCACCTGTTCGGACCAGCAAGCACTACCAGAGGGGCCAGGGAGGCTGTTGAAAGTTGCATAAAGAACTTTCTTTTTGCCATCCTCGTTGTTCATTGTCTTGCTCCCTCTCAGTCCTTCGATCATAACTTATTGCCGATTTTCATGAACATCGGTCACTTGGCCGCTCCTTGGCGGGGTCCTGAAAAAATCCGTTTGCTGGGGAGGCTTCAGAGGCCATGCACTCAGCCCCAGACTTCGCAGGCTCTCTGTCACGAGGTCAGCAAAATGACCTACCATGTGGATCGTTTTTGCCTCGGATTTTTTTGCATACTCGACCAAGGCGGGGTAATCGGCAGCCATGTTGAAATAGAAAGTCTTTTCGGCCTTTTGAGCGGCAGGATGAACTGCTGTTTTTGTGCTCGATGCTATCAGGGCAAAACTGCTGCGTTCGAGGTAACGAAGAATCGGGGAGTCTGCCAGGTGGCTGGGCATGAGCACCACGTCGTCTCTGGAAAGCTTTTTACCGAGGGATTTGACC
>JALVPF010000574.1:8134-8551 GCA_027031935.1 Myxococcales bacterium | reverse complement strand
GGTGTGGTCTTCGTAGATCAGGGGCTTGGGACCTCTGACATGAGCATACGTATTCCGCAAGCCACTGTGAACATCTCCGGAGTGGGTGAAGTTGCTGTGAGCGCAGGAGATGCATATTGGACATCTACTGTAGCCGCCGGTTCTTACGAAGTCAGCGCATCTGCCCCCGGGTATATTTCCGCTTCCAGGACTTGTTCGGTAACAGCCAATTCCGAGACCTGGTGTTCGGTAGGACTATTGCCGGACAATGGCGGTGGTGACAACTCCGGCGGTGGTGACAACTCCGGCGGTGGTGACAACTCAGGCGGTGATGACAACTCAGGCGATGGTGACAACTCCGGCGGAGGTGACAACTCAGGCGGTGATGACAACTCAGGCGGTGGTGTTGACGACGTTCACGGAAACTTCGACTTTGAT
>JALVPF010000574.1:3507-8124 GCA_027031935.1 Myxococcales bacterium | reverse complement strand
CTTTGATGCACCCAAGGGCTTCGTCACTGGATACGTTCTTGCCGCCACGTCAGATGCCGACTTTGACAACTGCACCGGTCCCGGGGTCCCTGGCGCCGATGTGCTTGCAGAGACAGGCGAGCAGACCTCGGCGGATGACTCGGGATACTTCGAATTTTGGGTAGTACCTGGAGACCACCTGCTTGGAGCAAGGGCCGAAAATTTTGCAGAGGGGGCAGGACAATGTCATGTACTATCGAACCAATCCGTGTTTTGCTGTATATATGCTGTACCAATGAATGACGATGCGGAAATGGGACCATGGCACGAAGAAGAAGATCCCCAGGCAGTGGGTTGCTCGACCGCCGGCAAATCCATGAGCATCCTCCTGTTGCCGGTACTGGGCCTGTTGATTCTGAGACGAAAAAAGAGGTCCACGAAAGAATAGGTGGAAAAACAGGCGACTCTGCCCAAGCACTATCCAGCCCTGTCTTCATCGTGGGGACAGGCAGATCCGGTACGACTCTCCTTCGCCTGGTACTCAACGCCCATCGCAGGATCTACATCACTCACGAGGCATCGTTTTACCTGGTTCGCTCCGGTCTTGCCCAGCACCCAAGCGCAGAAGAGTTTCTGGAGAGATACTTTCGATCCCCTTCGTTTGCCTTCCTGGGCATAGACAAGCAGGTTGTTGTCTCTGAACTAGGCAAGCTCCCGGACAATGATTCCATTTCCAGCGCCTATGTAGCCATCATGAAGACCAAGGCAAAAGTCTTCCACAAGGCACGTTTTGGAGACAAGACGCCTTTGCACGCCGGGCGCATCAAACAGATATTCAGAGATTTTCCAGGAGCAAAGGTGATCCATGTGGTACGCGATCCTCGCGCCACGGTAGCGTCACTCATGCGTATGCCATGGGCCGCATCATCGGTGGGCCTCAACAGTATCTTCTGTCGCATGACCCTGAATGCCATCAAACCATTCAGAGACAGGATACACGAAGTCAGACTCGAAGATCTCCTACAATCACCGAGGGCGACATTAAGAGACATTCTGGAATTCATAGGAGAGCCATGGGACGAGTCTGTCATGGAGCACCATCTCCACACACCGGATGGCGATGTGCCACCATTTCCATGGTTCAGAAAAGCTCACGGTCCATTGAAGAAGCCAGAAGGCGCTCCATCCTGGCTAAGGGAACTCTCCCCAGCCTGGATTCGGAACATAGAACTGGTACATTCCGCCACCATGAAACGGTACGGATACGCACGCTGTCACCTGGAAAAGGAACCCACATTCTTACAACGACAAGCAGCAAGAATCGCAGATCTGCCTCAAGTACTCCAGTCCCTGGCTCACCGGAGAAGGCTGCTGAGAGTAACCCGCGGCAAGCAGATCGTCGATCCACGGCAAGTGCTGGCATTGCTGCTGCAGTTCAATCCCCAAGCCTGGCAATTGTACCCCGGGTTCGTTATGCCGAAAATCCATCCACAGTCTTACCAAATCTCCCACACTATTGAATCAGATTTCACAGATCGCACGTGAGGTCACGAAGATGCAAAGAATCGTCCGCAGTCGTGGATTGCCCACGTCGAGGCCTTACCTTACCAAAAAAAGATTCTGCAGCATAGCCACAGAGATCGCAAGCAGGGTGGGAAATCAGGAGTCTTTGACGAATGGACTTGGCTAAACAGTGACAGATGAAATAACCCGCTGATCAGTCCAGCTTTATCAACTTGACGGTGGTCTGGTTGGGCTTGATGTCTATGAAGATGGTCTTTTTTATATTTCGTCCCTTGTTGACAAGGGTAAGCTTCTGCCTGCCTGCGGGTAATTCAACACCCCTCAGTGGTGTCATGCCCAGGCGTTTTTTCCCCAAGTACACCTCTGTCCAGGGAGTGGAGTTGAACTTCAGCTTGCCCTTGCCCTTGGGTTTGGTGACCACATCATGTCGGATCGATATCTTCTCAGGGGCAAAAGCAAGCCTGACCTTTTGTCCCCCTCGCCCCTCTGCCCTCTTGACCTGTTTCTTGTATCCCTTGCAAAGCACTGTAACACTGTGTCTCTTGCCAGCGGCTACCTCCAGGCGTCCAAGGGGGGTTACGCCGCGTTTCGATACTCCATCAACCTTGACCTTGCAGCCGGATGGATTCGATGAGACGCTCAGCAACACAGGTTTTTTATTCATGGCAAGCTTCACATCCTTACCAGTATTTTGCTTTGCGTCCTTGCCGGTATCATGCTTCGTGTCCTTGCCCGTATCTTGCTTCGTGTCCTTGCCCGTATCAGGCTTCGTGCCCTTGCCCGTATCTTGCTTCGTGTCCTTGCCCGTATCGGGCTTCGTGTCCTTGCCCGTATCAGGCTTTGTGTCTGTGCCCACAGACGGAACCATGGGTTCGGGTCCAAGCTTGTTGGCTCCACCGCCACCGTTTTTCTGCAAAAAGAAATAAGCACCTGCACCAAGGGCTAGCAACAACAGGGGTATGACAATGTACAGGGCCTTGCTCTTAGCCTTGGGCGAAATCCCGGCACCGGTCACTTCTGCCACAGAGTCATCATACTGCTTGGCAATCTCAACACTTGGAGAAGGCCCCTTGCTCTCGCCTGGTTGGGGAATTTTCGGTGCTTCAACCGGCTTCGCAGCTTCTGCTTCTGCTTCGTCTTCTTCAGATGCCCTGATCACGGTGGGAGCAGAAAGATCTTCTTCGCTGGCCTTTCCAGCTACCTGGCTACGAGAAGAATGCGACGGCATGGAGTCGCTTTTGGGTTTCAGATTTCTTACAGCAACACTGGCTGAACCCTTTTCTCTTATCTCCTTGAGAATCCGCTTCTTGGTTCTTGCGTGATCTCCAAAAACATCATGGACATAGCGCGCAATTGCACGAACGCTACTGTCAGCGTTTTCCATCTGCAAAGCTGAGCGCAAGGCAGCCCCCATGGCGGCAGCGCTTTGGAATCTTTCCTCAGGCTCCTTTTGCAGAGCCTGGTCAGCAACGGCAGCGTATGCTTCAGGAACACTCTCCCTAACATCGCGCACCTTTGGTATGGGTTCGTCCATGATGGCTCGAATGATCATGGGTTCTGCGTCACGCTTGAAAAGCCTCTTCCTTGCGAGCAACTCCCAAAGCACGATACCCAAGGCAAATATATCGGATCTTGCGTCGACCTTGTGACCCATGCACTGTTCTGGAGCCATGTATGCCAGCTTGCCCTTCAGGGTTCCAACCTGCGTCTGGTGCATCTTGGTGGCTGCTTTTGCGATCCCGAAGTCGACGATCTTCGCCACTCCGCTGAACATGATGATGATGTTATGAGGGCTTATGTCCCGGTGAACGATACCGAGGGGATTGCCTTCGTCGTCTTCGAAGGTGTGAGCATAATGCAGCCCATCGCAAACCTGCGCCATTATGGACGCAGACAAGGCGGCAGAGATGGGTTTTCCCTTTTGAACTCCCTGAGATACCAAGTGGCCGAGGCTTTCGCCCTCGAGATACTCCATGGCGATGAAATAATCATCGTCCGCCTGGCCCAGGTCATAGATCTGAACCACGTTGGGATGGTTGAGCTGTGCAGCAATAACCGCCTCATCCAGAAACATCTCCACGAATGCCTTTTCTGTAGCAAGATGAGGAAGAATCCGTTTTACAACGACAATTTTCTCAAAGCCACCAATGCCTGTCTGCCTGGCCAGCCAAATTTCGGCCATACCCCCGGTGGCAATTTTTGCCAACAGCTGGTATCGTCCTATAGACTTTGTAGTTTGTTCTCCCATGGATCAGGAATGATAGTCTTACCTGAGGGAATTCTCAACTTGATTTTTCAATAAATTTACGATTCTGGAAAAAAAATTCATCCGTCTATCTCCCTCTTGATGAATCTCTCCCTTATGGAATAGGCCACCCTGAGCGAATTGGAGATAATGGTGGCGGTGGCAGGCACGCCCAAGGAACTGGGCATGAATGAACCATCTGTAACATAAAGGTTTTTCACCTCATGGGATTGGCAATTGGCATCGAGCACCGAGCGCTCCGGATCAGTGCCGAACCGACAAGTACCGTGCTGAAGATGATAAGTCGTGTTTGCCCATGCCCATGGGAAAACTTTTTTCGCCTTGGGTCGGATAGCTTCCAGGACATCCATACCGCGCCTAACCATGAGCTTGTTCACAGGATCGATCAGGGGATGGTGCCTGTTCGTAATCCTGGCTGCGGGAAGCTGCCACTTGTCCTTGTGCGTCGGGTCGAGATCCACGTAACAACCCGAATGGGGCAAGAACTCTCCAAAGACTTCGAACTCCATCCACAGCTCTTCGCGAAAATACCGCCTGATGCTCTCCTTGAGTTCGCTTCCCCACACCGAGTACTTGCTGTCCATGGCGAGACGCACCGCTGCGTTTATCAGGTTTGGATGGTGTAGCAAAAAGTTGTGTGTTCCCCCCTTGGGCAAGGTACCGAAACGCTCGTTGAAATAGTCGTCCTGAATAGACCTGAGCAGGAAAGGAAGGCCCATGCCCTCCTTGCCGACTTTTTCGGCAAGCTCTGCCCTGTCAAAGACCGCAGTTGCCTTGCCGAACGTGGAGAAGGTCAGGTTGCGGCCCACCAAACCCGACCCGTTGGCCAGGCCGTTTTTGTGCTGGGA
>JALVPF010000574.1:0-3497 GCA_027031935.1 Myxococcales bacterium | reverse complement strand
CGTCCGCTGACATCAGCAGCGGTCGAGCGCGCTCGATGGCAGGCGCTGCGAGCACCACGACCCGGGCGGAAATCTCCCTCTCCTTGCCCTCCGGATCGAAATACACGACAGATCTGACCTTGTCGCCATTGGCTTTTATTCGCCTTACCATGCATCTTGGCCTTATCTCGCAACGTCCCGTTGCCTCTGCCATCGGGATGAATGTGGAGAGCATTGTCGATCTTGCAGTGGTCTCGCATCCGTACTCACCACATAAACCGCAATAGGTGCAATGCGGTCTGCCACCATAAGCACGGGACGCAATGGCGCGAGAAGTGGGAAAAGGATGCAATCCCAGTCCCTTTGCAGCTTCGTCGACGAGTTGAGCTGTTGGGTGAGGCATCAAGGCAGGTAGAGGAAATGGTCTGGTTCTCGACTCGAAGGGATTTATGCCAGACTTGCCCGACACACCGATTTTTGCTTCCATGAGATCATACCATCGGTTCATCTCCTCGAGACCTATGGGCCAGTCAGCCAAATCCGCATCCTTGATACCGCCCGTTATGGAGGCCAGGCGAAGATCCGACTCCTTGAGACGATAGAAAAACCCGCTCATGTGCACGGTGGCACCGCCGACACACTGGCTGGTCCACGCCTCGCGGGTCAGCTTGGCCTCCTTTTGCGCTCCCTTTCTTATGGTATGAGGATCTTCCGAAGCCCATGGCACCCAAAAATTGCGGCGGCAAGTGGCCACCTCGTCCTTGTCGAAATCCCTGATGGTATAATATGGTCCCTTCTCCAGGACCACCACGTTAGCGCCTTCCTCGGCCAGTACCGCCGCCACGGGAGCACCGCCTGCTCCCGACCCAATCACCACGACATCGGCTGTTTCCATGCTGGACATGTTTCGCTCCGCCTTGTTACCAGGGCAAGCCCTTCATTCGCCCCTGATGTATCCTGAAATCCCTGGGTTCCCACCAACACCCTGGATGTCCCTGTGGTCTACCGATAAAGTTCCAGCCAACTCGATTCCTGTTACCACCATATTTTGGGTCGCTGAGAAATCCTTCCAGGGTAAATCGTATCAGGTGCTCGAAAAAGGCCTTGCTCTGGAAATGCTTTACCCTAAGCTCCCCTTTTTGAAATCTTCGCAGTATCTCATCCTGTACTTTCCCTGAGCACTGGGCAAAAACCTTGCCATGCTCACCCATAGCGATCCTGTCCATGTGGACCGCACCAATACGAAATAGCGGTTCCACAAAGCGGTCGAAAGGTTCACGCTGCATCCAATAATCAAAATAGTCTGGAATACCGGCTTCGATGGCGCCTGGCAGGATTCTCTCTGCGGCTGCGGCCAGAGCTCTTCTTCGATCAGGAGCAAAGACGGATTTGGCAACCAAAGCCTTTGCACTGCTCCAGGATACAGGAAGGGCGCTTCCCGCACCTAATCCCAACAGACCTACCAAAACCTGACGACGAGTGAGCTTCATGCTCTGTTCCTCCAGTTTTCCGATTCTACTCCCATCTTTGCTTTCTTGTCTCCATTCTTGGATCAAGTTTCTCTTTGAAAGTATATTCCTGGTATCATCAAAAAGCCATCGAGGGAGGATTCCATGGACACAAATCACCCAACGCCTGAGACCATGCTGAAAAACTGGAACATGGAGCAGGCCAGAACAGAAGAGATCCTCACGGGACATATTAACAGAACATGGCGAGTTACGCACGAAGGCAAAGCATTTGCCCTTCAATGGCTAAATCCGATTTTTGCGCCGGAAGTTCACTTGGACATGGAAGCCATTACGTCCAGGCTACAAGGCATGGGGCTGGTCACACCGCGCCTTGTGCGTACGAGTTCGGGGAAACTCTGGGCAGAGGACCATGAGGCTGGTGTCTGGAGGCTGTTTACATGGATCGAGGGAAAAAACCACCTCAGCGCAGACTCTCCTGAAATGTGCCATGAGGCTGGAAGACTACTGGGCAAGTTCCATTCGGCCCTGTGGGACTTCAGGCATGAATTTGCTTTCACCAGGCTTGGAGTGCATGACACCCAAAAACACATCTCCAACTTGAGCATGAGTTTGAAAAAACACGCTGAGCACAGCGAATTTGATTCAATTGCTCCGGTGGCCCATGACATCCTGGATGAGTTCTCTACACTTGACTTGGATATTTCATCACCCGAAAGAATAGTCCACGGAGATCCCAAGCTGTCGAACATCGTGTTCGATCAACAGGGCAAAGCAATTTGCATGTTGGACTTAGACACCCTGGCGCGAATGCCCATCGCCTTGGAACTCGGAGACGCGCTTCGTTCCTGGTGCAACCCTGCAGGAGAAGAAATGGAGCCGGACTTCAGGCTGGATTTTTTCAGCTCGGCACTGGAAGGATACGCGCGTGCCATGGTGGGCAAAGCGACCCGTGAAGACTGGGGACCAATACCAAGGTGGACCAGGATCATATCCCTGGAGCTCGCTGCCAGGTTCTGCACCGACGCCCTGGAAGAATCCTACTTCCGATGGGATGCACAAAAATTCGCTTCAGCCTCCGAGCACAATCTGCTCAGGGCAAAGGTCCAACTCTCCCTGGCAAAATCCATGGCTGAGCATGAAGACGCCATGGAAAAGGCAAACCATGACATCTGGCCGACAAGGACATGAGGGTAAGATCGCAAGCGAGGAGGGAAATCATGGACCCACCATCACCACCATGCTCTTGCCAAACCATCATAAAAGCCGTAATCTCCCATGTTCTAGTCTGTGGTGAAAGGAATAGTACATGAATAGAAAAATCATGATTTCGCTCTTACTGCTGGGCAGTTTTCATCTCCTGAACGCTGAGCTTGCCTTGGCAGGCAGTGTGCCGACGCTCACGATCTTTCCCCTTGAGTGCAAAAGCTCTGTTCTGAAAAAGACAGAAGCGCAGGGGCTGAACGACTACATGGCCAGCAAGCTTTCAGAAAACGGCTTGTTTCATGTCATTCCCAACGATGAACTCAGAAAGCTTCTGTCCAGGGAGAAGAAACGCTCTTACGGCGAGTCCATCGATGAAAAAAGCAGGATAGAAATAGGCAAGGAACTCAAAGCCCGCTACAGTATTTATTCCAAGATCACAAAGGTGGGCAGTCAGTGCCTGCTCATGTCCGAGCTTTTCGACCTGGAACGGGCCAGCATGGTGGTCAGCGCAACGAGCAAAAAATCATGCAAGCCAGATGAGCTGATAACAGGTATCGACGAAATCGTGGAAAAATTTCAGCAAAAGGTTTCTTTGCTCTCATCCAAGGAAAAACAAGCACAGCCTGAAAGCAGGGAGCAAAGCTCGCAAGCAGAAAAACTTGATAACAAGACAGTGCAAGCTCAACACACACAGCCAACACCAAGCCCTGCACCAGCACAGGATGTCAGCACCAAGGCAGAGAGAAAAAGCCTCAGGGGCGTTGGACTGGAGTTCATGTTGGGTCCAAACATTTGCATAAAGAATGGAAATGCGGACTGCAAGAACATCGATTCATCCGCTGG
>JALVPF010000573.1 GCA_027031935.1 Myxococcales bacterium | reverse complement strand
GTTGCGAGCTATCATCAACGGAGGGAACGCTTTCTCCTTAATTTACTTCTATCGTCCTACCTGCTAATGCTTCTCTACGTGTTCACGCCATGGCTAGACTTCTCGCATATACCTCTGCCAACTTGGGTAAGATGGATTGGGGCTCTGATAATTTGTGTCGGTCTTGGGCTGTTTACGTGGACACACCTGGCATTAGGTGCCAATTGGTCAGGAGTCCTTGAAATATCGAAAGGCCATCGCTTTGTAACCGAAGGACCATATCGCTATGTACGCCACCCTATGTATGGCACCATGTTTTGGAGTGCGGTTGGTACCCTGCTCCTATCTGCCAACTGGTTCATTGGAGTGAGTCATTTGGGGGCGGTACTGTGGATATATTTAGCACGGGTAAGTTCAGAAGAAGCCATGATGATTGAGCATTTTGGCGATGACTATCGGCAGTATATGACAACGACAGGGCGTTTGCTGCCACGGTTTCACAAGCGAAGATTTCATTGAAGAAGTTGCATGAAACGCCTGATAACAGCATGCATTGCCAGTGAGCTTAGACAAGAAGATGAAGGAGCCATGGTGCTGTTCTTCTAGGAACCTAAAAGACCCAGAATTCGCGGAATTCATTCTCTGCTAAGGAAAGGCTAGATGTGGTATAGTCACATTCCGAACATGCCCGAGGAACGGCTTCGGGCCTCGATGGGAGAATTTAATCCATATTTAAACCCTTACCAAGCATAGGACGAAAATGAGAAACAGTATCATTATATCAATAATCGGAGTTATATTAGTATGTGTTTCCTGTAGTGAGGAATCACCTAGTGAAATACATGGCGGACCAAAACTTTTATTCAAATCCGGTTTTGAAGGTGAGGTCTATATTGACAATACCGCCTATCCCGACAACGAAGATTACAGATACCTAAAAGGCACTGACAGTGAAACTGGTTTCAGTTGGCCTATTGACATACTTGGAGCAAGCGAAAGTGCTTTGCACTATATAGATGATGATAAGCATCAAGCAGTTCAAAGCGAAATACAGACCGTTATGGGCCACAATGGGGATTTTACAAAAGCGCTTTATAGTATAGAACACTATGAGATGGGTGTAACACAATGTCCATATGAAATTCTTAATATTCAGGAAGGAACAAAGGATTTATATATTAAGTATTGGATGAAGTTGGATAGCGAAAGTTTATTCCAACCGGATATGTGGCGAGCGATTTTTGAATATAAGACCAAGGATTATGAAGAAAATGGGAGTAAGGGATTTAGGCTTATTGCGTTCATATACACAGATGATGACGGTATTCCATATTGGCATTGGCAAGGTGATAAAGACCCTGAAAATCCTGTTTGGGAAATTGATAATAGAACTGTTCCTGTTCCGGTCAATAAATGGTTTTCAACGGAATTTTACTGGCATTGGAGCGAAGGCGATGACGGCAGAGCATTGTGGAAAATAAATGGACAAACAATAGGAGAACATTACGGACCTACTACTCGAAACTCCAGGCCTATTGATTTTATAATTTTGACGCAAATATATGGAGATGCAAACCCCAAACATCAGTGGATTGACGATATTGAAATATGGGATGGAATACCATAGCACAGCGTCTTTTATTGAGTTTCCGAATGAATCTGATATATGATGAGATCATTGATCGTCAAATCCAAAAAGGGGTTAATTATTGAAGGTCCAAGTAACATTCATTGATTTTATCCTGAAAGAATGGCTGCTTATTGCCTCGGGTGCCGGTTTTGCACTGACGACTTTTTATACAAAACATCTCCCTGTATACTCGGTAAATGAAATAGAGGTATTGTTCATCCTATTTGTACTGTTTGTGGCAGTTAATGGTTTGCAGAAAAGCGGGCTGATATTAAGAGCTGCCCAAAAAATTGAAAAAGGTAGGGCCATAGCCTTAAAGCTGGTGCTGGCAACGTTCTTTTTGTCGATGCTGGTAACAAACGATATTGCCTTGATAGTCATTGTGCCGCTTACCTTATCCCTTAACATCAATCGAAAAGATATTCTTATCATTTTAGAGGCATTGGCAGCCAATTCCGGTTCAGCACTGACACCGATTGGCAACCCCCAGAACCTTTATATTTACTGGTTTTACGGTGTTCAGCCTGGGGCATTCATAAAAACAATCGCTCCATTTTCTTTGCTTTTTCTCGGTCTGCTGATTGTTTTTTCAATTCTTGTAAAGATCCGAAATGATTTACACGAAGATCAAGTACAGAAAATCAACAAAAAGGCATATTTCTACGGAGTGTTGCTTATTGTTATTCTTCTAACTGTCCTGCGTGTTTTTCCTGTTTCAACCGGGATTGTCGTCATTCTTTTTGCGCTCGCATTCGACCGAAAAGCCTTACGTATTGATTATGCACTACTGCTCAGCTTCTTCTTCTTTTTTGGTATTGCTGACAATCTAAAGACTTTATTGAGCTCGGAAATAAGCCATTCAGGGCATATTTTTCTATTTTCAGCCTTGTCAAGCCAGGTCATGAGCAATGTTCCGGCAACCCTGTTATTCGCAAAATTCACATCAAACTGGCAAGCCTTGTTATGGGGCTCCAACGCAGGTGGCTTTGGCAGCTTGTTTGGTTCATTGGCCAACTTGATAGCCTACAAACTATATGTCACCCATGAAGGCACAAATGATGTAGCGAAGTTTACTGCAAGATTTATTGTAATCGGCTACTTGGCACTGTTTATATCAATGGGCTTATATTTTCTGTTGTATGGGCCGAGTGCATTGTCGTGAATTTCCAAAGGGCTGACAAGGCGCTGCATTGGACGGCAATTGCGCTACATGGTGGCAGGTGAGTTCTGTTCTTGGGTGGACTCAAAATCATTTATTTATGGGATTGCATGTGTCTCTTTTATTCGGGTACAATTCCTTCGGTCTTGAGCAAGAAAGGAACTAGCCATGGAAATAAAAGAATACAAGATATTTGCACCGGCATGCGAGGCCTCGTCCCAGGAGGTAAACTACAATCTTACCATCGATGAGGACTTGACAGAGCTTTTACCCTATATCAACAGGGAGATCGAAAGCGCCAGGTTCAACCCAAAGGCCTCGTTTTTGAAGTTCATGCACGAAGGACACAAGGTGGTCCTGGATCACAGCACCGTGTCCATCGCCAAGTTTGCGGACGAGGATTCCGCCATGAAATTCGCAGGGGAGATCATGGATATGTTGTCCGATATCAAGGCGAGAAAAGACTCCATCGAGCCGGACAATACTGCGTTTGAACCCCCTTCGGTGATAGAGGTGCTGAAGCTTTTGCCCAGAAAAGCCCCTTGTAATGAATGTGGATATCCCGCATGCATGGCTTTTGCTGCAGCCCTTCGTCAGGAAGAGGCCGAGCCCCGCGACTGCAAGGTGCTCGTTGGGCAAGAAGACGGCGAAGAGAAACTCGCTGCCCTGGAAAACCTGTTGGGGATGTAGGATACGGTAAATCTGAATCGAAGAGATGGGTGAACCCAGAGATTTGGTTTAGGAAAAAGCGAGATTGCCTCTTTAGCGCATCAACCTTCGGAAAAACACATCCTGAAGATCCCTTCGTCCATCCACCACAAGTAATATATTCACAACTTTTTCTTCCAAGTTGTACACGATCCTCCATGGAGAGATAATGAGTTCTCTGAATTTGAAGATCCCATTTTTGGCAAGTTCTGGAACAACGCGACCTCGCTTGGGTGCCATACTCAATCCGGATATGCCTTTTCGAATTGCTTTTACAATGTTGCGGGCGGCAGCGGGGTTTTGTGCTGCAATGAACTCGGCGATTTCCAGCAGGTCGATTCGGGCTGGACCAGCCCATCGCAGCTTGTATTTTTTTCTCATAGATCTTTCAGTCTGTTTTCCAAGTCTTCAAAGACTTCCTTGTTGTCTGCAACATCTCCACTGCGAATAGCCTCCTCGCTGTGGTGGAGCATCTTTAGCATGACGAGAGTGGATCTCATCTCCTCGAAACTTTCAATATCCTGCAGAATAGCTTTGGGCTCACCATTTTGCGTGATTATCACATGGCGGTGAGTTTCGTTTACCTGGTTCAACAAGTCAGCAGCCCTGGATTTCAGATATGTGATCGGTCGAACTTCGGATTTGATGGACATGACAACCTCCAGTCTTTATAAGGTACCATATTAAGTCTGCATGAGTAAAGCATCAGGTGTAGCAATTTAGAATGGCAGTGATCTCTTGATTGTCTTTACTGTTTGGCTCGTTTCTTTCCCGGCGAAAAGATCAAGCGCTGGGCGTTTTCAAAGTAGAATTTTCTGAGTACGTCGTGGGGCAGGTCGATACCGTCCACTGTCCAGTAGCCTTGAATGGGGGTCGGATGAGCCAGGCCTTTTTTGCTCGTCTCGAAAAAATTCCGATGAGCCTGGTAGAACCAGTCTGCGTCATGTTCATCGTCCGGCAGGATACTCAATGATCCAAGTTGGTACCCGCCGGGTCTGATTATGATATCCGAGCCGAAGAGTATCCTGTCCTGGTGCTTGATGAAAAAGGCGCGAACCTCTTGTGCAGGGTGTCGGCCTATTTCGCCTATCCTGGCAGAGGTATCCACGTACACGTTTGAAAAACGCGAAAGAAGTCTGTCTACGTAATCCAGATCCTCTGGATCGTTTGCAAGGTGTATGAGCAAGAAAGTGGTCTTTGGGTGTTTCGCTATCAATCTCTCTCTGGGTTCGAGAAGCTCTGTGCTGGAAGGCAGGTCCTCGCCCCAAAAACTCCATGATGGTGCGAAGAGCAGCTCGAAGTATCGCTCGTTGCGAGGATCGGGTGGATCAAAAAAAACCTTGGGATCTCCCGTGTGCATGGCAACTATGGCCCCCAGTTCAGCAGCTTTTTCCATTATGGGGTCCATCCTGGGATCGTCTACTTTCAGCAGCTTTCCGTCCGAGGTCCGAACACCCAGCCCAAGGGCCTTGAATATCTTCACCCCCCTCGCCCCTGCCTTTACTGCTTTTTCCAGCGCCGCAGCCTCTGTTGCCGACCAGCCAGGATCGTCTATGCCTGACCAATTCAGGTTGGAAAAAAACGCGAAGTTGTCTCCCAACTTCCGTGCCAAGGCTGCCGTGGCCTCAAACCTGCGACTTCCAGGGTGGCCCGCGCTCTTCGCGCAAAACTTGACTATGCCACATCTTTTGAACAGCGCCAGCGCCCGGTGTAGGCATTCGGGGGTGGGAGTGAGGTGTATGTGCGAATCTATGATGGGCTCGAGCTTTTTTACCGAAGCTCCCCGGTCGCTTGTAGAGATCCCTTCTTTTTCGTCAGAGCTGTATCTGGGACAGGCGCTCCCCATGATTACCATGAACACCAGAAGCATTACCGAGGTGCTGCCAAATTGATGGCTTTGTCCAAACATGAACTCATAATAGCTTACAAGTGCCCAGTTGTGCTAGATTCTCTTGCGGAGGTGCCCCATGAAATCGATGTTTTCCGTGTCATTTTTCATGTTGTTCTTGGGTTCGCCATGTTTTGTTGCGTGCGATAACAGCACAAACCTTCACCAGGCGTCTTGTGAGACCGATGACGACTGTGCTTCGGGTCAAATATGCAACCCCTACATGGGTGGCTGCATGACAGGTTGCAAAAGCCATGATGACTGCAAGCGCGGTGAGATATGCAACCCGTACACAGCTCAATGTGTGGAGGGCTGCCTGGACAGGTCTGATTGTGAGCAGGGGCAGATATGTTCCGTTTATACAGCACAGTGTGTTGAAGGCTGTGAGACGGATGATGATTGTGCCCAGGGCCAGGTGTGCGCTGCTGCAACTGCCAGATGCATAGACTCAGGACCGGCCGCTTGTCAAAGCGATGGAGACTGTCCTGCCGGAAAAGTCTGTGACCTTGATACAGGCTCATGCATAGATGGTCCCAAGTGTGGTTCGGATGATGATTGTCGTTTCGATGAAACCTGCAAAGACGGGCGGTGCGTGTGGGCAGGCCCTGTGTGCAGGGATGACGATGACTGCCGACTGGACGAGACCTGCATAGATGGTCTGTGCCAGCCCGTGGTGCAAGGATGCAGGTCCGACGATGACTGTGAGCAGGGGCTCATCTGCATGAATGGTCTTTGCGTGGATCTCGGACCCAGGTGTGATACGGACCAGGACTGCGATGCCGGCTATGCCTGCGTGGAAGGGATATGCACTCAGACCCAGCCTCAATGCCAGTCGGACCAGGATTGTGATACGGGAATGCAGTGCAACGATGGGGTGTGTGAGCCTATCGCCGGCTGGTGTCAGACAAGTGCCGATTGCGACGCCGGGTACAAGTGCAACTTGTTTACCCACCAGTGTGAACAGTCATCCACCGGCTGTAGTACGGACGAGGATTGCCCGCAGGGCTTGAGTTGCAATTTCGGTTTTTGTACAGGTTGCTCCTCCGATGATGATTGTTACCCGGGACAGACCTGCATGCTTGGAACCTGTTTTGGTACGGCGGATTTTTGTGCTGATGTAACCTGTGACCCGGGCTACCATTGCGATGAACAGACGGGTGACTGCGTTGAAAACGGCTCCGAGTGCCAGGTGGATGGTGACTGCAGCGATGGCATGGTCTGCCAGAACGGAACCTGCGTGCCTGCAGGCAGCGACTGCACAACGGACGATGATTGCCAGGCAGGATACAGGTGTGACGCAGGCTCCTGTGTAGAGGACACCGGATGCCAGGATGATACGGATTGCACTTTCGGCCTCCAGTGTCAGTATGGCTTTTGTATAGGCTGCCAGAGTGATGCCCAGTGCAAGCCTTTGGAACAATGTGTTTTGGGTGCTTGTGTCCCAAGATGGGGACCGGATCCTTGCGGTGACGCATGTGCATCGGATGAACTCTGCGACGCTGACACAGGGCAGTGCTACCCTGCGGATGGAAAGTGTACCAGTGACGAAGACTGCAGACCTGAGCAGAATTGTGGTGTCTTGGGTTACTGCCTTGGCTGTCAGGATGACAGTGAATGCCGATCCCAGCAGAGATGTATCTTGGGAGCTTGTGTGCCGGTCGGTTCATGAGTCGCGGTTTGTCTGTCAGCGAGGAGGTTCGAGGGTGCCGGGCTCGAAGAAGATTTTGACTGGATTTTTGGGTATGTGGCTTGGTTTGGGGTTTGTGGGCTGTGGAGGTTCAGCCGGGAGTGTGGATGCATCGGTCGATGCTGCAGATGCGTCAGATACCAATGACACGGACGACTCCGGAGTGTTGACCGATGGCAAGGATGCATTTGAGGATGAGGCCCAGGCCGGAGATGACGGTGCGTGGGACGCAGGGTTTGACGGTTCTGATTCTGCTGACGCCGTCTTGGACGGAGGGGATCTTGGTGCCGATGAAGCAGAGAGCTTCCACGTGCAGATCTCATTGCCTGAGGGCTGGCAGAGGGGACCGGTGAGGCTGAAAACTACCGCCTTTGGACCTTTGGGCAGGCAGGGGCGAGTTTCGGTAGCTTGGTCTTCCGACCAGGTGAATTTCGTACCTGCTACTGCTCTCGTGGGTACCGCTGATGATCTTGCGGCACTTGACCTGTCGCCAGAGGGTGAGCAGGTGATGTTTGTATGGGACTCCAAGAAAGACATCACGCAGGATATGGATTCTGTCTTTGTGCGTGCGACCTTGCGGGTTGATGGTGTACTGGAGGCATCTGCAGACGCGGGTCCAATGGAGATTCTCGATGCCCGAGACCGAGACAGGCTTTTGATCGTTCCACACCCTTACGGCCTTGACTCTGAGGGCAGCCCCATCCCAGGTGAGCTTTCCTCGGTCTTGAAGCTGCTCTCCGACGGAACCATTGTCGACACAGGTGAAGATATAATCTGTGGACAGGGCCCCTTGCAGGCCATTTTTACCGCTGACGGGCGATATCTGGTGGTGCTGGGGGATGGACCTGGACACAACCATTACAGCCTCAAGTCGTTCAGGGTAGGCAGGGATGCTTCATTACAGTCCTTTGGACCTGCCATTGAACTTTACGATCTGGAACTGAGTTGTTCCGACATGGTGCCAGCCTTGGATGGCACAGGAATCTGGCTGGTGAGATCATCCGGTGTGGGAGGGCTGTTTTTCCTTTCCCTGGAAGATGGTCAGCCAGAACTCAAGCTCAATCAGGAAGGGGGTTACTACCTTGTCCCCATGACCTTGCCCAGCGCCATGGCCCTGTTGCCTGACAACCGGCGTGCTATACTCTCTGGTGGAGCCCTGGTCTCAGATGAGCCTCCATACGATGTGACACTTGTGGATTTGCAGACTTTGACGATACTGGATCAGGCAGATATGGGGCTGGACCAGTTGAGCGAAGCTGTAGCCATTACCCCCGATGGAAAATATGCGCTCATGCCTTCTGGGGATTTTGGAGAGGGCGGCGCCCTGTGGATGGTGGGTATAGAAGGAGACAGCATAGGTTCGGGTCAGTGGGTGTCAGTGCCTTCACCTGCAAAAGTCAAGGTTCATCCGGATGGTGGGGCCGCCATACTCACCAGCTGGTATCCGGGAAGCATCAAGATCATCGATTTGAGTGGGCCAGTGCCAAGTGTCACCAAATCCTTTGATGGAATTGGGCTTGCAGATTATCTAAGCTGCGTAAATGAGGGTTCCCTGGAAGGCTATTGCGTGACTACGGCCACCAGCTCTTCGACGGGCGTAAGCTCAGTGGTGCCCGTGAAATTTTCTTCTGATGCTTCCGGGGACTTGATGCCTCCTTTTGACTTTGGCGATGGATATACTTCAATTTCTTCCGGACCCGCCATCCAACCCTGATTTCCCACCTCGCTTGCGATCCTGACGGCTGTGTTGTTTTGGCTTTTACAACAGCGGGTTTCATGATGATGACGCCATGA
Organism: Myxococcales bacterium; assembly: GCA_027031935.1. GTDB lineage: Bacteria > Myxococcota > B64-G9 > B64-G9 > B64-G9 > JALVPF01. The sequence continues at coordinate 14,816 of JALVPF010000573.1, read as the reverse complement.
GTCAGGAATCTGCCATTCCATGTAGTCTTTTATTTGTCCACATGACCGATTCGCTATTTCCATCAAGCATGCTATGCGTGCTAAGATATAAAGTACAGGGTGTTAGTAAGTATTACCAAAAATAAGGAGTCGGTCATGAATAGGATTTTATTCTCTGGTTTGATCCTGGGCTTTGTTTCTTCTTTTTTGATAATGGCCTGCTCTGATGATACTGCGGTGAACATAGTGCGTTGCTCCTTTGATTCGGACTGCCCCGAGGGGACTGGATGCGATGATGGGGTTTGCCGTGCTCAGTGCACCACCAGCGCTGATTGCAAAGGTAGCGATGTCTGTATATCCGGGTTTTGCCTCACCCCATGCGAGGCTGATGGTGATTGTGACAAGGGTGAGCATTGTGAGTCCGGCTATTGCGTACCAGACGAGGTAGAGGATGCAGGGGATGGTTTTGATGGAAATAATGGAGATGACTGCATAGATGAGGACCAGGACGGTTTTGGAAAGAACTGCGCCAGGGGGCCGGACTGTGATGATACGGACAGATTGATAAATCCTGCCATCCCGGAAAAATGCAATGATGGCGTTGACAACGACTGCGATGGCGAGACCGATGAGGGGGACTGCGGTTGCAAGCTTGGCGATCAGTGGGAGTGCTACGATGGACCATTTGACACCTTGGGGGTTGGAAACTGCAGGTTGGGTGTAGCCACATGTACCGACGAAAAGGAATATGGACCCTGCCAGGGCCAGGTATTGCCAACTGACGAGGTGTGTAATCATCAGGATGATGATTGCGACGGTGAGACGGACGAGGGACTGCTGAATCGGTGCGGACAGTGTACACCTCCTGATGATCAGTTGGTGGAAATATGCGGAAACGGTCTGGATGATGACTGTGACGGACAGATGGATGAGGATTGCTCCTGTGACCCCAACTGTCATTGTGATGATCCCGGCTCCGGCAGCAATTGTCAGTGCCATCCGCCTGTTGATCAACCTTGCTACTCCGGCCCTCCAAATACATTGGGCTTTGGAATATGCAAGGGAGGGACTCATGATTGTGCACCGGATGGCGCTGGAGGTTGGGCATGGACTGCCTGTGATGGCGAAATAAAACCGCTTGCAGAATGTATTGGTGGCCTTGCCAACGGGCTGGATGACGACTGTGATGGCATCACTGACGAGCAATGTCTACCGGACCACGATGGCGATGGATACGCACCACCTGCTGACTGCGACGATTCGGACAGCAGCATCAACCCGGGAGCTTCAGAGACATGCAATAACAAGGACGACAACTGCAATGGCCTGGTGGATGAAGGTGTCACCAATGCCTGTGGTCTATGTGGTGATACCCCTGATGAGGTTTGCGGAAACGGCCTGGACGACAACTGTGACGGGTCTGTTGACGAGGGTTGTGGTGGTTGCACTGGAAGCGAAACACGTCAGTGTTACAGAGGTCCCGTGGACACACAGGGCGTTGGTCAATGTGCATGGGGAACCCAGCAGTGCGACGGAGAGTTCTGGGGGGCATGTGAGGGGGATGTGTTACCCGATCCGGAAATATGTGATGGGCAAGACAATGACTGCGATGGTGAGACCGATGAGCAGTGGGCAATAGGCTCCAATGCATGTGGATACTGCGATGCGGTGGAGGTTTGCGACGGGTTGGACAATGATTGTGACGGGTTTACGGATGAGGGCCTCAGAAACGCATGTGGTCAGTGCCTGCCCGTTGAAGATGAAACCCAGTGCAACGGCATGGATGACGATTGTGATGGTTTGACGGACGAGGGGCTTATCACCGCATGTGGAACATGCCCGGATGTTCCTTGCTACGAACAGGATTGGGATTCACCTGGTGATTGCGACGCGGACCTGAGAGACTGCGATGGCACTGTTCCGGATCCCTCCGACCCTGATTCCGTGACCCTTGGGCAGGGCGCGGTGAGAACTCCCTTCATCTATATCTCGGTGACGGGAAGAGACCAGGTGGCAAAACTGGACACTGAGACAGGGCAGAAGCTGTGGCAAGTCGATTCCCATGGTGATTATCCCTCCAGAACTGCAGTAGCCCTGGATTACTCAGTATGGGTAGGTAACCGTGGTTTTGGAGCCCCAAGCAACGCCGATTACTCTAATGGAGTTCACCTGGATCCAGATGGTAACCTTCTGTGCAGGGTGGATGCGGTCAATGTTTGTCGAGGTGTTGCCATAGATGGCGATGGCAATGCCTGGTTCGGTACTTTTAACGGCCAGACCCTTTATAAGGTACACGGCTCTGATACGAACAACACGGATTGCGCCAGACCTCCATGCTGTCGCGTGCTGGGAACGAAAAACGTGGGAGTAAACATATACGGGCTTGCGGTTGACGGAAATGGCTACCTGTGGACTGCATCTTCACCTACTACGGTAAAGGTTGACACCGCCACCATGAACGTTGTGGAGAACGTCTCTAACCCAAGTTACTATGGAATTGCCATAGATCAGAACAACGACGTGTGGCTGGGAGGATGGTCAGGTGGCAGCGTTGTGCACAAGATTAATGGTAACGCTCCACATTCCATCTTCAATACCTCCGTAAACAATGTCACGGCTGTGACCGTAGCTCCTGATGGGTATATCTGGGGATCCCAATACGGCTCCAACCGGGTCGTGAAGATAGATCCCAACACGGGCGCTGAAGTCTGTAGCGCTCCGACGCCTAATGGCACCAATCCCCACGGTATTGCTGTTGATGATAACGGGAAAATCTGGGTACCCAATCGATATGGCGGCTATGCAAATCGCTACAATCCTGATTGTTCCCTGGACGCCAGCTTTCCCGTGGATCCTGGACAGGAGTTGTACACCTATTCGGACATGACAGGAATGCAGCTCAGGACCATTACCACCAGGCAGGGTCACTGGATACAGAATTTCGATTCTGGGTATGCAAGTCCCATCTGGCATAGCGCCACCTGGGAGGCATCTGTGCCAGCCGGGACATCTGTCAGCGTTACATTCGTGTCTGCAGACAGCGAATCCGAACTGGTCACCAATCACAGCACTACCTGTGGTCCTTTCAGCACGAGTCCTGCTGACCTCAGCTCCTGCGCTGATCTCCAGGGACATCGATGGCTGAGCGCCGATGTGGAACTCAGGACTACCCAGGATGGTATCAGGCCGTCTTTCTCTGCTCTGAGGGTCTTTTGGAGCTATTGAAAAAAATCTGAAATTCGGTGTTTACCCTGAGCCCGGGGCTTGTGTATGATGTGCTTCATGGATGCTCCAGTGTTCGGAAAGTCATGACGATCCAGGTCCTTGTAACCCTGTTTGGTGCTCTGAAGAGTCCCGGGGAGGCTTCGACTTTCACCTTGGAACTTCCCAAGCGGGCAAAGGTTTCAGACGTCATGAGTTTTTGTGGATTGCCGGATAGGGTGGATATTTGGGCCTTGGTGGACGGGCAAAAAGCATCTCGTGGACATGAATTGCATGATGGTTCCACTGTCCAGTTTTTTCAACCTGTGGGCGGTGGTTGAGTCTTGGGAGAAGTGCTTTGGCAAACAGGCACAGATATATAGGCAAAAAGTCCCGGCGTATAGATGCCGAGGACAAGGTAACGGGCAGACAACAATATCCTTCGGACAAGAGACTGGATGGCATGTTGTGGGTCTCGGTGGTCAGATCATCTCATCCCCACGCAAAAATACTCCAGGTTGATACCAGCGAAGCCAAGGCTTTTCCTGGCGTGATAAAAGTGCTGACTGCTGAGGACGTGCCGGGGGAGAATGCTTTTGGCATAGCCATTCAGGATCAACCCGTCTTGTGTTTCGACAGGGTGCGATACGAGGGAGATGCCATCGCCCTCGTGGGTGCAGAGACTTTGGATGCAGCCAGAAAAGGAGCACAACTGGTAAAGGTGGAGTATGAAGTTCTGCCTGTTGTCGATGATCCGGAAGCTGCCATGTCGCCTGGAGCTGTGCTATTGCATCCAGGGGGTAACATCCTTCATGAAGGGCATTTTGAAAAGGGTGACGTGGAGGAGGGATTCGGAAAAAGCGCAGTGGTCGTAGAAAAGACTTACGAGGTTCCCACCATTGAACACGCATACCTGGAGACGGAGGCAGGAGTAAGCTACTACGACGATGAAGGCCGACTCACCATAGATTCCTGTGGACAATATGTATACAGGGATCAGACGCAAATTGCGCGTGCCTTAGGATTGAGCCTGGATGATGTCAGAGCCATAGGCTCATACGTAGGAGGGGCCTTTGGTGGCAAGGACGAGATCACCGTCCAGATTCACCTCGCTCTGATGACTTACCATACCAAGCGACCAGCCAAGCTCGTGGCCACCAGGGAAGAATCCATGGTTTTTTCCACCAAGCGCCATGCTGCTCGCATGTATTACAAGACCGGGGCGTCAAAAAGCGGAAAGCTCATGGCCGTAGAGGCCAGGTTCATTTCGGATACAGGAGCCTACGCCAGCCTTGGAGGGCCTGTGCTCAACCTGATGATCGAGCACGCCGCCGGGCCCTATGTGGTTCCAAACACCAAGATAGATGCCTATGCAGTTTACACCAATAATGGTTTCTCAGGTGCGTTCAGGGGATTCGGCTGTACTCAAGCCTGCGTAGCCATGGAGTCACAGATGGATTTGATGGCTCGCGCTTTGGGCAGAGACCCCCTGGCCTTTCGTCAGGCGAATGCTCTCGAAAAAGGAGACAAGGCTGCGCTCGGCTATGAGATGGTTACCGCTGTTGGCGCCAAGGCGACAATTAAGTCAGCGCGAAAAGGAAAACTCTGGACTGAGCGTCGCAAATTGAAAAAGGACAGAAAGGGCATCTCTCCCAGCCTTGCTCCATACATCAAGAGAGGCGTGGGAGTTGCCAGCCAGATGCAAGGCTTGGGACTTGGCGTGGGACTGCCTGATTATTGCGAAGTGGAACTCGATCTGTCCTTGAACGGCGACATAATCCTGCGTGCCAGTACGAGCGAGTTTGGACAGGGATCGTATTCTGCTTACAATCGTATGGCTGCCGAGCGGCTGGGGGTCGATCCTTCCAGGATCAAGGTGATAGGTGGTGATACGGGTACGACCCCGGACTCCGGGACGACAACTGCGTCAAGAACCACCTATGCTGTAGGAAACGCCATTCGCATGGCTGCCGACAAGCTTGAAAATGAACTTGCCAGGTTGGCTGCCCAGAGACTTGGTTGGCCCAGGGGACCCGCTGGCATAGTTGATGACAAGGTGCGTGGAGCAGGGGGAGAAGCTCCCATAGAGAGAATCCTGGACCCAGGAGGCTTGGTTGCCAGGGCAACTTTTCATATTCCTGTGGCGGATGTGGAGTTGGGAGACGGATTGCCGCACATCCTTTACAGTTATGGCACTCACGTTGCCTTGGTGGAGGTAAACACGCTTACCGGTGCGGTGAGAGTCTTGGCAGTGGAAGCTCATCTGGACGGCGGCCAGGTCATCCTGAAGCAAGGCTTCGAGGGCCAGAGCGAGGGAGGAATTGCCCAGGGTGTTGGGTATGCACTTTTCGAACAGGTGAAGTTCAGTGGGTCTAAGTTTCTTACCAAGAATTTTGATACCTATGTGCTTCCCTCAAGCCTGGATGTACCGGTTCAGATTCGTACAGTTCCTGTTGTAGTCAAGGAACCCACCGGGCCATGGGGAGCGAAGGGAATCAGCGAAACCTGTATGGTAGGTCCATGCCCTGCGGTGATAAACGCAATCGATGATGCCATTGGAAAAAGATTTACCAGGTTGCCAGTTTTGCCGGAAGACGTGATGGAGGCGCTGGGCTCATGAGTGAACGTGTACATTTGATAATCAATGGAATCGACACCACACTGGATGTTGAGCCTGCTGAGAGATTGTTGGATACATTGCGGCAAAAGGCTGGTCTTACCGGGACGAAAGAAGGCTGCGGCGTGGGGGAATGTGGGGCTTGTTCAGTGTTGATGGATGGAAAACTGGTACCGTCGTGCCTGGTCTTGAGCGTCCAGGCTGATGGATGTGAGATTACCACAATCGAAGGTCTGGAAAAGGACGGCAGATTGAACGATCTTCAGAAGGCTTTCGTTGATGAAGGCGCAGTCCAGTGTGGTTTTTGTACGCCAGGTATGATTATGGCCGGAGAGGCTCTTTTGCAACGCTACCGCCGGCCTACCACCGAACAGATAAGGGAAGGTATTGCGGGCAATCTCTGTCGCTGTACCGGATACACAAAGATCGTCACCGCTATTCGCAAGGCGGCCAGGCAGCGTGCCGCAAAGGTCAGGAGGTAGATATGAGTTCGGACGGCAATACAATGAAAACCATAGCTTCGCAGTTGCAACGGCTTATCGATAGAGAAGAATCGGGAGCTCTTGTCGTTGTGATTGCCAGCGCTGGCTCGGCTCCGGGAAAGATCGGTTCCAAAATGTTGGTATTGGCTGATGGAAACATCTTTGGAACCATAGGGGGCGGGGTTATCGAAGCGAGGGTCATGGCGGACGCGCTGAATGCCCTGGAGGATGGTCGCGGTCCACGCTCCTTGAGGTACAACCTGGATGAATTGGGCATGAGCTGTGGTGGGGACATGAGCGTTTACATCGAGCCCCTTCTGGCGCCACGCAAGGTGGTTATTTTTGGAGGCGGGCATGTGGGTACAGCATTGGCTCGACAGTTGAAGATGCTTGGCTGTGTCGTGACAGTTGTAGATGATAGAGCCGATTGGGCCAACAGGGAGAGGATGCCCCAGGTGGATGTGATCGTGAACAAGCCGTTTGATGAATATCTTGCAGATTCTCCTCCGGGGACAAAAGACCATGTAATAATTGTGACCAGGGGGCATGACCAGGACCAGCTGGTACTGGAGTCGGTGGTACAGCAGAGACCGGCATACCTGGGAATGATAGGAAGCAGAAAAAAGGCCAAACGTTCTTTGGACATACTTCGCGACAAGGGAGTCGATGAGGACGCGATCAAGCTGGTAAGGTCTCCCATCGGTCTGGATATTGGAGCTGTAACTCCCGAAGAGATCGCAGTGTCCGTGGCAGGGGAACTGGTCCACTTGTGGAGACGCGGTGTGTTGCCCGAGCCCAGGGCAGCTTTGAGGAGAAAAAGCAAGTCATCCAAGAGAGAAGCTCCACAAGGCCAGAAGTCGCCCCCTGCTCCCAATGCCAAACAGCAGGAGGCTCCAAAATCCCAGCAAGCACCTGAGCCGCCGGTGGAGTGAATAAAGAAACTGCGAAAGAGGCAAGCATGGTAAGTTTCATAAAGGTGACAGAGATCGAAGACGTCACTGAATTGCTCTGGGCAGATGGACCACAGGCATTGATTTTGGCTGGAGGCACGGATCTCCTGGTGAAAAAGAATTCCATGGATGGACGCAGCCTACTGGTCGACATCAGTAACTTGCCCGCTATCCTGGGTATTGGCATGGATGATGGCGGGCTTATCCGTATCGGTGCTGCTCAAACACACCAGTCCATCGCTGATGACCCCCTTGTTCGACGTAGAGCGCGTGTTCTTTCCCTTGCTTGTGGTGCAGTGGGATCCTTGCAGATCAGGAACAGGGGGACCATAGGTGGCAATCTCGGCAATGCGTCTCCTGCCGGTGATTCCCTTCCGGCTTTGGCCTGTCTGGATGCACATGTGTACCTTGTGTCGAGGGATCGCAAACGGGCGGTTCCCGTTCAGGAATTTTTCCTGGGTCCAGGTTCAACAACCATGGCCCCGGATGAACTCATTGAGTCCGTCAGGTTTATCCCAAGGACAGGAAGGACCGTCGCGTTTTTCAAGAAGGCGGGTCAACGTTTGGGAATGTGCTGTTCAAAGGCAACACTTGCTTTCGTTGCCAAAAGGCATGGTGATGGTCGGCTGTCGGAGGTCAGGATAGCCATGGGAGCTGTGGCCCCTACAGTGATTCGAGTGCCTCGGGCAGAGACCATTCTCGAAGGGAAGATATTGAAACCATCATTGATTCGTGATGCTGCCGAGGCCTGTCGTCAGGCTGCTGTCCCAATCGACGATATTCGTTCCACCGCAAAATACAGGAAGAACGTGGTTGGTGCCTTGCTTACAGAGGGCCTTTTGGAGGTTTTTGATCATTCACAGGCGCTGATGAAGAGGTCGAAGACGAAAAGAACCAGGCGTAAACGAGTAAGCACTCGGACAGGGCGATGATTGCAGGGGCAGTTCTTTCCGCAGGTGCTTCCACCCGAATGGGTAGCCCCAAGGCCTTGGCACGTATAGGAAAGCATACTTTTCTCGATTCCATGATCACGTCTCTGAAAAGGGGTGGCTGTGACCCGGTGTTCGCCGTGCTGGCTCATCATGCTCAAGAGATACAGAAAAAATGCCTTCTGGCGAATGTGAATGTCCTCTTGAATCCAAACCCGGACAAGGGGCAGATATCTTCACTCTTGTGCGCCCTTGACGCAGCACGGGAGGCGGAAGGCATTTTGTTCGTTTTGGTGGATCAGGCCACGATCTTATCCAGTACGGTCCGTGATGTCGCAGCCGCGTTGCGGCATGCTCCTTGCGTCGTGGCACGCTACAACAGAGAACCCGGCCATCCGACCGCTTTTTCCAGGGAGCTTTTTGATGAACTGAAAAAGCCGAATGTACTGGCCAATGGGGCAAGAGTCTTGGTCAAGGAGCTTGAGGAGAGTGGTGACGTGACCTGGATCGATGCTGACGATCCTGGAATTACAAGGAACGTCAATACACCGAAACAACTCCATACCCTGACAAGCAGGGGGTAAACGACGAGACATGACTGACGGGGATGGATCAGGACAGATCGACAAGGCCTTGCCCATGCGCAGACCATTGCTGGCCCTGGCATTTGCATTTGCCGTGGGCATTTGGTTTGCCGCAAGAATAGAAGTTTCATCTGCAATTCCATGGAGTATGGCTGGCCTTTCATTGTTTGCCGCCATTGTTCTACTGGTACGCCGACGGGGAGGGCCTCTTAGATTTTATCTGTGGCTGCTGGTCCTTGCCAACCTGGGGTGGGCCAGGGGAGACTTGCCTGCCGCTCCATCTCTTGCGGCCCCTGGAAAAATGGTTGCCATGGCAGGGGTCGCAGAGGGGGGATGGCGCAGGATGAATGGTGCTTTGCAGGTGATGTTGAGTTCAACAGCAATCGGAAAACCAGGGGGAAAACTGTCCCCGTGGCCGGGTAAAGTCAAATTTACCGCGATCATGGAGTCGGAACTTGCCTGTCCCAACGTTCTTCCAGGAGATGAGATAAGAGCTTTGGTGCGCATTCATAAACCAGCTGCTACCCGTAACCGGGGTACAAAAAACACCAGAGAGGCTCTTTACAAAGAGGGCGTATACTGGAGCGCAGTGGGCAACTGCCATGACTTGCTCATAAGTCACAAACCATCGCTTTCCCTGTGGAGACTGGCTCAGAGGGCCAGGTATGCCATGGACGAACTCATCGGCGGCTCGGGTGACGAGGCAGATGAATCCGTAGCTGTTTTTTCGGCCCTTAGCTTTGGTGAGACCGGTTCCATTTCTCCTCAGACCCGTCTTGCTTTTCAGCGTGCAGGCATGGCCCATCTTCTCGCTGTAAGTGGACTTCACCTGGGCACAGTGGCCATTGGACTGTATCTTTTTTTATCCATGCTGCTGGGTGGAGTTCGAACCATGGCCATGAGAGTGGATGTTCGAAGAATTGCAGCAGCCCTTGTAATGCCTGCCCTTGGGTTTTATGTACTTCTGGTTGGTGCGAGATTACCAGCCATACGGGCGAGCGTTGTCATATTCTGTTTTCTCCTTGCTGTCATCATCAGGAGAAGGTCGGACGCTCTGAATGTTCTATCTGCCGCGTGGCTCCTGGTACTCGGTATATGGCCCCAGTCTCTGTTCTCTGCTTCATTCCAGCTCAGTTTCGCCGCTGCCTTTTCAGTACTTGTCCTTGCTCCGAGATGGGCAGGAGTTCTGGGTGTAGGGTTCAGTTCGGATGAAAATGAGCCTGGTGTCTTGAAGAAAATGGGAAAAAGATTCCTGCAGCTTGCGCTGGTCTCTGCTGCTGCAACAGTGGGGACTGCTCCTGTCCTCGTATACCACTTTCACCAGGTCAGCATGTCCGGCTTGTTTTCCAATATGATCGGGGTGCCCCTTGCCTCATGGCTTGTGGTTCCAGTTGGAATCATCTCCGCCATAGCCCTTTCTTTTTCCACAACGCTGGCTTCTGTCGTGGCATCTTTCGGCATTTGGTTGTGTCATGGACTGGACTGGTTGGCCTATTTCTTTTCGGCTTCTTCCTGGTCATCCTGGAACGTGGCAGGCCTGGGAATCACCTCTTTGATTGCATGGTACGGTTTCTGGATTTCCACTGCATTGATGTGGCATGTGAATCGCATAAAAATCATGGCAATACTCGCAGCGGTATTCATTTGTGCAAATCTTACATGGGTAGTGATTGGGCCACGCTTCTCGAAGGAACTTCAGTTGATAGCTATAGATGTTGGGCAAGGAGACTGTTTCCTGATTCGTTTTCCTGGTGGAAAATCATGGCTTGTGGATGGGGGTGGTACCTATTCAGGCAGGTATGACGTAGGACTGGGCACTGTGGCTCCTGCTCTTTGGGCATTGGGGGTTGACCGGCTGGATCTTGTTGTGGCAACTCACAGGGACCCTGATCACGTGGGTGGCTTGGCATCCGTGGTCAAGCTTTTCCATCCGAAAGAGATCTGGTGCAATGCTGACCTTGACCAGGATGTTTTCAGCAGGCCCCTTGCCTTTGCGGCTGCTTCCGTTGGAGCAAAGGTAAGGATTGTGGATGTTTCGACCCATGTTGATGACATAGAAGGTGTAACCATAAAAGTGCTTTGGCCTCTGGAAGATCCAGGAGAACTGGAAGAAAACGAGCGGTCTATTGTGCTAAGGTTTAAATACGGAAAAAGGTCGATTCTCTTGACCGGGGACCTGGAAAAAAATGGTGAGGATGGGCTTGTAAACAATGGGGAGATTTTGAGGTCAGACGTCTTGAAGGTAGGGCATCACGGCAGCAGGAATGCAAGCAGCAATGAGTTCATCAACATGGTAAAACCCTCCTTGGCAGTGATAAGCGTGGGGGCCAGGAACCATTTCGGCCTGCCAGCCCCAGAGGTGCTTCAACGGTTGAATGCAGCGGGGGTGACGATTCTCAGAACGGACGTGGATGGTCAAATTACAATCAGTACAGATGGACAGAATTTACAGATCGAGACGTGTAAAGACAGCGCAGGCAGGAATTAAAATCTTCCTACAAGCCCAAAGACCATTCCCGTGGCCTCGGGGTGTTGTGCTGGTGCAGGCAAGGGGCTGATGCTGGGGCTTATGATTATTCCGTTGGCTTGGTCTGATTCAGGATTTTTGGACAAAAGTGTATTGGCCTGACCATAGGCTAACAAACTATCGACAGAGATCAAGACCGTGCTTATCGTACCAAGAATTGTTCCCGCATAAAGAAGGATTACTCCACTACTCCAAACATCTCCGCTCTTGTCATATTCAATCCCGCCTTGTGATCCAACCAAGCCCGCCAGTGCCCAGAACGCTGTTCCAAATCCATAAGTTATCCACGCTACAATTTCCGCGCCGGTATTTCCCCAAACTCCATCACCCTTTGCTGATTTTGAGCCGATCTTTATCACTGGGACAGCAATTATCTGCAAAGAAGCAGCAGTTGCACAAAGAGGAAGGGTGAGGTCATAATTGTCGGTCAGTATTCCCGCAAAGCCAATTCCTCCAGAAACAGCCCCAAGCACAAGGCCAGCGATACCAGCGCCAAGGGACCAACCGGTTTTGGCTTTCTGCTTCGGTTCACTTGTGACTGGCATTACGCTAACCTTGATACCGGAATCAGGAGAGACTTTCTTCGCAATATCCGCTGTTGTCTTCACGATTGTGTCGATGGGATTCCTGATTATCAAATTTGCATCCAGGGCGGATTTCTGTTCATTCTTGACATTTGCAGTCACATTTTTTTTGTCTTTGCTTTTTCCAATGGACTGAATAAATCTTTTGGCAATATACTCCACCCCTTCAATGAGTGCGTCAGCATTGCATTTTTTCCTGGAAGATGCTGCATCCACCGACGCTGCTTTTTGAAGATCGTAGAGTTGGGAGGTTATGATGCAGTTGCTCCCTATCCTGGAGATGCTCGAGTTGATGCTGTATTCGGCGGCAAGCTCTTTGCCGATGGCGATCTGACAACTGCTGTCAAAACATTCTTTTTTAAAATTCAGTTTTTGTTGAGTGATCCGTTTTCTTATTTCGTCCTTTGGAATGACGAGAATGGATCCACCTTCACTGAGCTTGGTGGACAGATAGTCACTAAGTCCAAGAATTTCGCTGTCCGTTAAGGGAGAACCCCTGTTTTCTAAATCGAATACAGCAACGATGGGAGCGGATTTGGAATCACGTGCATGTGCCGTTAAGGCGCTTGATGACAGCAAAAACAATGGAAGAAGAAATTTTACCATCTTGTTCATGCGTTTGGTCCTTCGTTGGTTTTGAAATTTCGCCACCCATATTACCTGTTGTCTTGTATGATGTCTACGTCTCCGGCTGTGACAGTGATGATTTTTTCTTGGCCTTGCAGTAACAGGAGACCATTTTCATCGATCCCAATTGCCTTATACTTTTGGGGTTCCGTGTTTTGTACAGAGAGCAAAACAGTACGTCCAATGGTGGCGGAGTTTTGTCGTACCTGCTCTAGAATTTTTTCATGATCCGTCTCGAGGGTGTGTTTCAAATCGCGCAATCTGCATACCAGGCGGGAAAGGAGTATGTTCCTGTTAAGCTGTTTGCCCAAAAATAGCGCGATGGATGTGGCAGGCCAGCGTGGGGAATCCGGCAGATCCTCCGCTTTTGAGTTTACGTTTACTCCAATACCAAGAACGCACCAGTCTTGTTTTTCAGACAAATACTCTCCCAATACTCCTGCGACTTTTTTCCTTCCCATGAGCACATCGTTGGGCCATTTGATCTGTACGAGATCCGGATTGGGACACAATTGTTTTATGGTGTCCATCACTGCAACTGCACCCATCAGGCTTACCAGGCCCGCAGAGACTTTTTTTGTATCCAGTACCATGGAAAGGTAAAGGTTTACTCCAGCCGGTGAATGCCACGATCTCCCCCGTCGTCCTCGTCCATTGGTCTGGGTATCAGCCACTATTACATATCCATCCTCCACACCGTCAATGGCACGTTGTTTTGCCAGGATGTTGGTTGAATCCAGAGACTCGTGGATTTCCATTCTATGGTCGTCTGCGCCTGGTGCGAAAAGTCTGGAAGGCAAGGTGTCTAGATTTCCATGGCAATATCTGCTGATTTTGCGCTGTGTGTAAGCGCACCCACCGAAATATAGTCAACTCCCGATTTTGCTGCATCCACCAGGTTTTCCCTGGTAATCCCGCCCGATGCTTCGGTCTTTGCCCGTGAAGCAATGATATCCACCGCATGTTTCATTTTCTTTGGTGACATGTTGTCCAGCATTATTATGTCAGCACCTGCCTTGAGAGCGGTGCGAACTTGTGAGATGCTTTCGCATTCCACTTCAATCTTTATCGTTGGCGGTATGCGTTGTCTTGCAAGTTTTATGGCCTTGTCAATGGAGCCTGCTGCTTTTATATGATTGTCCTTGATCATGACTCCATCGAACAGTCCAAACCTGTGATTGCTCCCGCCGCCGTCTCTCACTGCGGCTTTTTCTATGCTTCGCCAACCCGGAGTAGTCTTTCTGGTGTCGAGCAGGGTGCATGGGTATTCCTCGAGCAGCTTTTGAAATTTTCTTGTTTCCGTGGCAATTCCTGATAGCCTGCGCATGAAATTGAGCGCAGTGCGTTCTGCCTTGAGCAAGGAACCCACGGGACCTTGTATCCTCGCTATGGTCTTGTTGGCCTTGACGTACTCGCCGTCCCTGGCAAGAGGAGAAAACCTGCATCTTTCATCAATTCGCAGAAAAACCGCCCTGGCTATCAAGATGCCACTTATCACCATGGGCTCTCTTGCCACCAGCTTTGCCAGGCCCTTTTGATCACTGGAGAAGATGGAATCGGTTGTCAGGTCTCCAGGTCCAAGGTCCTCTGCGATGGCCATGTCAATGAGTGAATATACCTGATGGTCAATGTTCATCTCTATCTCGATCTGAAAGAAGATGTATGAGGAGGTGCCAGTTGGTGGTGTGTTGCCGAGCCTGTATCTGCTATCCCTTAATCAGAGAGTTTTTCTTGAACCAGTTTTTCGATTTCTTCCCTGATAATGGTCTCTGCCAACTTGGGCACAATTTCCCACGCGATCTTTTCCATGACCTCGCGAGCTATGCGCTCCAGATCCTCTTTTGGTAAAGACGCGACTCGATCAACCGCCTTTTTCTCTGGGCTGTCTATTTCCAGGGGCTCAGGGGTTTCCGGGCCCAAGTCCTTCATGGGTTCGCCAACTTCGTCCGCGTTGGGAATGAAATCATGCATGGGAGCCAATTCAGGTTGTTCATCTGAAAGTCCCGATTCATCGATATCCACGGCAGGAAGATCATCCAGGGAGTCAGGGGTCTCCTCACTTGCCTCTGGTTCAAAAGTCATTGGGGACTGCTCATCAATTTCCAAAGTAGGGCTCGCAGGCTCTTCAATGGGTTCAGGAACTGGTTCAGGTACTGGGGCCGGGGTCGGACTGCTGTCAAAAACAGGTGGTGGCTCAAATGTATCTGTACCCTGTTCAATGGGCTGTATCACAGGTTCTTGTTGGCTCAAGGGTGCAACTGGTTCAGGTGCAGCAAGTGGCTCAGGTTCCAAAGGTGCAGGCTCTAGTGGCTTTGGTTCCAGGGGAGCAGGCTCTA
>JALVPF010000572.1:6601-8590 GCA_027031935.1 Myxococcales bacterium | reverse complement strand
TAACAAGGCCAGCCTCCAGGATCGGAATCTCTCCCCATAAACCTTCCCTATGGTCTGGTAGAGTGCCTCGACCTTCGACCTGCTCGACAGTCGTCTTCCATAAGGAGGATTGCAAATCCATAAACCCGCTTGAGCAGGTGGAGACATATCCGCCATGTCCATGCGACTGAGGAACACAAGGCCATCCATCCCCATCCTCTTGAGGTTGCGCCTTGTCATGCCCACCGCCCCTGGTGACAGGTCCGAAGCAAATATGGAAATGTCTCCTTGTTCATGGTCCCCGGGGGCTTCATCATCCAGCTTTTTTTCTGATATTTCTTTCATGAAAATCGGCCATTTTTCAAAAGCAAAATCGCGTCCCAGGCCAGGGGGGACTCCCGCCACGGACCTGGCAGCCTCCATGACTATGGTGCCCGAACCGCACATGGGATCCAGCAATACTTCTCCCGGTTTATACTTTACAAGTTGCAAGGCGGCGGCAGCCAGGTTGGGACGAATGGGAGCGGCGGAGATCTCTCTCGATCTACCGCGCTGCCAAAGAGGCTTACCTGACGAATCAATACTAATCGTACAGACATCATGATGAAGGCGTACGTGTACCATCAAATCCGGGATTTGTTTCGCCGGACAGGCTCGTGCGTCTGTACACTGCATCAGGGCCTCTTGTACCCGCTCTTGTGCAGCCTTGGTGTGATAGATTCTGGAATGGGAAGAGCTAACCTGTATTCGGACGTTTGTCCTGCCGGCCAACCACGGCCCCCAGTCTATCCTTTTTGTCCTTTTGAACAACTGGGAGAGATTGTGTGCCTGGAACTCTGCGACTCGGACCAGAATCCTCGTGGCCAGGGCAGAGTTGGTGTTCATCTTCACCAGTGTGCGCATATCACCTTGGGTGCTTACGCCACCTTGCATTCTTTGGACAGCAGAACCAGAAAAAACCGCGACCTCCCTGGAAAGAAGCTTTTCCAGGCCTGGTGGGCACTGAATAAACATTTCGAATCTTACAGGTTCTTTATTCACCATGACAATTGTGGTATTTATCACAAGATGACCTTTTGCGGGAGACCTTGAACCAATGGCTAAACTCACACGGCTTGGCAAATACCAACTGATAAAACGTGTGGCTGTCGGTGGAATGTCTGAGATTTATCTGGCTTCCCAGGGTGGGTTGAGTCACTTCGAACGAGCCGTGATTGTAAAATGCATCCGGGGCGATTTGGAGACGGAGCGGGAAGTCCTGGACATGTTCCTTGACGAGGCCCGCATTGCCGCGTGCCTGAAACATCCCAACATTGTCCATCTTTACGATGTGGGTGAAGACAAGAACGTCCCCTATCTCGCCATGGAATACATATTCGGGCGCGATCTCCTGCAGATTAGCGAAAGAGCAAGGGCCTTGGGGCAGGAGCTTCCCATGCCGTTCATCATTCAGGTCATGTGCTCGGCCCTGGCAGGACTTCACTATGCCCATGAGATCGCCGAATATGAGGACAAACCACTGAAAGCCATTCACCGTGACGTGAGTCCTCAGAATATCCTCGTGTCTTTTGATGGTGTAACCAAGATCGTGGATTTCGGAATCGCAAAAGCCGAAGCCAGATTGAGCCATACCCAGGCAGGCATACTGAAGGGAAAATACGCCTACATGTCTCCTGAGCAGGTACGAGGTCGAGCTCTGGACCAAAGGTCTGATCAGTTTTCACTGGCCGTGGTCTTTTATGAAATCATAACAAACACCAGATTGTTTCAGCGTGATACGGATTATTCCACCATGGAAGCTGTTGATGCCTGCGATATTCCTCCCATGCGAATGCTGAGAAAGGATGTTCCGAGGCGAGTGGTCAGGGTTTTGCGAAAGGCCATGCACCGCAATCCGAAACGCAGGTTCAACTCCTGCAAGGACATGGAACGGGCCCTGCATCGCCTGCTACATGGTTCAGCAGTTGAGCGTTCAGACTATGTTGCACAGTATTTACGCAAGCTATTTGC
>JALVPF010000572.1:0-6591 GCA_027031935.1 Myxococcales bacterium | reverse complement strand
GAGCTGATCCTGTCCACGGGTTTCGAACTCCTTGATGAAAGGGCAACAAGAATTGACGAGATACCGCCCGCGCCTATTGCTCACAACCGTTACCTGCAAATGCTCAACGAGAGACAAAGCAAAAACACGTCGGTAAAAGCCCGTGGCTTGCAAGAGGTGGATCCGTCGGACGTGATCGACCTGAGTGCCGCAGAAAAAGAAGATGCCACCAGGACCGATCCTGAAGGAACCCAGCCCCGCGGCATCTCTCAGCAATCCACGTTCAAGAAAAATGCGCCCGTGGGAACATCTGATCCAAAGGTAAGAATACGCAAGAAGTCCAAGGGAATACTGGCGGATTGGCCTATGATGGTCCTTGTTTTCGTGGTCGTGCTTTTGGCTGTCTTGGGTTTGGCCTCCCTGCTTTCCAGTTCGAAGACGGTTACCGTGGGACAACCCGGCCTGGGTAATCCCACAGAAATGCGCAGCACTGCCAGGGAAGGAATAGATGGTTTTCTGTCCATATCGGTGAGGCCGAGTGTCGAAGTGATTGTGGACGGGAAAAGCATGGGTAACGGAGCCTTTGCCAAGCATCCCCTGGAACATGGCCTTCACAAGATTGAATTTCGAGAAGGATCCCATCGTAAGAAATTCCCTGTCCATATTCAGGCAAACAAAGAGCGATATATCGCCCCTGAGGAATGGCAATAGCTCAGAATTCCCAACCCAGTTCCAGGTCGCCCATCCAGGCATGGTAAGGCAGGTACATTCGATAGGCGTCCTCGAGTCCGTCTCCATTCAAATCCTTTGCTCCATCCCTGAGCATCCAGGTGTGGTAATATCTGAAGTTGATGAACAGAAACGGCAGGAGATGAAGCCTTGCTGCAGCAAAGAGGATCTTGTCACTGGAATCATTGGAAAACAGGTTACTGAGATCGCCCATGGACCTCTGCTGAAAGGTGACAAAAAACTGCAACCAGTCAAGGGCGGGCACCTCCAGGTGTGCAAGAAAATTATTTCCCAAGTCAGCATCCGATCCCTCGAGAGCGAGGGTAAGAGATAGGGAATCTACTATGGAGTAGTTGAACTCGGCATAAAATCCAATGTGCCTGTCCTGTCCTTTTCTCTGAACGAAAATTTCATTGAACTTCGTCGGGGGCAAGCAGACCCTCTGATCGTCTGGAGATATGGTTCCAGGGCATTGTGCTTTGCCGACCTGCTCGTAACGCTGATGGGCAAAATACTTCTGAACCTCGTAGAAGGTGTCGAAATACCCCGGCAGGTACGTGGATGAAAAGGTCCTGAATTCTGCGATGACCCTGAGGGCATGAATGGTATCCTGTCCGAAATTGAACCTACCCAGCACGCCTGCCGTAAATCCGTTCCCTCCTTCAGGAGAAAGGTTTGCTCCAGGACCAGAGGGAGTGCCCGGCATCATCCACGAAAAATCCACAAATGGCTTGATGTCCAGATGTTCTGTTTTCAGCACCTTGAGCTCCATATCCACACCCATGGCGTGCAAGAAGGCATCGGATGCCACATCCGGCCTGGCATCCCCCAAGGCGTAAAATGGTTTTGCACCAGAGGAAGCATCCTGCTGCTTGGTGGCCACAAGCACTGGTGCTGCCCTATCAGCCGTATAGGTAAAGCCCATGGAAAACGACCTGGCCATATCTGAATCCAGGAACAATGACAGTGGTTTAATGAATCCCAACACACCAAAGATATCCCAGGAGACCACCGAGTTTGTCATGAGTTCGAAGCCGGCGTAATCGTTGTACATGTCCAGTTGCCCTGCAAGACGGGTAGAGTCAGGATCGATGTTGACACTGTAACGACGCATGATGGCGCCATGGCCCAGGGAATTGGAACCCACCTGAGAAAGGTTCAGGTAAAAATGATCTTCCTTGTGGCCATAGGTCAGGTATCGAATTATCCTGGCATACTCCTGCCATTCATCCCAGTCCTGTGTACGAAATGCCCCCATGTTGTCAAAACCGGCTGTCCAGTCGTCGTTTTCTTTGAGGTTGCCGTCAAACATCTCCAGGGCCAATGGAACCCCGACACCAAAAGAGAGATCTCCAAATCGCAGGTCGATCTCAGGATTGATGGTCAGGTATTGCACCAGGTCGATTTGCTGCCATCCCAGTCTCAGCCCTACCCTGTTGTTCTTTGTCACCAGTTTTGACGAACCCAAAAACGATGACAGTTCCCCCTTTACAAACTTGTGCTTTGGATGCTTGGCATCCTGTTGCTTTTTTTTCTTGTTCTGCTCTTCGGCGATCTTTTTTTCCGTTTTCTTCTCGGGGGATTTCTCCTTTTTATCCACGCTGCCGTTTTTGGGTGCTTGTCCCTTGGTATCGGTGACAGAAGAAGTATCCTGCTTTTCTGAAGGTTGCGGCTTCGTGACAGGTGTCGGAGTCGGCTTCGGGCCGGGTGCCGGGGCCGGTTTTGTGACAGGTGTCGGAGTCGGCTTCGGGCCGGGTGCCGGGGCCGGCTTTGTGACAGGTACAGCTGCCGGCTTTGGTCCGGGCGCGGGCGCTTCGCCCTTTTTGACGGGAACACAAAAGCCCTTGCCATCAGGGACAGTTCCCTCTGGGCAAGGTTTTGCCTTTAGATCGTCCGGCAACTCGAAGTCATCCTGTGCCCATGCATCAGTGGAGAAAAAGGCCAATAAAATGGCGAGGGATAGACTTGCCATGTATTTATGCATCTCTACTCCCCATGTGAAAAGGTTTCTTTTACGCCCAAAAAGTTTAGCAACTAATGGACACGCCGGTCAATTCGACTAAGTTCAGCCAAAGGATCATAAAATCAAATTTGCTGTCTGGGCATATTGCCGGTTATCATGACTTTTCAATGGTGAACAAATCGAAAATATCCAGCCGCAAGCCCCTGGCTCTCGATCCAGGCGACAGGATTGAACTTGTTGCGCCGGCAAGTCCCTTCTCTCTTGCTGAAATGAAAGCCGGCGCACAGGTCTTGCGGGATATGGGGTTCGTGCCTGTATGGAACGACGGCGTGTTTGCCAAAAACGGCTTTTTTGCAGGAACAGATAAACAGAGGGCGAAAAACCTCGAGAGGGCTATTTACAACAAGGACACAAAAGCCATCTGGTCCATCAGGGGTGGATACGGAACAGCACGCATAATGGGAATGCTGGACAAGAAGTCTCTGGCGAGCTGCAACAAGCTGCTGGTGGGGTTTTCCGATGTAAGCAGCTTGTTGCTGAACATGTATTTCAACCATGGCCTGGTGACAATACACGGCCCGGTGATAACCCAGTTGCCACGCATTCCCAAGACCCATCTCCAATGGCTCAAGAGTATTTTGACAAATACCCGTGCTGCCGGAAAGGTTCCCCTGGGAAGAACCAGGGTGGTCTGCCACGGTTCTGCATCAGGAATTTTGGCAGGTGGAAACCTCAGCATCCTGGCAAGCCTCTCGGGCACCTGGCTCATGCCGAACTTCAAGGGATGTATTGTGTTTCTTGAAGACGTGGCAGAGCAGGCCTACGCATTGGATCGAAAGTGGCAGCAACTTGTCCAAAGCGGCTGTCTGCGCGGTGTTCGAGGGCTTGTATTGGGCGAACTTACCCGGTGCAAGCCAGCCGCCGGCTCGCGGTGGTCAGCGAGGAAGGTCATGGAGAGAGCCTTGGCCGAGCTGGGAGTACCCGCCATATCAGGCGCAGCCTTTGGGCATGGAAAGGCGAATATCGCATTACCTGTAGGAGTTCGGGCTAAATTGAACACCCAAGAGCATGGTCTGGTTTTGCTGGACCCGGTTGTTCGCTAAGGTTTGCCATGTTGTCCAGGGCCTCCAAGTTGGTAGATGAAGCTTGCACACAGGGAGTATTTCCAGGTGCATCACTCACAGTTTCTGAAAACGGCAAAGTGCTTCACCAGACATACCACGGATTGACATCCAAAACGCCACCGGGAGTTGCTGTTACTAAACAGACACTGTTCGACCTGGCCTCAATGACCAAGGTACTGGCCACAAGCACCCTGGCTTTACTGGCTGTTCGGGACGCCAAGCTGGATTTGCATGCTCCCGTGGAAGAATATCTTCCGGATCTCCACAGAAGCCAGCTAGGGAAACTGACAGCCACTGAACTGCTGGAACACAGCAGCGGTCTGGCTGCATGGGTGCCCTTTTACCAGGAAGTCGAACACATGCTGGGGAGAGAAAACCTCTGCACCATGGAGGCCAAAAACGCCATTTTTGGCATGCTTGCAAAACAGCCCCTGCTTGCTCCGCCTGGACAAAAGGCGGTCTATTCCGATCTAGGTTTTATCCTCTTGGGACAGGTGCTGGAGCATGTTCTGGAGGGGCCACTGGATGAAATCTTCAGTTCCATGGTTACGGGCCCCGTGGGAATAGAGGATCTTTTCTATGTCGATTTGAAAAACCCGGCAAAGGCGAATGCAGTCCGCCAGGGCAGGGTTTTTGCCGCAACCGAAAAATGCCCATGGAGATCGAAGCTCATGGTGGGCGAAGTGCACGATCAGAACACATGGGCTGGCGGAGGCGTGGGTGCACAGGCAGGCTTGTTCGGCACCGGGGAATCTGTGATCGCACTTTGCCATCAATGGCTGTCGGGATACAAGGGAAAGTCTGATTTTCTCGAGCGGAAGTTGGTGAAAAGATTCTGGACCAGGTCGAAAGTCGCAGGATCGACGAGAACCCTGGGTTTCGACACCATGTCTCCGTCGGGATCTCAGGCCGGGACCCTGATGGGAAAAGCAACAGTCGGCCATTTGGGCTATACAGGGACATCCTTGTGGATAGACCCTGAACAGGAAACAATCGTGGTGTTGTTGACCAACAGGATTCATCCAAGCGTCGACAATGAGTCCATAAAGCAGTTCAGGCCCAAGGTTCACGACGCCATCATCGAGGAATTACGCGGAGAGAAGTCATGAAAATTCACATGGTAGCGGTTTGTGGAACCGGCATGGGATCCCTGGCCGGTTTATTGAAAGAGGCAGGGCACGAGGTACGAGGATCCGACAAGGCATTCTATCCCCCCATGAGCAACAGCCTGAAGGAGTGGGGAATTCCAACGGTGAAAGGCTTCGATGCAAAAAATGTCCAGGCTGATACAGATCTGGTAGTGGTTGGCAACGCCTGCAGGAAGGACAACCCAGAGGCCAGCTACGCATTGGAAAAGGGCATGAAGGTCATGAGCTTTCCCCAGACCCTCTCGGAGATGTTCATCTCTGGCAAGAGGTCCCTGGTCATAGCAGGCACCCATGGAAAAACCACCACCACCAGCCTCATGTCCTACATTCTGGTAAACGCAGGCAGGGACCCGGGCTTTTTGGTGGGTGGAATTCCCGCCAATTTCAAAAAAAGTTTTCGTCTGGGACACGGCAAGGAGTTCGTGGTGGAAGGAGACGAATACGATAGCGCCTTTTTTGACAAGAGGCCGAAGTTCGTACACTACAGACCGCAAATCGTCACCCTGACCTCCATGGAGTTCGATCACGCTGATATCTACAAGGACATGGACGCATACCGCGAGAGTTTCGCGACTCTCGTATCCATGATTCCCGAAAACGGTCTGCTGGTGGCTTTTGCAGACGATCCAGAAGTAATGGAAGTATCAAAACTGGCCAAATGCCAGGTCATGACCTACGGCATGGGTAAAGACGCCATGTGGCGCATCAGCAATCTCAGCATTCACAACAACTCCACTACCTTTGATCTTACAAGCCCGGCCGAATCTTACGAGTCGCTGACCATCCCCATGGCGGGTGAGCACAATGCAGCCAATGCCTTGGCCTGCATGGTCATGTCCAACAAGCTGGGCATACTGCCCCCCGAAGCACAAGAGAACATGCGCGGGTTTGAAGGTATCGCGCGCAGAATGCAGGTCCGCGGAGAAAAAGATGGGGTTCTTGTAATAGATGACTTCGCACACCACCCAACGGAAGTCCTTGCCACATTGAAAGCAGCGAGACAACGATGGCCATCGAAACACCTGGTGGCAGTGTTCGAACCAAGGACCAATACCAGCCGCAGGAATATCTTTCAGGAAAGGTACGCACATTCGTTTGGCAGTGCTGATGAGGTGCTCATTGTGCCCCCTTTCGGAGTGGACAGCCTGGAGGAATCAGAGCGATTCGATTCTCAGAAACTGGTGGACTCCCTGCGCGCTACACGACAGGATGCAAAGCTGTGTTCCGGTGTGGATGAGGTGCTAGCCATCCTGATAAAAAATCTCAAACCAGATTCTGTGGTACTCATAATGTCCAATGGAGCATTTGACAATATTCATCAGCGCCTGCTGGATGCGCTTGGTTCCAGGGAGGGCTGAGGCAAATGACATTTTTTTGGCTCTTGTTCATCGTCCTGCTCGTCTACGTGGCAGGCAGGATATACCTGAGCGTCGCTACCAGGATTCTTTCCATTCGCAGACGAAGCGATGAAATACATCACGTGACCACATCGGATGGATGGACTCTGGCTTTGCACCGATACAGACCCGACAAGCTTCTCTGGGCTCAGCCGGTGTTCATGTGCCACGGCATGGGGGCCAACAGGTTCAATTTCGACATTGCAGAAGACAGATCTCTTGCAAAAACCCTGACCGCTGTTGGCTTCGAT
>JALVPF010000571.1:12479-23706 GCA_027031935.1 Myxococcales bacterium | reverse complement strand
ACAAGGTTCGATCGCCCCTGTGCCCTTTGCGGAAAAGCGATTGTTGCCTATGTTGGGCACATACTCCCAGGTGTACCTGCCATCCGCTTTCCTGATCTCCAGAATTTCATCCATCACGAAATTGGGCACCTTGAAATGTCTCTGGGCCTTGGCGCCAAGGTTTTTTTCGGAGCGTATGGTTCTGAATATGACACCTTCTTTCTCCTCGAAGCGAAGAACCTTTCGCTCATCCTGCTTCATCTTTTCCTTGACCCACCTAACAAAATCATCACTGAGTACAACGTCGAAATACTCGTCTTTGGGTATCCTTAGTGTGTGAACAAGTTCAAAGTCCATGGAGAGTCCTTTCAGGCCAGCGATGCCCTGGGATCGGACAAAAGATCCGCCACGTCAGCCAAAAATTGCGCAGCTTCCCAGGGTTCAAAAATACGCATGTCAAATGCCAAACCAATCTTTATCACCCGATGGGCCTCGCCCTTGGACCCGGTGGGAAGATTACTCACCGCACAAACCAACAAGTGGGCAGGTCTCGGTCCTGTCAGTGATACTGAAGCCGAGTCTACACCATGGCGGTGTAAAGGATGGACCACAAAATTACCAGTCTGTTCCACCGCGATCCTTATAAGTCTTTCAGGGAGCTTGACCCTGTCTCTGACCAGCGACAAACCCTCGGTCAGCACATCCACGAGCAGGCGATACTTGATGGGTCTTGTCCTGGACTGCAACACGGACTTTCGGGCCTCACCCTCAAACCTCGGGTAGCCATCGGCTTCAGACGCGTCCAGTTCTGCGACTGCATCGGCCAAGGGTCTTTCATCAGGACAAGCCACCAATCCGAAAGCCCCGCTGCCAGGACCATCAAGGGCAGTTACAAGCACAGCCCTTTCTGATTCGTACAAGCTGCCGCCGGGCAAAACAAGAGAGGTAAAGTGCTTGTGTTGTCTCAAGGCAGAAGCGGCGGCAAGAATCACCAGGTGCTCTATGCTGGCCTTCAAGCCGGTGGGAAGTACTCCAGGCTGATTCAACTCATCAACTACCAACTCCAGGGGCTGTGCATACATCTCGCGGTATACAGCAGCACTTGGCACCAGGCGTCTTTGGGCTCCATCGATGACCAGGCTTCTTCGGGCCGCGATCAGGTCCTGGGGGTTCATGCATATGTCTCCTCGAGCAGACTGTTTGCAAGAACATCCATGAAAGCCACTGCTGTTTTTGCATCCATCAATCGCTGGTCGAAATCCAACACCAGGCCGAAATATTTCTCTGGATCACCAGAAGCCGAAGGTCTCCATGACGGAGCCAAAAGCACGATCCTGGCCACTTGAGGCGAGACCAGCCCCCCTTTCCAGTCACATATTTCGAGTTCGGAAAGGTCCAGGATTTCCAGCCCCTGATCGCGAACATCTCCAAGACCTGTTGGACTTGCGGTCAGCATGGCCTCGAGCTGCAAATATTCCAAAGGTGCGGAAAACCGTCTCCACGTCTTGCCTCCATCCGGTCCCACCCAAACGGCCGGGTTCTTTGCAAACTTCAGGGCCTTGTGTCCATCGTAAGCAGCCCCCAAGACCTGTTGGTCACCGAGATTGTCCAAAACCGCGTTGCAAAGCCTGGCCAAACGTTCCATGGCTTTGCCTTCAGACCACTTTCCAGCGGGCAGGAGCTTTCGTACAGAAGCGCTCGGCACCATGGCAGCAGGCTTCATACGCATGATCCTTTTCGAATTTTTTGTAACCCTTTGGAGAAAATTCATCATGCGCCTCCTTCATCAGAACCAATCTCAGGCTCATCCACCGGACCGGCACAATATCGTCTTGGATCTTCGAGGTTTCTTTGGATCTCGTTCAAAAGACGGGCCGCTGCCGGAGCATCGCAGATGCGTTGATCGTAGTCCAGCCCTGTGGGCAAGACTTTCTTGAAGCCAAGCTTGCCATCGACAATCTGCGCTTTTTGTTCGATAGCCATCACACGCAAACACCCCATTCTGAATCCAAAAAACAGCATGGCCTTGCAGTCCTGCACCCCCAGTGTTCCAGGATTGGTGACGAGAAAAGACCCGGGTCGACTTTCCAAGTGCTCGATTGCGCCCTTGTGGGAATAATCCCGAAGAACTCTGTTGACGAAAGGAAAGGCCCATGCCAGTTTGTTGAACAAGGGCAGGGTCTGGAAAATATTATCCAGACGACTCATCCTGTGACGCAAGGTGACACGTCTGGTGGACACGAGTCTGTGGCTGAGTTGCGCCACCTGTCGCAAAGTCAGCTTGTCAGCATCCGGGATGACTATCTGCGTGGCCATTCCCTCAACGTCCACCACGTTTGCAATGTCTATATGTGGGTAAACAAGGTAGGTATCCCTCCAGGTCCTCTTGGAATTGAACAGGATGTGATGTCGAAGTGCGTTTGCCACCGCTTTATTGATGATGTGATTGAAAGTGACCCTGGAGCCGGGATCAGGATCTTCCCTGTTCATCTCCTTTCGCAAAATGTCCGCCTCGGTCAACTCGATGTTTTTCTGAACACAACAATTGGGATACCACATGTAATGCTGAAAACCATGGATGTACAACATGCGTTTGTCAGTCCAACCCGCAAGCCTGTCAGCGCCAATACTTGGTGGAATCTTTTTCAGGGGCGTCATCTTCTGTCCTCCAGGCACTTGGGATCAGTCAGTGCCTCCACCACCTTGCTCAAGAACGTACAGGCCCTGTCCACCGGGATCAACTCCTGGGCATAGACAAGGATCAAGGGGAGCACGGGTGATGAGACAAATTCTCCCGAATCCCCCGGCGAGACAATCTCGTCCTTTTCCAGCACCCAGAGCATGGACACCCAAGGTCTGCGCAAAAGGCCCTTGAATTCCTGCACCCCATGAGTTCCAAGGTTGTGTAGCTGTATATGCCCCCTCTGAGATGCCCAGGTATCAAACCTCCGTTTTTGCAAGGGTGGGAGCAGATAATCAAATCGCTCCTGCAGTTCCTGCTTTACCATCTTCGCCCAACGTTTTCTCTTTGCAAAATTGGAAGCTTTTTCTTTTGAACCGGGAGAAAAAGGTACAGGAGTGATGGTCGGTATATCCCTTTTGGATGCCTCAATCTTGTCAGCCAGGTCCAGGGGATCGGAATATTCCTCACCGGAGACCACCATGATCCTAGCAGCATTCCCTGCATCCACTCCAACTCCAATGGAGGGATTGTCGGGGACAAGCAAATTGTCACGCCCATCAAAAAGGGATGCGAACAAGCCATCGGACTCCAGGGCCCATCGGAGGGCAGCTGCTACCGAAGCCGTTATGCCCAAGGGATGTTTCCTGTTTTTCCTCCACCTGTTCAGCTCATCCATGGGAGCTGTCATCTTGAGGTTGGCACCGGCTGCAAAATTCGGGACTCTGAGTCCTGCGAGCATGTCCACACGCTCATCCAGCATTGCAGACAGGCTTGGATCATCCCTGTCCCAGAATGATATTTCAAAAGTCCTCAACTTGTTTTCTCCTCACCTGATCCCATCAGGAAATGTTCGGGGTCATCCAGCATCTGCTGCATGTGGAAAAGAAAATAGCCTGCCGCATCGGTATCCATCAGGTTGTGATTGAAGGGAACCGACATGGGCACCCGCTCCACAAGCCCGGGACCATTCTCCCCGGGTTGCACCACGAACTTGGGTTTGAGCACCACCAGCATGGCGGCCGCAGGCCTGAGCAACACAGCGTGAAAGTCTTCGGCGCCAAAGGCTCCGGCGTTCAGGACACTAAAAGTCCCTCCATCGTCTCCCGGCCCAAGGCCCAGTCGTTTTTCCACCTGCGGCGCCAGATCCACGGCCGTTGCCAGGACGTCATCCAGCAGTCGTCCCAGCCTGCCTTTCCTCATTATGGGACTCTTTTGAACATGTTCGGGGCCCTGAACGTTTTCCGTGGCCTTCAGATACGCTTCTGCCATTTGCTGAGGATCCAGCTTGTCGGCATTTTCAATGATGCCCCATGCCAACTTGCCCCCCAGATTGAAACTCACCCGAAAATGGATCTCATCCCTGGGGGTAATTTCCCTTAGTCCGTCATAAGCCACATTGAACACAGGCCGGGCCCTGAGCACCCTGGCTGCAGCGCATAACCAGAGATGCTCCAATGTCACAGGTTTATCTCCTTCGGCCAGGCCGCTTTCGGAAAGAAACTGCCTCGGTAAGGTCATGTCCAGATCCACCCTGGTGTGGACGGATGTAGTCCAGTTTACAAAATGGTGCCTTGCCAGGCGCCAACGCATTTTCTCCAGATACTCTCTAGCGTTTATTTCCAATTTCCACTCCCGGGTTTCAGAGATGAATACAGGATAAACGAGAGACTAAATTCAGGTCAAGGTCAAGGGTTTCAAACTTATCCCTGTCTGCACAAGATTTCACGTGATATTGTATATGCTATCGATCAATATAGTCTCCTGATACGACAACAGCTGTGTTGGAAGATTTGCATCTACGATACAGACATCAGACTGGGACCATACATTAGGAGGTTTTCATGGAAGGAAAAGAAGATGAACTGACTCGTTTGCGGGAAGAAAACCAGGCTCTACGAGGGGAGTTGGCCAGCCTGAAGAGTGGAATCCGGCTGAGCTCCACCATGATGACCTCAGGTGGCGCAATGACCAGGGCGACTACCATAGGATACAGTTCACAGACAATCATGGGGCTGGAGGAATTGATACTCCAGCTTGCTCCTGACGGCACCATTGGTTACCTAAACCCTCCCATGGCGAAACTGCTCGGCGTGCCTTCGCGACAAAAGGCTCTTGGCAGTGCCCTGGATGACTGGGATAATGGTCCCCTGGGAAAGGGCACATTGAAAGCTGTCGTCCAGGCTGCCCTGTCCAGCGATAAACCCATCACGGTCGAGAAGGTATTTTCGGACCTGGATGAAAAAGTCCTGCCACCTGCAAAGGGAAAGCGACCTGCCAGCGCCACCATACTCCGATTTGCTGCAACGGAGGTAAAAGGCAGGGTCGAGCTGATCATACAAGATGTGACCAGGCTAAGATGGCTCGAGGAAACCTTCGCAAGATACGTTCCACCTGAAGTAATAGAGCAGATGATGACTCGCACTGAAGAA
This sequence comes from Myxococcales bacterium, assembly GCA_027031935.1. Classification (GTDB taxonomy): domain Bacteria; phylum Myxococcota; class B64-G9; order B64-G9; family B64-G9; genus JALVPF01. The sequence goes on along the minus strand of JALVPF010000571.1, from coordinate 18,615 downwards.
GATTTCATGAACATGGAGCGGAGAGTAATATCGATTCTGTTCGTTGACATGAGAGGCTTTACCAAGATGACACAGAGCATCTCCCCTGGCCAGCTTCAACAGATGGTCAACTCCTTTCTTTCCAACATGGTCAAGTGCATTCAAAATTACAATGGTACCGTTGACAAGTTTGTTGGAGACGAGGTAATGGCCCTGTTTGGTGCTCCCATAAAATCCGACGATCACGCATTGCAGGCTTTATTGACAGCCTTGCAAATGCACAAAGAACATTCATCGATGATGGAACAATGGGCACAGGACGCTTATCCCTCTCCAGGTATCGGCATTGGGATAGCCACCGGACCTGCCATAATTGGAAACATCGGCACCCCCGCCAGGATGGATTTCACCGCCCTTGGTCACACGGTAAACTTGGCGGCTCGCCTGTGTTCCATGGCCAAAGCCGGGCAGGTGCTGACCGTTAAGGAGACTTTTCACTCAGCATCCCAGGCTATGAAACATGACGCTACCCATACGATACCATCAATTCGATTCTCGCCCATGGGGGAACAAAGGTTTAAGAATATCGACAAACCTGTAACCGTTTTATCGGTCAGGGAGGAATAGCATAGTGCAGAATCACGATTCACAGAGCCAGTTGATATTTGGAATCCTGGCAGTACAGTTGGGATTTTCGAAACCTGAACAGGTGATGTCGGCAGCAGCAGCATGGATGGTAGACAGGCAAAGCTCTGTTGCCAGGCAGCTCATATCAAAGGGGATTATAGACGAACAAAAAGCTTCGATGCTTCAGGCCATGGTAGAAGAAGCTATACATGCAAACGGCAATGACCCTCAATCAGCACTGGAATCCCTTGGCGGACAACAAATCGTTGAGCAAACCTTCAGCGGATCCATCGTGTTGAAAGCAAGCGGCGAAATCAACATCGAACAGGAATCGGACGATACGAAAGACATGCTGGAGTCCAGAGTCCATGTGTCCAATAAAAAACCCCTTAGACAACGGTACGAAATAAAATCAGAGATAGGCAGGGGCGGTCAGGCCAGGGTCATGCTTGCCTATGACAAACAGATGGAACGCGAAGTCGCATGGAAGGAACCGCGGGACAGGAACATGGGCTCCAAGACTCAAGGAACAGATCCATCCAGGACAGAGGCCGCCAGGGTAAGGTTTCTGCGAGAAGCCATAATCACCGGTGGACTGGAGCATCCCAATATCGTCCCGGTATACGAACTGGGTTATAACGAAGACGGCTCTCCTTACTACACCATGAGGTTGATCAAAGGCAAAACGCTATCCGCCAGGCTTTCCCAATGCAGCGATATATCTGAAAGGCTCAAGCTTCTGGGCTCTGTGTGGAGTCTGTGCAATGCTGTGGCCTTTGCTCACAACCGCGGCATCATCCACCGCGATATCAAACCGGACAATGTCATAGTAGGCGAATTCGGTGAAACCGTGGTGCTCGATTGGGGCTTGGCAAAGGCCAGGGATGAAAAGGATCGCCGTGGAAAAATTCTCCAGGGACAGATGGAAGCTTTGCAACAAGGTTCCACGGCTCAAACAGTTGAAGGATCTGCTCTCGGGACTCCTTCCTACATGAGCCCGGAACAGGCTGAAGGCAAGATTGACGAAATCGACGAGAGGTCGGACATATGGGGTTTGGGGGCAGTTCTATACAGGGTACTGACCGGAAAGGCACCTCATACCGGAGTAAGCCCTTTGGAAATAGTAGGCAAGGCCATCAAGGACAAGGTCCGGCCAGTCGCTGAGCTGGCTCCTCAAGCACCGCCAGAACTCGCTGCAATCGCTGAAAAAGCCCTTTGCAGGGAAAAATCCGACAGGTATCAAAGCGCACAGGAACTGGCAAAAGACGTAGAAGCCTTCATGGGTGGACAGAGAGTCAGCGCATACAACTATGGATCATGGGAGTTGTTCAGACGCTTTGCATCCAAGCATAGAGTCATCATCGCATCTGTAACCACCATACTCATTGTGATCATAAGCTCGCTGGTGTTCGTGTCCCTAGCATACAGAAACGAGGCCAAGGCGCTGGACCAGGAGCAACGATCCAGGTTGCTTGCGCACCTTCGCCTGGCACAAGCCTACGACAGCCAGGCCAGGACTCTCATGCTGAGACAAAAACAGCTTTCCGCCAGGATTTACGCTGCTGCATCCCTTTTGTACAACCCTGCGAACCCCAAGGGCCCATCATGGACGCCTGACTATTCGAACCTTCATCCGGAGGCCTGGACGGTTTTTATACGTGCAAGATCGCTGCTGGACCAGACAAGGCATCGCCTTGTGCTAAGGCTGAAGCGAGTGTTGAAAACACCAGGGCATGTTTCATCCATGTCCCTTTCGATGGATGGCAAATACCTGGCAGCAGCCACACCCACCAAAGGTATAACCGTGTGGAAGGCCTCCGATCTCAGCAGGAAATGGTCCGTCCATGGCCATGATGTCATTACTTACACCATTGACTTCTTCCCTGATTCCAGGCACCTCATAAGCGGTGGACTAAAGCCATCCATCGCCACCTGGAAATTGGGACAGGACGATCCCATGTTGACAATAGACCTGCCTCCTCCCACCATTCGGGCAGCGATCGTATCACCCGACAGCAAACTAATTGCAGCCATCAGCAGAAACAAATTCATCAGCATCTTCAACTCCCGCTCCACCAGGCCCGTTCGCGATTTCAAGGCATCGGACAAGCGTATCTGGAGACTGCTCTTTACCAGAGACGGGAAGGGACTAATCACTGCATCAGAGGACACCAGCGTTCGCTTGTGGGAGGTAAAAACCGGGCATGAAATATGGCAGGCCAAGGGCCATACAGGCAGGGTCTATGCTTTGGCCTTGTCTCCCGATGGAAACGAGATCGCCTCTGCGAGCACAGACAGGACTGTGAGGTTATGGAACGCCGAAACAGGTGAGACCGAGGGAGTCATTCGTGATTCAGCAGACGGGTTTTATGCTGTTGCCTTCTCTGCAAACGGCAAATACATCGCAGCAGGTGGTGTGGACACGGTTGTGAGCCTCTGGGATTCAGAAACCGGCAGCCGTAGAATCTCGGTAGAGGGTCACAGGGATTCCATAGAGGACATCGCCTTTTCTCCGGACGGCCGGTGGATGTATTCATCATCGGATGACGGTACAGTTCGAGTCTGGCAGCTCGATGACCAAAAAAGACAACAGCACTTGAGACAAAATGCAACGATTTATGCCATGGCAGCATCACCTGACGGCAAGACAATCATCACCGGCACTTCGATTGGCAAAATCCACAGGTGGGATCTTGCAGGACACCAAGGAGGAGTGCTCGGACAAAAAGACCTTTTCAATTTTGACAGAAGCTGCAGTTCGGTCATGTTTTCAAATGAAGGAAAAATGCTTGCAGCGGTTGCCGGCCAAAGACTCAAGGTCTGGCATTCAGCCGATGACAAGGAAATCCTGGAGGCAAGTTACAAAAGAGGTCTCCTCAACTCCATTGCATTTTCACCTGATGGAAAATTCATTGCAGCGGGGTCTTCTGCAAAAAGTGTAGTGATTTTTTCCCTATCCAGGCAAGAGATTTTTCACGAAATCACTCCTATCGACACTTATGTAAATTCAGTCGCCTATTCTCCCGACGGCACCCTGCTGTTCGTAGCAGAAAGTACTCCTCAAATTACAGTCTGGGACACTGCTACCTGGAAAAAAGTTGGCATCCTCGATGGTCACTCCATGCCTGTCAACACATTGAGCGTAATTCCTAGGACTAAACATCTTGCCAGCGGTGACAAGGGGGGGGTGATAATAATCTGGGACATGGAAAAGAAAGAGCTTCTATATAAGCTAAAGACACAAGGAGCCCCGGTACTCTACATGATCGTATCTAGTGACGCGCACTGGCTCGCCGCTACGTCTGCTGATGACACCCTGCGAGTATGGGATCTTTCCAAAAGACAACTCGTTGTATCCCGCTATATCCAATTTGGCCCTGGTCCCATAGTGTTTCTGGACAATAATTTAAGCATGGCATCTTCATCGGACAGGGAAATCGAATTAATAAATATCGACACACAGGTGGCGGACAAGGATCCGAAAGTCCTTCTCGAAGCAGCGCAAAAGGATGCAGGTCTTGAACTCGATGGATTCCGTCTTGTTCAAATACCTTCTTCACCATAGACACTTTCTTCGGTAAAGGGTCTTGACTGGCAAGGTAAAACAAGGGACAAGGTCTTGGGAAAGACGGTGGAATTGGACAATGAGTTTGATTAAATTTCCAGACGGTCAAAAAATTTTTGATGGTAAAGCCTTCAGCGAAGACATCTGGCAAGAAGCAGATGACTTGCTGTTGCAGGGTCATTGCCCAGGCGGTTGGCTTTCAATAGAGACGAAAGACGCGCGCCTCATGTGTCTTTTCCACAGATCCAAGACATACCTGGCGGGACTATGCGAGCCTGAAGGATTCAGTTGGGTACCTCTTCACGAATTACCGCTCAGGGCAGCCCAATTGGACAATCCTGTCTGCAGCATGATGAAAACGGATTTGGTGATGGTACTGCTCCTGGCAGTGCATCTCCGCAAGAAGCCGGATCTGCAGGCATTTACAGACCTCGTGGATCTGGCTTATGTGTTGAAATCCCTTGCCAACGAAGGACATGACGCGGCCTTGGCCTTGGAGAGAGAACGAAAACGAACCTTGCTCTTTTTACAGGGTGGAAAACCTGCAAGGGTTTATTTTGCCGATGATGGAGAGGCTGAAGACCATCAGGCAGGTGTTGCCAAAAGATTTCTGGATTACGCATTCGCCCCTGGTGCGCCGGTAACAAGGATTGAGGTCTTCCGCAAACTGGCCATTGAAAAAGATCCTGATGCAGGAAGAAGCCTTGCAGATTTGGCAAAGGAGGCCAGCCCGGCACCCGCCACCAACATACAGGTTACACTTTCCAACAGGATCGTCATGCAGCGCCCATTCATGTCTCCTTCCATGAGAATTGGCAGGCACCGATCCTGTGAAGTCATCCTGGACAATCTCAGCGTAAGCAGAACCCATGCCGAGATCATTTGGGAGAGAGGCAAATTCCTTGTCCTTGATCTGGATTCAGCCAATGGCACTACGGTCAATGGAAAAAACATCAACCGACAGGAACTCCGAAAAGGTGACATAATTGGTGTTGGCAAATTTCAACTGTCCCTGGTGGACCCCCCTGACATCAAGGCCCCTGACCCGACCATATTGCTCCAACAGGGCCAGAGCATGGATCAGGAATTGAACGAACAGACCCTTTTCCTTGTTGGCCAGGATAATTGGCTGCCGCTGAAGGGAGAGACCACCATAGGAAAGGCCCAGGGTGTGGATGTAAGGGCCAGAGGTTTCCGGGTCAGGGCGTTTCATGCCAAGATAAGCGAGGAGGCAACCAACAATTACAGGCTAAGATGCAGCCCCGGCTGTTTTGTACAACTCAATGGAGAAAAAACCCAGCAGGCCTATCTCAAGGCAGGCGACGAATTGGTGATAGGGCGCTCAAAGTTCAAATTGTCATCCAAACCACGTTCCGAGCCAACCAACACTTGAACAGTTCTCGTCACCACCTCTTGATGCGATGCCTTCTTTTCGGTTTCTTGCCGGCTTTTTTATTCCTTCTGGAAGTCGATGGACTTAGCAGGGATGTCACCGCCCCTTTGCGGGCACGAATATGTCGAATGAGCCATGCGGTATTTCTTTTCTTCCCCTTGTATAGGAAAGAATACTTTTTCAATGAAGATTCCTGCTTGCATTCTGTAGCAAGAACCTCCTGAAAATGGTCCAGTTGCACCTTTGCATCACGCAACAGGGAAGCAGCCTTCTTTTTGTCTTTTCGCCTCAATTTGTTGGAGTCTGTGATGCTCTTTTCCACGGTGGGCAGTTTCACTCGGACTATGAGCAAAACCTTGCCTCTTCTTACCAGGTCCTGACGTCGTTTCCGAAAAGAGACGATGGCCGACTTCAACTCTTTCGTATATTTGCTCCATTGTGGATCATCAGGAAAAGCCTTCGATGATTCAAGGGCCTTGGAAAGTTCCTAAATCAAGGAGTAGATTTTCACCGCGAGTTTTCGTTGGTCAGGCTTCGCCTCGAGTTTTCGCAGTTTGTCCAAAATCTCTTTC
>JALVPF010000571.1:0-12469 GCA_027031935.1 Myxococcales bacterium | reverse complement strand
TGCTTTGCCTGATGGATTTTTTTCAACAAGGCAGGCCTGGCCAACTCGGCCTTCAATTTCTCAAGTGACTTTGGTGCTGTATCCAGGTTCATCTTCAAGGCCAGGTATTGCGGTAGCGAAGAAATACTGTCTTTGCACAGAGCATGTTCACTTTGAGCCAATTGCAGCATGCTTTTTGCTTCATCCACGTCTTTGTCCTGTATATAGGAAAAATACTTATCCAGTCGAATCCTGACACGTCCAAAGCATAGATCGATCTTGGCTCTTGAGAGCGCCCCCTCGAGTTCGTCCAATTCCGGATAGGCCTCCAACTCCTTGCGGTTGTCGTCGAGAATTTCCTCAGCTTCATCCAGTTCATCTTTTGCCCGATCCAGATCACCCTTTTTCAATGCTGCTTTTGTCGCTCGGATGCCTTTTTCGATAGCATTGGCGTAGCTCTGAATGCGATCCACATTCAACTCGCCATCACCCCGATGTGTACACCCAAAAGACAAAGAGAGTGCAAACATCAAAGTCATGATTGCAGCTACTGTGGAAAAGCCTTCTCCCTGTTCTGGATTGTCCATTGTCATTTTTCACTCTTCGATATTGAGTTCACGTAAGCGGTTGTAAAGAGAGGACCTGCTAATTCTAAGCAGTTTGGCTGCCTCGGTTCGATTTCCACCTGAGCGTCGCAAGGCTTCCCGAACGGCATCCCGCTCCAGTTGACGTTTTGCTGTCTCCTTTTTTTCCACGATGGAGGCCCCTGCTGCAACATTTCTTATACTATCCGGAAAATGCTCCAGCCGAATTTCCGATCCCTGAGATACCAAGGTAGCACGCTCTATGGCATTTTCCAGTTGTCGAACATTTCCCGGCCAAGTGTAGTCCATGAGCACACGCATGGTATCTGGGTGTATTTTTTTGGGTTCACCGGAATCAGGGATCCTATTCAGGAAATGTTCGCAAAGTGCGGGTATGTCGTCAATACGATGTCGCAATGGTGGAATAGACATGGTCACGACCGCAAGTCGGTAGAACAGGTCGGACCTGAATTTCCCCAAAGCCATGGCCGAATCCAGATCAGAGTTGGAAGCAGCTATAATTCGCACATCTATCTTTATCGAATTATTGGAGCCTACGGGTTTGATCTCCAGTTCCTGCAAGGCTCTTAGAAGCTTTGTCTGCAGGGAAACATCCAGATTGGATATTTCGTCCAGGAACAAGACACCGCCCTGGGCCTCCTCGAACAAACCCTTTCTTGTCCTGGTAGCGCCAGAAAAGCTCCCTTTGACATGACCGAACAACTCGCTCTCCAGCAAATTTCCGGACAAGGCCCCGCAGTCGACGGCTACAAAGGGCATGTTCTTCCTTGGGCTTGCATTATGAATCGCTCTGGCAAAAAGCTCCTTTCCGCTTCCACTTTCCCCCTGAAGCAAAATCGTCACATCCCTTTGTGCAACACGTCTTGCCAAACTTATCAAGCCCTTCATCTCCTTGTTGCAACTTACGATTCCCTCAAAGGAAAATCGCTCCTGCACGCTGTCGCGCAGGAGTTTTACCTCTTTTTTCAAAGCCATGTGTTCCAGAGCACGTTCTGCAGCGAGACGAAGCTCATCGATTAAAACAGGCTTGCTTAAATAGTCAAAGGCACCTGCACGCACGGCTTCTACCGCCGAGGGGATAGACCCGTAGGAGGTAAGCAAAATCACCTGAACGTCCGGTGAGTTCGAACGCAAGGTCTGCAAAAGCTCCAGCCCGCTCATGCCAGGCATGATGAGATCGGATATCACCAGGTCTGGATCATGGCCATAGAAAACCTCCAAGGCCTCTTTACCATCCATGGCTGTGTAAACCCTGTATCCGTCATTGGTCAACCAGTTGTCCAGCATGGACAGGGCAGCAGGGTCATCATCCACTATCAATATGCTTGCACGGGGCTGTCTATTCATCCGAGCACCATCTATGCTTCGTTCAGAACTCTTTCGGATTCATCAGCAACAGGCTCCGGCTTGGCATCGGGATCAACTGCTTCAGTTTGAACCTGTTTGTCTATTGGTATGGATATCACGAACCGTGCACCATCCGACATGCCAGGCGCCGGAGATTCAACCCATATCCTGCCGGAATGAGCTTCGACCACCAATTTGCAAAATGCAAGACCAAGACCGGTTCCTGCGATGATACCTTTTTTTTTCCCCTCCACCTGAAAAAACTTCTCGAAAATCTTCTCATGAAGTCCTTCCGGTATTATGGATCCACTGTTTTTTACCGATATCTCGAGGGTTTCTCTGCCATCTTCTGAAGGCAAACATCGTGCCTGCATCAACACTGAAGCATCACGGTGAGAATGTTTTACCGCGTTTGTCAAAAGGTTCACGAGAACCCTAATCAGCAGATCCCGATCCAGCTCAGGGGCCAAGCTGTCGTCCACATCCTTGTCGAGCGACACCCGTCTGTACTGGGCGAGTACCTTTATCCTCTGACTTGCTTCGTCGAAAAGACCACGCAATTCAACCGGACGCAGGGAGAGATTCAACTCTCCAGCTTCCATGCGATATACATCCAAGAGATTGGCAATGAGGTCTTGGATCTCCTGGGCAGTGGATGAAATGATATCCAGGGTTGAAGTAACGGAACTTGGAAGTTCTCCCAGCTCAGACCTATCTAAAAACTCAAGGCCAAGAAGAATCGTACTCACCGGATTTTTCAGATCATGAACCACCATACGTGTCAGTGCTTCCTTCATGTCATTGAGTTTCTGAAGCTTGCTAAACTGCTCGGCCAGCCTGTCGTTTGCTTCAGCGAGTTGCTTTGTCCTTTTGAAAACCTCCTGCTCCAGGCCAATATTCATATCCTGTATTGCCTTGAAAGCCCTGGCCCTGTCAAAAGCAAGAGCTGTTTGAGCTGCAAGAGCCTTTACGAAATGCTTCTCATCCGGCATGAACCTGTCACCAGCCCGTTTCCCACCCAGCGCGATCATACCGATAAGCCTATCTTCAACCATCAATGGTATGAGCAAATCAACCCAAGCCATCTCCCTTGAATTTGGGACCATTTCAAAAGTTCCTGAGTCGTTTTTCCCAAGCATGCGTTTGACGTCTTTCAAGGAAAGACAGGCAGGAGCCCTGGATTCTACACCTGGATCGTTTGGTACAATCTCCACGAGGCTATCGCTTTCCACCATGAAAATCGAAATGCTGGTCAATGGTATTACCTCGTTGAGCAGGTCCTCCAATTTCCTTGTGAGCTGATAAATATCCAGGGTGCGTGCAGCGTCCCTGCTGAAATCCATCAATGCATGACGCTGATCACGGTGGGTTTTGTAAAAGATCTTGTCCATAAACCCCTGGAAGGTATTTCTGGCAGGTTCGAAAACTGCGGCCAGGACAAGGACCGTGACGATCCTGATCCACATGGCGCTACGGCCCCATTCCTCCGTGGCCAACCAGTCTCCAAACGCCACCATTAGCAAATAGACGCCAATGACCAGAGCGGTAAGCATGGAGTAGACGATGGACCGGCGTATTACCAGGTTGACATCAAACATCTGGTATCGAACAACACTAATAAAAAATGCGATGGGGGCAAAAGCTGCAAATACATATCCCATCCACTCGGGAGTTAGGGAGGCCCATCCAAAGGTCTTGGGAAACTCGTAAAGGATCACATGGGGAGAAATCCCGATGAAAAATCCCAGGAACAACCACTTCAGCCTCTGCCTGCTTGAGGCCATGGTGGTATTTGCATAACTTATCCCCAAGGTAATCAAACCGGCTATGAAATACACTGCCAGTTCCAGAGGCAGAAGCCTCGTCAATACAAATCCATATGCGTGAACATACTCCACAGACAAGCTCTGTCTTGCCTCTGGCAACAAAACTATCAAGGCTACCGCTACCCCCAGAGCGGGCAAATATAAAAAAGGTACCAGCCAGCGCAACCATGGACGCCTATATCCCTCTGGGTAGAAGAGAGAAAAGTGGAACAAGAAAGCCACGGTCATGGGATAAAATCCATTGCTCAACACCAAGCTTATCCAATGTCCACCCTTTATGGCCAGGCTGTTTTCAGGCCAATAGACGAACATGACCACGCTCAGGGCCATGGCCATGAGGTGAAAGACAAAAGACACCCGGAAGCTGGGAGACATGAACAGCACCAGCATGGCTATTGCCCACACCAGTGTCGCCACGATGAAATTGATTATTATCAGTGGAGTGCTGATGGAGCGAACCAACTGAGCCTTTGCGTTTATTGGTCTTCCATCTCTCTCCACCACAAGGCTGAGGACGTCTCCCACAGCCTTGCCGTCCAGTAAAAAATTCAAGTAGAATTCATCAGGAATTTTTCTGCCATCCACCTCAAGTATACGATCACCTGGCTTGAGATCATTGTATGCATCAGGTTTTTCCGGATCATCTCCCACCACTAGCAGCTTGTTGGACTCTGAATTCAATAAAACTGGCAATCTGGGTTTTTGCCTGTAAAGATCCAGTTGTGCCATGATGGCAATAACGAGATAGACCAGACCAAACCCGATTAGTATCTTGCGCGTCATCCCCACGCCTCATATGGACAAATGGTGGTAAAAACCTTTCGAATTTCCCAACTCGGTCGGGTCAAGAATCATAAACTTTCCTTATTTTTCCATAGGATAGTCGTATATGTGGTGGCTGTCAAGATAAGCCTGGATTTCTGGTGACGCATTATATATTGGTCTATTAGTGGAGTTACGGGAGGCCAACTTGAAATATGGTTCTCAAAAGGTAGTTCTGACAGCACTGGTGGGCAACTTCACCATCACCCTGATCAAGTTTGCCGTAGCACTTCTAAGCATGAGCTCTGCCATGCTCGCTGAAGCCATACATTCCTTAGCAGATACGGGCAACCAGATACTGCTCCTCGTGGGCATCAGGCGCAGCAAAAAGCCCCCCGACGAATTGCACCCTTTCGGCTATGGGCCGGAGCAATACTTTTGGTCCTTCGTTGTAGCCATAATGCTCTTCTTCATTGGCGCAATCGTGTCCCTTTATGAAGGCATACACAAGATTCAAAATCCTCAGCCCATAGAAAGAGCTTGGCTTGTTTATCTGATCTTGGCCATCTCCTTTCTCTTGGACGGCTTTGCCCTGCTTGTGGCTTGGCGGGAATTCAACAGGACCAGGAGACAGGATGAGGGGATCTTCATGGCTGTACGACGTAGCAAGGACACCAATGTGGTAGTATGTCTTCTGGAAGACAGCGCAGCACTCGTCGGTCTGAGCCTTGCTTTCCTTGGAGTCGTAATCAGCGAGTTGACAGGGATTGCCGCTTTTGACGCCATAGGCTCCATGGCCATTGGCGTATTGCTCGCGGCTGTGGCATTTGTTCTGGCAAGGGAGGTCAAGGATCTCCTCATCGGTGAGGCGGCCAGCCCTGCAAATCGCAAGGCAATTTATGAAACCATCCGGAAATTCGATCAGGTACAGGCCATCGGGCAAGTGCTCACCATGCATCTGGCTCCGAAAAAGATCCTCGTGACCATGGATTTGGAATTTGAAGATGGTCTGTCGACAGACGAGATCGAAAACGTGATAGACGGACTGGAAGAAGCCATAAAAAAACGGGTGCCAGCCGTGGACAGAATCTTCATCGAGGCGGAGAAGGTACTAGGTGCCAACCGAATGGCCATAAGGCCTGCCAAACCCAAAAGCACCAAAAAAGATTAGCCCATCAAAATTACCATCACGTACACATCATACAGAGCATGGCTCCAGACGGCAGTGGCAAATCCCCTAAGCAGAAAAATGCCCGCAAGGAAGCATCCAAGCACAGTGCGGTAGACAAAAGAACCCATGTCGAAGGGGTCCGATCCCGCTCCTATGTAGTGAACGGAAGAAAAAATCACAGAAGTGACCAGCACACCCAGCAACATGGCCAGCCACTTGTTCATCTTGTAGTTGTCAGCAAGCTTGAGAAATCCTCCCAGCGCAGCCAACCTGAAAATCAGCTCTTCGTAAAACCCCGCACCAGCCGATGCCACTATTCTGTCCAGGGGCCCCATCTTGTCCAGCATGGGTCCCAGGACATGGAGTTTGGACAGGAGCAGTCCAGCCACCGGTCCCATGAGCAGAGCATAGAGACCGGACTCCATGAGTAAAAATCCAAGCTGTTTTGGCTTCATCTTGTGATTTTTCGAAAATGATCGCCAGACCAGCACGTATACCAGCACGAGACCTGCAAGCACCGCAAGGTATACGGGCCAGCTCAGTCCTGCCAATCTGCCCATGAACCTCGTTATGAAATCAACCCCGTTGGCCGCTTGTGGACTTACAAGCAGGCCCAGATGATAAAACAGGAAAACGGGGGCAGCCATGAACAGATGAAGAGTCATGTTCCTGGTAGAGGCTGTTTTTCCTGTACCCTTTTTGTCCTTGAGTTCAAGACCCAGGATATTTTTATCTATTGATGTCATGGGCCAGGAGAATATCCCGACTAAGGTATCGAGCGCAAGATCGTGGGGCCTGCTGTCCTCCAAGTCAAAAAGCAGAAACAAAAAAGCCTTCAGGAACAGAGAAATATATGTTAGGCAAGGGTTCTGGTCCAAACCGGCTAAAATTTGACCCCGGCCAGGTTGTGACTATTCCAAAAGGAGGAGACATGGCACCGAGAGTAGTTCTTGCAGGCCACAACGTGGATACGGACGCCTTGGCGGGAAGGATCTCGGGGCAGTCCGAGTCCAAGGCTGGCGCATTGTCACCGGAGACCCTCTCTGCGGCATATGCGCGCATCAGCAGAGACCCCAGGGATGTGCCGGAACTGAGAAGCGATTCCAGGATAGAGGTAGACAGGGCCAGAAAATCGAACAGGGCAATCATTTTCCAGATGGGCCACGCTTCGGTGGCAGAACACTCCATGTTCAACCTGGACGTGATGGATCTGAGCAGGCTCGCAGTTGAAGCCCTGGAACATCATAGACTGGCGTCTTATACGGAAAAGTCTCAAAGATATATTCGCCTGGAAGGGGATCATGTAGTACCGGAAGAGATCGCAAGCACGGAACATGAACCAGCCTTCAGGGAACATGTAAAAAAGTTGGGGAATTTCTACAAGGAACTTGCCGAGAAACTGACCCGACAGGCAAAGGCCGAAGCAAAACAAGGTGAAAAACAATCCGCCATCGAAGCCAGGGCCAACGAGGACGCGAGGTATGCGCTGCCTCTTTGTGCAAGCGCTCAGTTGGGCATGACGGTCAATGCCCGAACCCTGGAGTTGATGATAGCAAGAACTGCATCACACCCACTGGCAGAAGTTCGGCAACTTTCCCAGGAGTTGTACAAGGCCGTCGAGCACATCGCATCTTCTGTGGTCAGGTACACCGAACCTACCGAGTATTTCAGAGACACACCCAAGGCCCTCGCGCAGCTCGCAAACTCATGTTTGCCCGATGAACATAGTCCAGATACCCATGCCGTGACGCTGGTAAAGCATACACCTGATCCGGACAAAACCGTCGCCTCCGGGCTGCTGTTTGCATCGGGTGATTGTTCGTGGGCAACAGGCTGGGACACAGCCAACTCTCTGGACGATAAAAAAACCAACGAACTTTTTGCTGAAGTCTACAAACGAATGAATCTATGGGACCAACTACCCAGATCCTTCGAACTCGTGGACTTTACCTTTGACGTGGTTTTGAGCGCAGCGTGCTTTGCACAACTGAAACGTCATAGAATGGCAAGCTTGATCCCGCAGCCATATTCGCCGGAGTTGGGTAGAACCATTCCTGAATCGGTCTCTAGAGCCGGCATGGAAGAGGCGTTTATCAGTCACATGGAGCGTGCGGAAAAGCTTTATCACGATATCTACCAACAGGTTCCCATGGCTGCACCTTATGCCCTCACCAACGCCCATAGGCGCAGGGTTTTATTCAGGATAAACGGAAGATCCCTGGGGCACTTTTGCCGCCTGCGTTGCGATCACGAAGCACAGTGGGATATAAGAGATGTGGCAAAGGAAATGATCATGGAAGCAAAAAAAGTAATGCCAAAAGCCGGAGCCTTCTATGGAGGCAAGGACCGCTTTGGTCAACTACGTACAGACCTGGGTTTGTGATCAAAACAAAAACCTTGGCTTGAGTCAGAGGAAAAACAGATGAACCAAATCTATTTCGCCGGAGTCATGCTGTTTTTTTGCATGGGCCTTGTCATGGGATGCTCTGACAGCAGTCCTTCGCTGGACGCAGGTATGGATGCAGGCTTAGATGCAGGTACGGATGCAGGCATTGATGCGGGTACAGACGCTGGCGCCGATGCTGGTACGGATGCTGGTGCCGATGCTGGTGCCGATGCCGGTGCCGATGCCGGTGCAGATGGAATAGGCGATGGAGATCAGGGCACAGACGGGGCTGACTCCAGCCAGTGCCATGTTACGATTTCGCACGAACCCCTGACCGAAGCGCAAATTGGTGATGTCGTAATAGAGGCAGATGTTTCAGGCGCCTCTCAGGTAAGCCTCTACTACAGGCGAGTGGGTCAGACGGAACTCAAATCCATCGCCATGAATCCTGGCGTACATTACTCTGCCACAATACCGGCATCAGACGTGACCTTTGCTCCACTGAAATACATGATCGAGGCTAAAAACGAGGTATGTACAGTTCGTCAACCACAAGACGACCTGTTCAATGTGAGGATCTGGGGCACAAAGCGTATAACTGACGAGCCTGATATATATGACTACCTGCCATCGGTCTATGACAACCTGGTGGCATTCAGCAAGGAAAAAGCCGCCGGTACACAGGACAACACCTGGATCTTTGATTTGTATTCTTTCGAGTTTACACAGATTACACACCTGACAAAGCCACAGGGAGCCGCTGATATTTTTGGGCAGAACATGGTGTGGGTGGACAGTCGAAATGGTGACGAGAACGATCCCAACCCTGACATCTATTTGTACGACCTTGATTCCGGGCAGGAGCACCAGGTTACAACAGACCCCTTGGGCCAATACGGAGAAGTCATATTCGATCGCATCATTGCTTGGCGCGACGACAGGAACATGACAGGTCCAATCGACGGCGACATATACCTGTATGACATGGGGCCTGATAAAAAGTTCGGCACCCAGGATGACGTGGGTGAAATAAGGCTGACTCCAAACCAGGCAGACCAGAGTGCCCCTGATGTTTTCGTGGATGAAGCAGGCAGGGTCAAGATTGTTTGGTCGGACTTCAGGGACGATGAAGACGGAATCTGCGACGCTCACTGCGACTGGAACATCTATATGTATGATTTCGGACCTGATGGATTGTTTGGCACGGATGACGATTCAGGACCGCTCCAGATAACCACAGACCCGCTGGAACAGACCAGCCCGGTGGTCTACGGGCACCGTATTGCATGGCGCGACGCCCGCGATGGCGACTGGCTTGATCCTGATATCTATTATTATGATTTGGGTGATGATGACGAATTCGGCACCGATGATGACAGCGGTATCCAAAAATTGCCTGCTGACATAGTCGAAGCTGATGACCTGGATATGTGGCAAAACCGATTGGTCTATGATGACTACCGTAACTCGAGCTACGAAGTGTATATGTTCGACTTTTCCAATAACACGGAGACGGCCATCACGAACAGCCCAAGGGGTCAGTTCTATCCCAAGATCTTTGGCAGGACCATAGTCTGGCAGGACGCAAGAAATAACGATCCAAACGGTGAGCCCTTTGACGACGTCTACGTCCACGTCCTGCCCTGAGTTGGCTGGGTCCTATAACGAACCAAACACAAAAACCATATCAGGGCTCGGAGATGGTCAGGGACCAGTAGGTCAAAGTCCCAGTATCCTGGTCCATGCTGTCGGACACGGTGAGAGTCCATGAACCTTGTGCGTCCATGTCGGAAAACTCAGCGGGTTGGAAAACCTGGTGGATGTCGTGTGTATGTCCACCCTCACCGTTCCACAACACGACCTGCTTGTCACCATGGGACAAGACGATCTTGAGGTCGGCGATCCAGGTGTGCGTGATGTCTATCTTTACCTCCAGCTGACCGACGGTCATGGAGGTGGGCACATCAATGACAGACGATATACCCTGTTCATCGTTGTCGGGAATATCCATGGAAGTATCATTTTCAAACGTCGAGCCTGAGACGCTCTCACACAAGGATCCTGTAGGTGAAAAGCAGTTGGTTCTCGCGCCGGAGACTCCATAATAGCTGTTATAGGTGCGGCGGTTGACATTGTCCAACACCTGCTGCCACGAGAGTTTGCCGCCTGTGGTGGCACCCTCGAACAAGGCCGCCACGTAAGCCGCGATCACATTGGCTTGCGGAGCGACCGGGGTCTCAACGATGTTTGAGATAACGTCTGTAAATTCCCATGACTTTTTCCCTTCGAGTATGAACTTGATGTAGTACTCGTAGCCAAGGCACCCATTGAAAAAGAAGATCTGGTAGCCGTCGGGGTACAAACTCATGTCGCTCCACATGGGACTCGCACCAAGGATGGAGTGCCCGTTGTAGACTACCACCTCGTGATCACGCACAGCGGTTCTGAAGGTTGACGAATGCTCGTAGTCATTCAGCCCCTCGAAGTCTTCCGGTCCGGAGATATCCACGATCTCGGCGATTCCTTCCACCTCCTTGGAATAACGACGCAAGCCATCGGGAGATGTACTGCTTTCGAAGCCTGCCTTTTCCAACTTGTAGATGAAACTCTCCATGCTTCGGTAGCCGAAATCCTCCTCGATGGGACCATCGTCGTGGGAGACCTTGCCGAAGAAAACCACCACCGTCACCTCCCCGTCATCGATCAGCTGATCATATTCGGGATAGCGGGTGAGTCCGGCATCGAACACATTGTCGATGGTCACGCTCATGGTCCCCTTGTCAATGGTGCAGCCATCTCTGTCGGGAGCCCATGTATACCAGTAACACGAATCCCAAAGCTCACCATGATCTCCGCGGGAGCAAATGTTTCCGTAGTCCGAATATAGACGATAGGGTGTAGTCGGTACTACGGCATCATAGACCTTCCCCAAGAGTTCCTCACCCT
Organism: Myxococcales bacterium; assembly: GCA_027031935.1. Classification (GTDB taxonomy): domain Bacteria; phylum Myxococcota; class B64-G9; order B64-G9; family B64-G9; genus JALVPF01. Next base: position 1,447 of record JALVPF010000571.1, on the reverse strand, counting down.
CATCAGGTCTAAGCACTATGGCGTTTACCTGGCGAATCCTGAAGTGTGACATCTGCCCGGTGGGAAGACTATCCACATCAGATTCGTCCACCCACTCTCCATGGATTCGCCACTCAATGGTTCTCTTGGATTCCGGGACCTGAAGAAGAGACTCAACATAGAGATTGGAATTCAGGCGAAGATTGGTCAAGGCAAACTGCGCCAAATCAACAGGGGCGTGGCTTTTGTCCCAAGAGGAATCGATCAAAACATCGCCCTCCAGAGTAACCTCCACCTCCGGAGCGTTTAGCGCTGAGATCCATCCAGTGTCCTGCTTTCCATCTTGGCCTCCAACCGTCTGGAGGAAAGGATTTTCCTCGTCTTCTTCCGTGGTCTCACCGGAACATCCGCAAATCACGGAAACAACCGAGATTGCAAATGCCAATAAAGCAGGAATTGAGGACCTGATAGTGTTCTTTCCGGCACAGGTTTTCATTTCATCTCCCTTTTGCATGTCCTATCTTTGTATACATCAACACAGAAACCGGGACAAGTCAATCGACGCCGATCCACGCCGGTCCCAGCAAGTACTCAGAGCACCTAAAAAAAATGTTTTCATTGAAAATGCAAGATAACTGCCTAAAAACAACGGCCATTCAAGACAATCAACAGGAACATTCAGAAACCAAGGAAATGACCGGATGGGGAAATGACAGGGCGGATGAATGTGGATGAAAATGGTAAAAACCGCCGCCTACATCTCTATTTGATGTTATAAGTAAACGTCTTTTCCTCGCCCCTGCGGCTGAGATTCACGACTATCTTGTTGGCGGTTTTGAGCTTGTTATATACCTCCATGGCTTTTTGGGGTGAGTTTATCTCCATACCATTTATGCTTTTGACAACATCTCCATTCTTGAACCCAAGCAGTTGATACAAGGAGCCAGGTCTTATGCTAAAAAGCTTGAACCCTTGCGGTTTTCCATCAACGAAATTGGGCACTATCCTAGCTTGGACTGCCAGGAGACTAGGTTCGGCTAAAACCAAATCCAAATCACTGCGCGAAATCCTCCAGGTACTGTCGTTTACCTTGGTAATTGCATCGGAAGATAATGCACTATCTCTTGTTTCCCTTTCTACCCTGAGAAATCCCCTGTCCCGGCAAATTTTGTAAAACTTCCCCATCTGCACGACTTTCAGCTTCTGAGCATGCAAGGCATTTACAAATCCCTCATAGGCCTCATCCACTGTTACAGGGCTTGAAGAGATAATGGTGAGCCTTTCGTTTCTAACGCTGTTTTCCACTATGAAGTTCTTTCCTGTAAGCTTGCTCATTTTTTTCACCACTTTGACAAGATTCTGATTATCCGCGTTCAAGCGAACTTTTTTCACCCTCTTTGCCACAAGGACCCCTGTTGAATCTCCTTCATCCAATCCTGCATGGTTGTCTTGAATCACAGGCAAAGCC
>JALVPF010000570.1 GCA_027031935.1 Myxococcales bacterium | reverse complement strand
GAATTATATTGCCTGGGTCCTCTTCTTTGTCTTCCTCCTCCTGAAATTCATTGGTCATGGCTGCTGCAGTTTGATCGGCAGGAGAAAAGATTTTTCTTGCCAGCTTGTTGAAGAAAACGCTCGAGGTGGCTTCAAACTCCTCATCCAGCAATTGCCAGGCCACTGAAGCGGCGATCTTGGCTTCTTCTTCTTTGCCTTTTTCCAACAGGAAGCGTGCGTTTGTCAACAGACGCTGATTCCACTGTATTCGCTTTTCTTTGTCTTCAAGCATCATTTTTACACCGGCATCAAAGGCTCTCTCGATTTGCTCGATCCTCTGTTGTTCACCTACGATGATCTTGCTTTGCTCAACCTCTTCTATTTTTTCCTGAATCAGTTTCATGATGTCTTCTGATGGAATCCATTCTTCGAATTCGTCCAGCGACAATAGGCGTTCGGCCTGTGACAGCAACTGGTCCTGTCGTGTATCGAGCTTGAGATCCTCCGGTAACTGATCCTGCCCATCGCTTTTTTCCACAGGACCCAGGTCAGTTGATGCATCGAGGTATTTTTCAGGGAGTGGTTTGCCTTTGGCTCTTGATCGATCGGCTGCTTCGCTCAGAATGGCACGCGCCCGCTCATAGGGTATGTCCAGCAGTTTGTCCTTTTCCTCTTGGGAGATGGACTGGTCAATTCTCCTGTACTGCTTTCGACCTATGACACCGCCCTGAAATTCCATCAGGCCATCTTCATCGTTTATCACAGCCTGATAGATTCCAACACCACCCCTGGTGGTTTTGGCGAGCAGTAGTACCATGGTTCCATCGGACGCCACAGGAGAAATCTGGCAGGCAAGAGGTTTTTGCTCCTCTTCTACCATGCGATCTAGAATTGAACCTCCAGAGGAGGGAACACTGACATCGATGCCCCTTGATCGCATTTTATGAAGTGCTCTTTTGGCCTCTTTTTTTACTGCCTTGTCTCCGGAAATTTCCAGGAGATCGACGATCAGGTCATCATCATCGTCTTTTTCAGCGAAGAGAACGAAGGCCATCTGAAAGACAGGCGGCAATTTTGCAATCTCCCTTGGATCTGGTCCTTTTTCCAGAACCTGCCTGGCATCGCTGACAAGGCGCTGGAATTCATCCGGTACAAATCCGAATTTTTGTCCCATGTCCTCGGCTTCATCCGTAGCGTCCGCTGTAAGCAAGTCAAGGAGTTTTCTCAATGCTCCTGTATCAACTGCAGAACTTTTTTTTGTTTTACCCTTTTTCTTCTTTGCCATTGGCTTGACTCTCCATGGTAAAATTTTTTCAAAGGCATTATCATCGACACGGGTTCCATGAGCAATACTTTGTTTCGTGAATTGCCTCAAATATGTAGAATAGTTGTTTGCCATGTGACAGAAACAGAGTCGGCAATCATTTGGAGGGATGAATCCAATGGGAGAGAAGAAAGCATTTGGTGTGGCAAGTGCGGTGGCGCTGGGCGTCGGTTCGATGGTGGGAGCCGGGATCTTCATAGTCATCGGTCAGGCTGGTGCCATAGCCGGAAACATCGTATGGCTTTCTTTTGTCTTTGGAGGCATGGCAGCTTTGCTCAGCGGGTACTCATTGGCTCGCCTCGCGTTGCGCTATCCCTCCCGCGGCGGTATCGCCGAGTTTCTGGTACAAGGTTTTGGTGAAGGGATTTTTTCAGGTTCTGCCAGCGTCCTTTTGTACCTTTCCCAGCTTATAGCCATTGCGGCCGTGGCAAAATCCTTCGGGACTTATTCATCTACACTGATACCCGGGGCGGATGAAAGCTGGGCCAACTGGTTTGCCTTGGGCATTGTTGGCTCATTCACCCTGATCAACCTGGTGGGTGCTTCTGTTGTTGCCAAAATGGAAAATGTCATCGTGGTAATCAAGGTCTCGATTCTGGTAGTCTTTGCCATTGTGGCCATGTTTGCCATCAAGCCCCAGTTGTTGAGCATATCCAGGATGCCGCCATTCGACAGCATGCTCTTTGCCATAGGCCTGACCTTTTTTGCATATCAGGGCTTCAGTGTTATCACCAACACCATAGAAGACATGGAAAATCCACACAGGACCATGATGCGTTCCATGATAATCGCGATCTTGTTGGTAGGTGTGCTGTATGTACTTACAAGTATAACGGTGCTGGGAAACTTGTCCCTGGACGAGATTATCAAGACAGAGGATTTTGCATTGGCTGAAGCTGCCAAACCTGTTTTTGGGCAGTTGGGTTTCAAATTGATCGCAGTCACGGCGCTTTTGGCGACCGCTTCGGCAATCAACGCAACCCTTTATTCAGCAACAGAAATTGCGTACACCATGGCCAAAGACGGAGAGTTGCCGGAAATATATGAACACAATATTTTTAACTCCTTTGATGGATTGATAATCAGTGCAATTCTAATCATACCCATGATACTGTTTTTCAACCTGACACAGGTCACGACCGTTGCTGCCCTGGTTGTGCTCATCATACAGGGACTGACTCATGTGGGGCATCTGTTCCGCCTCGATGAGACTGAGGCAAATGTTTGGTTGGTCTCGAGCGCAGCAATTGCCATGTTTGGTATTGCGGGGCTGACCTTGTACTATACATATTCCAAGATGCCTGAGATTGGGTACTTCGTTCTCATTGCTTTCGCCTTTGCCTTCTGCCTGGAGTTTGTGTTGCGAATGTTCATGCATCGTGTGGTCAACAAACAGGTAAAAGATTAGCAGGACGGATTCTGCAGCATGGATACAAAGATCGCAAGCGAGGTGGGAAATCAGGTATAAGCAATCCGCGATGTAGGGGTTTTCAGTGATCGCTGGAGAGATCGCAGAAACACCTCCCCCCGGCCGGCAGGCC
>JALVPF010000569.1 GCA_027031935.1 Myxococcales bacterium | reverse complement strand
GTATCCTGCCGCCCTCGATTGCTGTTTCCCTGTGCTCTGGGAGATCTTCAGCATTGAGCGGGCTCGTGTCATCCCTTAAAGCTGGAATGCGCACCACAAAGCGGGATCCTTTGCCAAGCTCGCTGTGGACCGAGATCTCACCGCCTAAGTCCGTGATGATCTTTTTGCTTATGGACAGACCGAGCCCGGTGCCCACGCCCGCCGGCTTTGTGGTAAAGAAGGGTTCGAATAGCCTGTGCATGTCTCCTGGAGCAATACCAGTACCCGTATCGCTCACTTCTATAAAGGCATGCTCACCCTCGGCCCAGGTTCGAACACGTATCTCGTTGTGTTCTGCGTCTCCGTCATCCATGGCATGGGCTGCATTGATCAGAAGATTGAGAAACACCTGCGCCAGCCTGCCCTCGGAGGCCAGCACTGGCGGAACCATGCCGAAATCCTTCACCAGCCTGGCCCGATACTTGATCTCGTTGAAGGCCATGTTGATTGCGTGTTCCATGGCGTCATGAAGTTCCACAAGGGTTTTCTCATCCTGTTCCACCCTGGAAAAGGTACCAAGGCCGCGTGCGATATCCTTGATGCGATTTACACCCTTGAGAGCCTCGCGTGCCCTGTCCAGTAGATCGTCCAAGGGAAGCGAATTGCCCGACTCTGTCTTCTTGGACTTTGAGTCATGTATCAACCAAGAAAAATCCTCTACAAGGGTCTCCAAGTTGTATATCACGTATGACAGGGGATTGTTGATCTCGTGTGCCACGCCGGCTGCAAGCATGCCCATGCTGGCCAGGCGGTCGGACTGGGCCAGGCTGGCCTGCAAAGCTCGTTTCTCGGTGATATCACGGTATACGGACACGAGCACGGGCATTTCATCAAGCACAACTGGCACAGCGTGTACATCGCAGAAGACGACAGTTCCATTTGCATTTGCCAGTGGGACCTCGCGGGCCAGGGGAGCGCTACCGTCTATCTGGGCCGTGATGCCATCAAGCACTCGTTGCCGTGCAGATGCTATCACCAGGCCCTGAATGCTGCAGCCCACCAAATCATCATCACACCTTAGCCCCAGCATACGAGCCATGGCAGGGTTAGCCATCAGGATCTCCCCTGTATGGATATCACTGATAACAATCCCGTCCAGCGCATCTTCGAAGATCGCCCGGAAGCGTTCCTCCGAGCGCCTCAGTTCCTCCACTGCTTGCTCGCGCAACCTGGTGGCAGCCATTGCGTGCAGGCCAAAGGCTATGTCGCCAGCCACCTCCTTGAACAGGCCACGCATCTCTTCATCTATCGCTTGGCCTGGAGGAAGGGCAGCAAACAGCACACCAAGCTCATCATTTCCGTGGCGCAGGATCTTGAGGCTACCATAGCTCTCGCGGGGATAAGCCCTTTGCGGACAGTGATCGCACAAAGGGTTACCGGGCACAAGTTCCACCAGGCCATCGTGTGTATCATGTGCACGCTTTACGCAGGGAGGAATCCTGTCGTTCGCAAAAGCTGCGCTCAGACTTGTCACATCACATTCAAGCCCCACGCCAGTGAGAAAGGCAGGAGCATGCTTTCCGTTTGAGATCCTCAACATGGCCCAGGCGGTCGTGTAGCCACCGTCCTTGGTAAGCAGCTCGCACGAGCGTGTGACCAATCGGCGGGGATCTTTCTCCGAGGTGATAAGCTGGTTTACGTTGCGTATGGCATACAAGATCTGGTTCAGCTTTTTGAGCCGCACCACAGCCTGTCGGTGTTCCGTGACATCCTCGATACCTAGCAGTATGCGATCGGGATGGTCCACAGATTCGAGTCTCAGGCGACGAGCGTTTAGTATCAAGATGCGTTGACCAATGGGTCTTATGGTAGCCCTGAGCTCAAAGTCGTCAAAATGGCTATTCTGGGGCAGAATATCTTCCAGCAAGGACCTAAGGCCAGGAAGGTCGAACTGGTGGTCGGACAAGTCGAAGAGATTTGTGCCCATGCACTGTTCACCGGGTATGTGAAAAAGTTCATGGAAGGCTCTATTGGTACGTACCACATGCAGGTTTTGGTCCAGTACGACAAAAGGGTGGCGGGCGGTGTCAAGAATGCCATCGGAAAATTCCAGGGCGCGTTGGATCCTGCCCTGCTCAGCTCTCTCCCGGCTCTGGTCGCGAAACACCAGCACCGTGCCAAGGAGTACACCATCATCATCCTTGATGGGCGCGCCGCTGTCTGCGATGGGAAACTCCCGCCCGTCTTTGGCAATGAGAATCGTGTGGTTTGCAAGCCCCACCACGACGCCTTCTGTCAAAACTCTCTCCACGGGATTTTTGACTATAACGCGGGTGTTTTCGTTTACTATGCAAAACACCTCTTCGACGGGTCTGCCCCTGGCTTCGTCCAGCGACCATCCGGTGAGCTGCTCGGCCACAGGGTTTAGAAAATCAACTCGTCCATCTGAATCGGTGGTCAAGACAGCATCACCAATGGACGACAGGGTAGTGCGCAGCTTTGACTCGGCGAGGCGCAAGGCTTCCAGCTTCTTGCCAAGGCCATCTCCCTCCTTGCCTGAATCCATGTCATCCTCCCTCGCCACCGTAGGTTTCGGCCGGTGGTAAACCGGCTCCTGGCACTACCCCTTGCCCACACCACCCTGTAGTGCGTCTTGTTGTTCGTTCTTGTTGTCGTCCCCGCATGCAGCACATGGCTGCATGCCGCTTTGATCTTTGCTCTTTAAATACTAACCGATACTTTCATGGATGTGAAACTCTTTTTCTTTTTTTTAGGGACGGAGGCATTTTTACACAACATTCATTCACTTGCCCATCTGCTTGCCATCCGGGTACATGATTTCGGAGATTATCCTGGTCAGAATCATCCATG
>JALVPF010000568.1 GCA_027031935.1 Myxococcales bacterium | reverse complement strand
GGTATGGGAAGTGAATCGGCAGCTTTGGACGAAGATTTTTCCGAACGGTTCTTCGCCTTTTCCTCGGCCATGCGCTTGGCCCTTTTGATGGCCTCCTGTGCGGCTTTTGCTTCAACCTCCTTGAAATGTTGAAGCCTCTGCTGAACCTTTTCGGTGGCAGCATCCGGGTCATAAATCGGTACCAGGATTATTTCACCGGGTTTCAACGCATTGGTTCTCTTGGAGTTGAACTTGCGCAACAGCCCTGCCGGTTTGGATCTGAAATAATATCTCTTGGCGAGATCAACCATGTTCTGCCCTTCCTGAACCCTGTGTCGGATTATGAAGGGTATGGTCAAGAGGGTGCCCGCCTTTAGGTTCTTGGGGTCGTCGATGTGATTCAACCACATTAGAAAATCGGCCCGCTTGGCGTTCTTCAGGTATTTTTTTGCTATTTTCGAAAGCCCATCTCCGCGCTTGATGCGATATTTCCAGACGGTTGGGATCCAAAGGGACTTTCTTTTCTGAATCTGGGAAGGATCGGTGATGCGGTTGGTCGGAATGAGGTAAATCTTTTTTCTACTTTTGCCATAGTGAATTCTGGCGATGTGATCCAGGGTTTCGTCCTGCTTGGGCTTGTATCTCAGAGCCATGGCTCCGTCTGCCAGCAACATGGTCAACATGAAAACTGCTACCACAAAATGCGTATGACTTTGCGCATAAGTTTTGAGTGGTGCAGTCATCTATGTTCCCCGGTCCCCTGGAAATCAGTGGCGTTTGCGTCTTAGTTCAACTTTCAATTTTGCCGGAGTCGCCGGTTCGATGAGAACCTTGCGCGTCTCCGAAAAGAAATAAGGATTTTTCAGAGTAACCTTGTGAATGCCCGGGCTCAGAGAAAATGACCTGGCTACCGGTGTGGTATCAGCGTAAGCACCATCGATGTAAATCTTGGCCCATGGCCATGCAACGACCTTCAGGGCACCAGGTGGACCGACAGAGGTAGCAGCGGCTGACTGTGAGCTTGCCATGGACGAAAGCAGATGGACAAGCAGTATCCACACCAGCATGGCCATTCCAAGGGCACCTTGAACCTTTACGATTGTTCCCAGCTTCAGGGGAGGAGGCATTCCGGCATCCTCTCTGAGAAGCTGTTTGTCCATGAGAGTATCTTTTGGAACGAAAGTCTCGGTCTCGGAAGCGGTGATGATCTTCGTGTGATAAAGATAGGTCAGCAGGCGTCCCGAGTAATGCATGTTTACCCTGGGAGCCACGAATGATTCCAGGGCCCTGCGAAGATCCGCGGTGGATTTCCATCGGTCGATAGGCTCTTTTGCAAGGCAGCGCAATATTATTCGCTCGAGGGATTTTGGGATATCCGGGTTGATCTTTCTTGGACGAATAAACTGTGCATTGAGGATCTTGTGCATGATGCTCTTGCCGCCACCTTCACTGAAAGGTTTGACCCCGGTGAGCATCTGATACAGGACTATGCCGAAGGAGAATAGATCCGATCTGAAATCGATCTTTACACCCATGATCTGTTCGGGTGACATGTAGGCCGGTGTGCCCAGGGAGGTCCCTGGCCGGGTCAGGTCTCCAAGGTTTTCATCCCGTGCGATACCAAAATCCATGAGCTTTACCTCGCCCTTGCGCGAGAGGATGATATTGGATGGCTTGATATCACGGTGAATTATCCCGCGATAGTGTGCATATTCCAGAGCGTTGCTCACGCCCAGGGCTATGATGGCACCCACCGTGGGTGGGATATGGTGTACTTTCTCCAGGAGGTCGAACAGGTCAATGCCCTCGACGAACTCCATGACCATCCTGAAGGTTCCATCTTCCTTGACGAAATCATATATGTGGACGATGTTTTCATGCTGCAGCGCAGCCAGCGAGGTGGCTTCCCTGATAAACCTGGCAACAAGCTGTGTGTCGCTCGCGTATTCTTCCTTCAAGACCTTGATGGCTACCGGACGATTGAGGGAGTTCTGTATGGCCTTGTAGATTACAGCCATCCCTCCGATACCGATTTCACCGATGATTTCGCAGTTGTTGACCTGTTTGATGGTCATGGCGCTTGCAGCTCTGCAGAAGAGGTAGCTCAGTCATCCGGTGTGTACTGTAACACTATGGAGACTTCCGTCTCATCTCCTACCGTAAACTTGGAACACCCCCTGAGGTATACATCCGCTTCCGAATCCTTGACTCTTGCAAAAAATATGTATTCGCCTCCCTCGCCCAAAACCACCTCTGGCTTATCCTGAATCTTCGAGAAGTCCACCACCTTGGACACGGTTACGGGGTAGGCATCATCAAAAGGCTCAGCCGTCGCATCCAGCAAGGCAGTGCATGTGGAGCCTTCGCCTGGTTCGATGATGTAGAACTCGATGGTATCGGCAGCGCTTATTGCATCCTGATCCGGAAACAGGAAGGTCAACCAGTATGAATGATTCGTGCCACCGCAGGCAGCCATGGAAAAAGTCGCCACGACCACAAGCAGCATGGTCAATGATTTGATAAACTTGTTCATTTTATTCCTCCCGGCCCCAGATTGCTCAGTGCTCAAGGTCGGCTCTTATCTGATAGGTATAGGTATCCGAACCACCGGACGCCATGGAGATCCCTATGGCCGCGCCAGTGATAACGGCAAGGCCTCCGCCCACCGCAGTCCAGAACCACCATGTTTTCCAGTAAGGGGGCTTTCCTGTGTCGCCCTTGTCCTCGTCCCGCAGTTCATCGGGGGGAGGGGTGGTGGCAGCAGCAGCTGCCTGTTCTTGCTCGGTCTTGTTGGCGTTTTCATCTGTTGCCGCAACGGCAGTACCCTCCGATGCCATTACCCTGAACGGGTGTGAACCGGAACCCGCCCGCCCCAACACTCCGCCGTACTTGTTCAGAGCCTCGAAATGATACAACAGAGCCTTGGCCTTTATTTCCTCGGGGATCTTGAATTCCACCGGCCCCTTCTTGCCGTCCGTATCTGCCATCAACTCGCCGGTAACATCGTTTGCCGGTGTGCGGTAACGCATCCTGACCTTCTGTACCAGGTTGTATGGATTCGCCTTCAGGTGACATGTCAGCTTGAGGCCTCCCAGGGAGGTGACATTCGTAGGCTCTATGTGTACCAGTTCCACAATGCCTTCTTCTCCTGCGATGGCGGCTGCCTGATAAAAAGGTGCCGCCAGGCGGGGAGAAACATCCTTGGATAGCCGATAGTTGGGATCGATGGCAAGCAATCTCCGAAAGATCATGAACGCGTCATCGATGCGATCATCTCCCGAGAGGCTGAGGCCCTTGATGCGATATGCCTCGACTATCTTTTCAGGAGGTACGTTTGGCGTCTGAAGAATCTGATCAGCGATGCCGATGGCCTTTTGGTACTCCAATTCGTTGAACAACTTGTCGGCCTGGGCCAAGAGTTCATCTACCTCGTCAGCATGGACGGTGGACGCACCCAGTAGCACAATGCTGGCAACAATAAGTATTTTTTTCATCAATAAAGCCTCCTGAGGCCATTAGCTAAATTGTCTTGTGGAACTTAGCACATGGCCGTATGGGTCTTCAAGATATTAGAGCCGGATTTGCCCATTTCTCCTCCCGGTAAAATTTGATGTTATATGCGGATATTGTTAGATATCTCCGTATACCTGAGCAAAAGGGGTTTTTGCTGGAGGATAAATGGATTTTCGGGCAGAAAAAGTGGCTGTGTCTGTTTGCATGGTTCTGTTTTCATGCATGGCTTGGGCTGGTGAAAGATCGAGCAGGCCCGTGGTGGCGGTTTTTCCTGTGCAGGATGTGTCCAAAAAGCTGGACAAGGTCCTGGTGGATTCCCTGTCCGAGTACATGGCAGCCGCCATTGCCGAAAACGGGAGATTTTCCATACAGGCCCCTGGAGACATGCGTCGTGTCCTGTCGGAGAAAAAAACCGAGTCCTACAAGGAATGTTTCGATGAGGGTTGCCGGATCGAGCTGGGCAGGGAACTGGCTGCCAACAAGATTCTGTCTTCAAAGATAATCAGACTGGCTGACACCTGCACCGTGACTGCGGCTTTGTATGATCTTCGCACCCAAGCTACGGACATGACAGCGACAGCAGACGGCAAATGTAGTCCGAAAGCTCTGAAGAACTCCATGGATCACGTGGCAGCGAAGATCCGCGCCTGGCACCTCGGCTCTGCGCCACACAAGGTGGTTGAACTGAAAGAAGGCCAGTTGGGAGAAGAGGTCAAGAAACTCGGCGACTCGGGAGGGGAGGAGACCATAGTCGAATTCAAACCGGATCCTGGGGGATCCGTGGTAATCGTGGATGGCGCCCTTGTTTGCGAAAAGACACCATGTTCCCGAAAATTCTCCGTGGGGACCCATTCCGTGTCCATTCAGAAAAAGCGATATCTTGGTCGGCAGGAGAGTGTGGTTTTTGCAAAGGGGACGACCTTGACATGGGCCCTGGATCCCCTGTTCGGCATTTTGAACGTGTCTTCTGTCCCCTCCGGTCTGGATGTTCTGGTCAACGGTGAAAAGGTGGGCACGAGCCCTTTGAAGGCCTACGCCCTGGATCCTGGGAAGTATGACGTGCTGGTCTCCAGCCCGTGTTTCTATGACAAGGGGAAACGAATTCTTATGGAGGCGCGCCAGGAGCGCACCTTGTCTCTTGAACTGGAACCAAAGGTAGGTGGAGTCATCGTGGATGTAAAGGACTCGGATGGAAATGACGTCATGGCTGATCTCTTGGTCGACGGCAAAAAGCTGGGACAGGCGCCTGGAAAGTTCAAGGTTTCGGTCTGTGCAAAGAAGATACAGGCTCTCACGCAGGAACATGGCGCTGCCGAGATGGCTCTGGATGTAGAAGAAGGGAAATGGAAGCAGTTGACCATGAGAACCGAAAAGCGGATCAGATCGGCTTCGGGCGAGAAAACGACGAAGAGTGCTGGTAAGACTATGGTTGGATTCATGGTAAGTCCTACCATGGGTTACGGCTCTATCACTGGAATCCCTGCAGATGTAAGCAATGTCCAGGACAATTCTGTCACCGGCTCCTCCGTCGGGGCCAAAGGACCGACCGCAGGATTAAGGATGGACCTGAACTTGGGAAGCCTGTGGTCGGTGGTGGGCAGGTACGACTATCTCTTCCTGGACCATGCCGGTTTTGCCATGCTCGGTGCTGGAGTGAGATATGGGCAATTGTGGGGACTTGGTAACATGCAGGATGATCAGGATGGATTTTCATTTGTCCCTGACGCTTCCATGGTGGTGGGGTTTTCATTCGTGCATGGGGATTCGAGTTCCTTTGAAGACGACTTGAACAGGAAGGCTACGAGTGCAATAGAGAGTTTTGGTTTTGTGGTATCAGTGGAAGTGCGAGGCATGTTCATTGTCTCCAGATGGTTTTTCCTGGGGATCTCGGGTGAGTTTGGATACCTTACATCCTTTGGGCAGGGTAGTGATTCCTCTTCTGTTGGTGGCTACGAGTGGGCAGCCCGTGGCGAGGTCGGCATAATCCTGTAAGCTTCATAAAATGACTATTGAGATGGTCCTGTCCTTCATTCGATCCAGGTCCTTGCTGAAAAAAAACCGGTTATTTTTTTGCGTATTTCGGGCAGTTGCGTACCTTAAAGGTCAGGTGCCAATGAAACTTAACCCTGGTGTTTCCACATGGAAGATGGCAAACCAAAGATACGGGTGCAAGAACAGTCCGATCTGAAAAGCGCCGAGCGCGTTCAGTTGCAGCGTGCAGGACTCATGAATGCTCCTCGCATAGAGCGCTGGTGTGCAACCGGCACCAACAGCCAAAACGCATATGCTACCCATGGCCTGTTCAGGTATTTCGGAAAATTTCCACCACCGGTAGCTTCTCATCTCATCGATGAATACACAAAGCCTGGAGACAGGGTGTCGGACCCCATGTGCGGAAGTGCCACAACAGGGGTGGAGTGTTTGCTCAGCGACAGGGACTGCGATCTGCGTGATGTAAATCCTCTCAGCCTCCTGCTTGCCAGGGTCAAGACACGACGTGTATCGAGCAGGGCATTGTCCGCTGCCTTTGAGCGCGTTAGAAAAAGGTATCATCCCATGGACCATGGTTACGAGCCGGTTGGTTTGCGTGATGTGTCCCACTGGTTTCTTCCCGAAACCCAGCGAAGCCTTCGAGGCCTCAAGGCTGCCATAGATGCCGAGTCCAGGGCAGAGGTAAAGGATGTGTTTTCAGCAGTTTTTGCCTCGTGCATCCGAAAGGTCTCGAAAGCCACGACTCAGCAGGGCAGGTTGTTTCTCGATGAGCGCACGGCCGTTGAAGATGTTTGGCCCTTGTTCGAACGAAAGACCAAGGCGGTTTTCTCGGCAGTGTCCAAACTGCCCGCACACAAGCGTCCGAGAATTGAGCAGCACGATATAAGACAGCCCATGGATGAGGCCGCGCGATCTTGCGCCTCTTTGGTGATCCTTCATCCCCCATATTTCAATGCCTACAGGTATTCCAGGATCAACTCCCTGGAGCTGGCCTGGCTTGGGTTCGAATCCAGGAATATCAGGCCATGGGAACTCAGGGAGTATTTCAAGGTCGGCAAGGAAGAAAACCTGCATGCATACCTGGACGACATGGAGACGGCCTTGTCCAACGCGGCGCAGCAGCTTGCGCCCGGGGGAGTACTCGCCCTGATGATTGGTGACACGGTCTTGCACGGAAAGCATTTGAGGGTGGTTGCACCCCTGCTCGATCGTATATCCGGCCGGAGACTCATCCTGAAAAAGATCGCCATTCGCATACCCAGGTATGCAGAAGCCCACTGGGTTGCATCCCAGCGCAGGGACAGCAAGAAGCTGGGCACAGCCTTGAGTGATTATGTGCTGATATTTCGAAAGAGCGAAAGGCCCACCCATGGCTAGAGTGCCCAGAATACCAGTGGTTGTTGCAAGGACTCATCCACCGGAATACAGATTGCACAAGTATTGGTCCAGAAAACCGCATAATGTCCTTAGCCATTTCATCGGAAGACTCCTGGACAAACCGGGGCTGGTGCTGGATCCCTTCTGTGGTTCGGGAGTTGCGCTCCGTGAGGCAGCATTGCTGGGTCATGAGGCTGTTGGGCTGGATATCAACCCGGCCGCAGTCCTCATATCCCATGTGACCTTGAACCCACCCAGTTCTGACGATCTCTTGTCCGTCCTTCAACCCGTATTGGAGCAACTGAAGGACAGATGCTTTAAGGCCTTTGGAGAACGGCCTGTCAAATACGTAGTACACCAGCTGGTAACCGGGTGTCCGAACTGTTCCAGGGAGGTCAGCTCTCGTACGGCCTCCGGCTCCGGTCGGAAAAGGACATGCCCATATTGTGGCACCAGCCTGAGGTTCAACCTGGAGACCATGATCGCTACGAGGGCCGAGGCGGTGGCGCTGATGGGCGAGGCCGAACTGGATCGCGAGGCGAGTTCCTGCCTGGAGCAGGACAGGCTAAGCGCCATGTCATGGGGTCCTGAGCAGGCAGGCGAAGGGAGCTTGCAGGAAAACCGGCGCATACTGGCTTTTGAGGGAATGCGCATATGGGACCTGTTCACCAGGCGAAACCTGGGGCTTTTGGGATGGTTTTCCAGGCAGGTCCAGGGGATTGAAAAAAAAGAAATCCGGGATGCTGCGAAGCTCTTGCTTAGCGCATCATCTGCCCAGTGCTCCAGGTTGATCCCATACAGGAATAAGCTCACCACCGGAGGCCCCGCCTGGAGCGTACCTGGATTTTGGGTACCCCCCGTACACTTAGAGACCAATCCCTGGGTGCATGTCAGTGCCAGACTGCGGCGATTGTGTTCCGGACTGGAGAGGCTGAGAGCCAACAGGCCCAAGGGCAGGGCACGGGTGATGCAGGCAGATGCAACGGAGGGGATGAAAAAACTGGCATCGGCAGGCAGCCGGGCAGACCTGGTTTTTTTGGATCCACCCTATGGTGACAGCATCCCTTACCTGGAGTTTTCATCTCTATGGAACGCGTTTCTGGAAAATGATACTCAGGGCGCTGCCCTGGAAAGAGACCTTAGCGTAAGCGATCGCAAGGGTGTTGCAAATCCATGGAAGAGTTACGCCGAGGGACTGCGAAGAGTCATGGACAGGGTCTCTTCCGTCATGGCCCGGGATGGAAAACTGCTGGTGACTTTCAACAACAATGATCTGCGTGCGTGGGATGCCCTCCTGAGCGCAATACAGGACACGGGATTTCGGTGCGAGTTCGTAACATATCAGCTCCCTGCAGTTGTTCCGGCCAAGGCCTGCTTTTCGCCCAAGAGGTCATACGTGGGAGACCTGTATGCCGTTTTTGCCAAACGGGGTGATGCTCCTGCGCCGAGCAGGGATCTGCGTCCAGTGGCAGCAGCTTTGAGGCGCGCGGCCAGCGCACGTCGAGGGCTGATAGCTGAAAACCTGGCGAGACGCATGGTGGCTGTTGCGTGGCTTGATAACGACCTGGATGCCAAACTCCTTGAGCAGGGCCAGAGCATGGTGGAGAGCATGTTTTCGAAACATTCCCCTGGCATGTTGAAGCTCATCGGGCCGTTGGATGACGAAATCGCTCCCCTTGAGGATTTGGTTCGCGGGGCTGCTGCCGCACGGCTCTGCCAGGGCAGGGCAAACTGGGAAGACCTGGCGGAGGCAAAGGCCGAGGCCACCCTGGAGCTTGTAATACCCGACGCACC
>JALVPF010000567.1 GCA_027031935.1 Myxococcales bacterium | reverse complement strand
GATGGATTCGATTTCGATGGCGATGGCGAGGCTGACAACGAGGCTACCTGTATCCGAATGGACCCACTGGTGACAGCAAGGACCGCTCCAGTGGCGCCAGTCAGAAAAAGGGCTGGATCCGTCATCCACGCAGCAGCAGCAAAGCAGGCACCAAGGTCGAGGGAATTTGCGCCTCACCAGCCAAAGACCTTGTCTGATACGGGACTTAGCCCTTCGTATATCGAAGAATTATGCCTCAAGCACCTTTTTCAGGCAGGCGATCTCCAGGGATCCGAAATAGTCAGGCGCCTGTGCCTTCCAAGCGCACTTGTGGAAAAGGTCATGTCGAGACTTCACAAATCAAAATACGTGGAGATCAAGGGAACATCCGGAGGTGGAGTAGGACGCAGCGGGATGATCTTTGCCATCACCAACCAGGGCTTGACCTATGTGGAACACTCCATGGAGCGAGACAGATACGTGGGACCGGCACCCGTGCCCTATGAACAGTATCTTGCTGCCGTTGCCGCTCAATCCATCAGGGGAAATGAGCTGCAACGCGACGACCTTCTTCCACACTTCAGAGACCTGGTGCTGAGTGAAGACGTTTTCGATGCCATTGGCCCTGCCATGAACAGTGGCCAGGCGCTGTTCTTCTATGGTCCACCCGGGAATGGAAAGACCGCCATATGCCAAAGAATGACCGATTGTTTCGGTGGCTCTGTCTTCATTCCACATAGCGTCATAGTAGATGATTTCATCATAAAAATTTTTGACGAGACCATTCACAAACCTGTGGAAGAAGGAAGCATGGGATCAGATGCACGATGGGTTCGTTGTCACAGGCCCATGGTGGTGGTAGGTGGGGAGTTGATGCTTCATGACCTGGATCTGTCCTATTCGTCTGAGGTCAAGTACTACGAAGCTCCGTTCCAGATGAAAGCCAATAACGGCATGCTCCTCATAGACGACTTTGGCCGCCAGAAGGTGTCGCCAAAGGATCTCCTCAACAGATGGATCGTTCCGCTGGAGAGCGAGATGGATTTTCTCTCCATGCACACGGGGAAAAAACTCAAGGTTCCTTTCGACGTGTTCGTGACCTTTTCCACCAACCTGGACCCCAAGGATCTGGTGGACGCCGCGTTCATGCGCCGGGTTCCATACAAACTCCAGGTACAAAGGCCCGACCTTGAAGTTTTCAAAAAAATTTTCATACACGAGTGCAAACAACGACAGGTTCCTTTCGATGAAAACATTTTCGACTATCTCATAGACAATCACTATGAGCCGAACAAGAGACCTTTCAACGCATGTGAACCCAGGGATCTGCTCAAGCAGGTGGTGAGTCTATGCTCTTACATGGGACAGGAACCGCACTTGGATACGAGGATAATCGATCGGGTGGTGGGCAACTACTTTGTACAATTCTGACTGTGAACGAAATGCGTCCTTGCCCAGTTGCCCGACACAGGAAACAAGCAAAAAGCCATGAACCAGACCAATGCAGAAATTCAAAATATCGAACAGGCGCTGGCATCAGGTGACAAGGAAAAAGTCCTCGGCCTGTACAGGCTGCTGGACATCAAGGGACAGCTGGCCCAACTGCAGGCAAAGACCCTGCTGGACCTGGCCAAGGTGCTGGAACATTCCAGCATGGAGTTGGAGGCAGCCGGCTTGCTTCGCTTGGCCGCTGACAAAACTGCCGATGTAAACCTGTCTTCTGCCTGGCGCTTTCATGCTGCGTGCCTTCTAATGGGCCCGGCGTTCAGACCTGAAATGGCAATGGGTATCCTGCGCGCCATGGTAGCATCAGGGCAAAAAGGGCTAATCGAACAAAAAGCGCAGCAACTAATGGCGCTGCACGAAAACGGTGACCTGACCGCTTTGGGCAGCTTCCTTCAAGAGCAAGGAGTGCTTCCTCCGGCCACATGGTCCGAAGAGAACTCACCTCAAAAGCAGATGTTTTCGAGATTCGAGGCAAGGGGCACCATCACCAGGACCACCAAGGTCCTGTCAGCCGTGTTTTTCATGAGTCTTTGTGCGTGGCTGCTGGGTGCGTACATGAAAGACGACCTGGCAGGAGTCAGGGAGATTTCCCCCGAGCTGAACTCCGAGCCGAAACAGGTAAAACTGAAGGACGCCAAGCCCATCAGAATGCGCAAGGAAGACAACAACCTGACCCTTTACCCTCTTTTTGATTATCACATCTGCGGCCTGGTGGTGAGTGTAAACTCGTACTCCACCCTCGGGTTACGCTACCAGGATTTTTTCGAACTGGATTTCTGCGTAATCTGGGGAGAGAACGCGGCCTCAGGCTCCTTCAAGGCACCTGGAGCCACATTCGGCCATCATGGCAACGTTTGCTATTTCAGTTACAATGGCAAGACCGCTTTCAATCCCAACAAGCTTTCCAATAACCACATATTGACTCTGGACGATGACCTGAAGGACAAGATCAAATCTGTCAACAGAGGTGATCAGATCTGCATGGACGGAAAGCTCGTGGATATTGCATTGGTGCCAATCAAGGCCAATATCAATTCACGTTGTGGCGGCATACCTTCCGTGTCTCGCATGCACACCAGCACCACGCGTACGGACAAGGGAATGGGTGCCTGCGAAATAATACTCCTGGAAGACCTGGGTATATTGTCCAGGGCAAACACCATTTGGCACATGATGTCCACCGCAGGGTTCTGGCTGGCATTGGTGTCCCTGATGGCCATAATTGTGCTTTTCTTCAAGCACTGAACAGGGCCGTACTTTTGGGGTCGCGACTCTCCGAGAACAACAAGGTCTAGAGTAATGCGAACAAAGCGACCAGCACTTTCGTAGGCCCGAGGGCAGAGGGATTAATCAGTGATGATGCTCACAGCCC
>JALVPF010000566.1 GCA_027031935.1 Myxococcales bacterium | reverse complement strand
AACTTTTCTATTGCATCTTTGACAAGGCCGGAGATTCCAACAGCCACCTTGATTCCCGCAGCGCTCAAGGTGTCAAAAGCCTTGGGGCCACAATGCCCCGTAAGCAAAACATTTGCACCAGTCTCCGCCACATTTTGAGCAGCTTGAATTCCTGCTCCCTGGGGAAGATTGATATTCTGATCGTTGGATTTGGCCTCAAAGGTGTCCTTCTCAGTGTCGTAGACGATAAACCATTTACCCCGGCCAAACCTTGGATCTACCTCGGAATTCAGGTCCGTTCCCTGTGACGTAATTGCTATTCTCATCTAAGTTACCTTCCTTTCCTTTTACCCTGTGAATTCATGCCCCGACCCATCCCGCGTCCCCTGCCTCTACCCCTGGGTCCCCTTGGAGAAGGACCCCGACCAGGACCCGGGCATCGTCCGGGGAGCAGAAATCGGGAATCATCAAGATTGTCAGTCAAGTAAGCATTCAAAACATCGTCGATTCGCCCTGTTTTCCAGGCGATCACGTATATCCCTGCAGACTCCATCATTCTCCTCATGGCCCTTGACAGAGCTCCGCAAATCAGGATATCAATTCCTGCCATCATCAAAAGATGCAAACGCTGGCCAGGCGGATACCCGCGCAAACGCAAGTTCCAACGCTCCAACTCCTTGCCGTCCTCCAGCCTGATCATGAGTACGCATCCAGCACTGTCTAACCGTGGTGAAATACGCTCACGCCAAACTGGAATTGCAATTTGCATTATTAGCGCTCCTGCGCCATCTTAAAGCAGAAATCATGCCAAGCTAGAGTGACATAGATTGATTTCTTTTTTGATTTTATATTACAGGTAGATATACAATCTCAGGAAAAGGGGTGCCTGAACATTATTGCATTCTTGCAACTTTTCCCGCGTTAAATATTGCGGTTTTGCAACTATTGGTTTGCCGTGTTAGCGTAATCCACTATTGAGGTGAGGACCTTTTGAACATGTGCCGGGAATGCGTCCTGATACACGACTTCACCAGCCAGATCTGCCTCCACCAATTCTGATTCGTAAGGCAAAAAGCCCAGAATGGGAAAATCGGCGAGAGCTTTCCCGATTGCCCTTTTGTCTCCATCTCCCCTGACCTTGTTTGCAACTATGGCCACACGATCCAGACCAATGTCAGCAGCAAGCTTCTTTATCATGCGGGCAGCGTTGATGGATCTGGAACCTGGCTCTACCACCACAAGCATGAGATCGATACCCTTTGTGGTGGCACGTCCAAGGTGCTCGACACCTGCTTCCATATCCATCACTATGGCGTCGTTTTGAAACAAGGTCAGATGAGTGATGAGCGCCTTGAGGATCACGCTCTCGGGACAGACGCAACCAGAACCACCATGATCTACCGTACCCATTACCAACAGATGTATATTATCCTTCACCGCAGCATATTTTTCTGGAATGTCATCCACCTTGGGATTCATCTTGAAAAATCCCCCCATGGTGCCAGGTTTTGCGCCTGTACGTTCATAGATGAGATCATTCATGGATACCACGGGTTCGATTTTATCATAATCCGGTATGCCAAGGGCCGCCCCAAGACTGGCGACAGGATCGGCATCTACCGCTATCACCCGCCTACCTGAGGACGCCAAGTGTCGAATCAACATTCCTGACACCGAGGTCTTTCCCACACCGCCCTTACCTGAGATTGCTATCTTCAAGGCTTTTTTACTCAAGACAAACTCCTGCTATTTTTATGCAATAGGAATGGAAAGGAGGCAAGACAAAAGAAAAAAGCTACAGTTCGAGCCAGGAGTCCGAATACAGCTTGTTGTTGAGGAGAACCTCTGTGGTCTTGGCAAAGTTCCGTTTTTCTTCATCCAGGCTACCCAGATCCGGCATGTTGCCATCCATTACCTGAGCTACGATCTCCTCCAAATCGCCTCTCTCACCACGGGCAAGTCCAATGATCTCAGTATCGAGTCCATCGAGGATGGCACCGGTCAAGCTGGCCTTTTTCAGCATGAGCAAATAGGTCTGGTTGATCAACGCACGAAGATTGTCCGGTGAACCATTGGAGACATTTGACAGTCCGCAGGTATTGGCATAGCCGGGAGCCATGTCAGGAAGCATCTGCATGAAAACCGTCACCGATGCCACCTGCTGCTGCTGGCTGGATACAGGCACCACGATGGGATCGATCCAGATATCTTCATGCGGGATTCCCGCCTCGTCGGCCTGTGCCATGAGCATGGCTGCGTTTGCAGCGCGCTCTGATTCATCCCTGGGTATGCCTTCTGTTCCCAGAACGAGAGCGACGAAGCCTGCATTATACTCCTTGGCCAAAGGAATGAGAGCATCCATGCGTTCTGGTCTTGCAGAGATGGAATTAATCACGGGCTTACCTGCTGATTCCTTGTGAGCTTTCAGTCCCGCCTCTATGGCTTTGATATTGGATGTATCGAGATAGAGAGGAAGGTCCACGACCTCATGTACGGTTTTCACTACCCATTCCATCAACTCCTCGCCACCCTTTCTGGCGGGTCCCAAGTTGATATCAAGATAATCAGCACCGTTGGCCTTTAGCTTTTCAGCCAGTTCCTGTATTGGCTTCGCATCTCTCGCCTTCATGGCAGCGCCGATCTTCTTGGACATTACATTGATGTTCTCTGCAATAACCCTGAACATGATTAAAACCTCCCTACGCCCCCGTAGCCTCTGGGTGCCTAGCGACGAACTTTGCCCCCGGACTTCGCGGACAATGGAATTGGTCTAGCCAAATTTTTTCAAATAAGCCGGAATATACGCCGACTCCCTGGGGCCCACATGGACAGCCCAATCAGGACCAACCTCTTCTTCCAGGTCACCCTGAATAATAGCAGCCTG
>JALVPF010000565.1 GCA_027031935.1 Myxococcales bacterium | reverse complement strand
GTATTCTAGTTCTTATAGAGTTACCTTTGGTACACCCGCTGATTTGGATAATGATGGGCTAGTGAATGACATGGCAATTGTCTTTGATAGCGACTCTGGACCCAGTGCATTTTTACCGCTGCATTTCAGTACAGGTTCTTTCATAGGTTTGGATTTTCTTCATGATGGACTGGGTATTTACGTTTCCGGGATTGTTGCTGACGATTTTTCCAAAGATGGTAAAACTGATGTTGCCGTGTGTGGTAGCAATATAGATCAAACTGCACATAGCATCACTGTTTTCTATCAAAATGATGCTAAAAATATCTCTTTTGGAAAAATTGAGTATTCTTTTGATAAACAAATAAACAAGATGGCTGTTGGTGATTTCAATGGAGATTCTTATCCTGACCTGGCGGTGACTTTTCGGTCTTCTTCAGATGAAAAGAACATTGGAATTCTCCTCAATAAGTCTGGTTTTTATTCCATTGATTTTACATTGGAGGATGTCTGTTCCACTCCTGTAAACGTTCTGAAGGTGGCTGATGTCAACTCGGATGGTCATGAGGATATCCTGGTGGGCTGTGGAAATCAGAATACCGGTACCTTCAGGGTGATGCTTGGCGATCCTGAAAATCCAGGAAAGTTCACACCCGGGGCCCAATGCAATGTCGGTAAGCATTTGATGGGGATTTCCCTGGCTGATTTTATCTCCGATGGCATCGAGGATGTAGCCTTGATCGGCGAGCAAGAAAACAAGGTTTACATACTAAAAGGCCTAAGTGATGGGACATTTGATTGCTTTAATCCACTTGACACAAGCTTGCAGGGCTATCCTTCATCCATGGATGTCGGCTTTTTCAATGAAGATGGGATTTGGGATTTGGTAGTTGCCCTTGAGTATACTGACTTTGATTTGAGCCAAGAGGATAAACGTTTGGAGGTTTTGCTCGGTGACGGGCAGGGAAATGTGGGAGACGGAACTTTTACTCAAGACCATGTTCTTTTGACCTTGCCAGAAGTGGGGAATTCCAGTCAACTATCGCGACCTGTGTGGGTCTATGCCAGGGATTTTAATGGGGATAACATGACAGATATAGTCACAGGAACAGCATCAACTGTTAAGATAAAAAATGCCATGTTGCTGTTTTTGGGCCAGGGGGATTGTCAGTAGAGATCCTCATTCACGGATTTCAAGTGTTCTGGGAAATCCTTGCATCATGTGCTGATTTTCATGTAAATCCACAACTTAGTCAATGATTTTCATGAAGTAATTTTCCGTCTTTGTCTAGTGGCTAAAGAACTCGGGGTTAGCTTCCCTGTAGGACTCGAAGGTCCCAAGCTTGCCTTCATTGTCTTGAGCATCTCGTTTCATGGTCTGCCACAAGGCGTGCAGTTGCTCCTTGGTCAGGGGGGCAGGGCTTTGCTGTAGTATCAAGCCTCGCGTGTCACCCTGTATGGTCAGCAGGGGATCACCCATGATGATAATACCGAGATACCACTCGTCATCCCATCTGCCGGTGGCATTGTACCAAAGCCGGAATGACTCTCCCCATGTGTGTCCTGAGGCCAGGGATGAGTGAAAAGTCCCTGGAGCGTAGATGCCACCCGTTTTGGTGGAACCTATGGTGGCAAGACCGTAATCGGTGCTCATGAGATAGGTCATACCGAGGTTTGTCTGGGTGAAGCGACAGGCAGAGCAGTCGAACATGTTGTAAAACGAGCCCTGGAAGTTGTTGCTCGCGATATTGAAGGTGCTTATCTGACCTCCGCCGGTCCCGGAAACGTAGAGCGTGGTGGGGCTGGAGTGTATCCACTGGTAGACGAACTCGGCGCCTCCTGTGGTCATCTTGTTGATGTAGGCTGCTCTTGTGGTTGCTGACAGGTCGGAGATGAGATCAACCGTGTTGTATATGGCCTCCAATCCGTATGTCCCAGCCCATGGCTGCCAATCATCATCCATGAAGACAAAGGCAGAGACGTCCACCAGGGAGCCATTGGTCCGGTAATCGTGATTCTTGGTAAAATAGTCCACTAGTTGCGATGAGGTGCCCTTGAGCCTGGATACGAATATCTCCAGGTCGAGTTGGGAATGAGAATCAAACTTGCCGTTGGAATTGGAATCGGTCCAGGAGGCGCTTCGATCCTCTAGATATAAGTCCAGCGGGAACTGCTCGAAGGTGTCAAAGGCGGTCTGTTCGTACCAGGCGGCAGGCAGGTTGCCGATGAGAAGGGCACCTTCAACACCATAAGAGTCGACTTGGTTAAAAATCAATGCCTTTAGGTCGTCAACCGTACCCCCCGACCATGTGAGCACTCGTGCCTTGTATCCAACTGATGCCAGGTCTGCCTTGTAGGTATCCAAGCTAGATGACAAGCCACTTGATAAGGAGTCCTCCACGATCACCACTACATCAAAATCGCAATCCTGTGGGCAGTTGGTGTAGTCCTCACCATCCTGGCATATGCCGTTGGGACATTGGACCTCAGGCGTACAAGTAAACCCGTCACCAGTAAAACCTTCGTTACAGGAACATGTATAGTCTCCATCCGTGTTGGTGCAGGTAGCATTCTCATCGCATTGGTCTGTCCCCTGGGTGCATTCGTCGATATCGGTGCAAGTCTGGCCATCACCCGAGTAGCCGACATTGCATAAACATGCATAAGCGCCCGGAGTATTGGAGCAGGTGGCGTTGTTGTCGCATTGAGCGGTTCCATCGGAACATTCATCTATGTCCGTACATGACAAGCCATCTCCAGAAAATCCGGCATTACATTGACAGGAACTATCCGTGCAACTGGCATTTGCATCACAGACGTTCGTAAAAACGCATCCGGAAGCCGAATCGCAGCTGTCTGTGGTGCAATCGCTGTTGTCATCACAGACCA
>JALVPF010000564.1:4898-23954 GCA_027031935.1 Myxococcales bacterium | reverse complement strand
CGATGCGGTTGGCGTCTCGGGTGAAGGTTCGCGGGGGGTGGAGGAGGCGGGAGATTTGGATGGCGACGGCGATCTCGACCTGGTTACCGCTGATTCAGAGGTCAGCATCTTTCCTTTCGAGGCTGGAAGATTCGGTCCTCCCATCTCCCTAGACAACCCGCAGTTCTACTATACTAGGACCGTGAAGCTCGCCGACTTCGACGGCGACGGCCTGTTGGATATGGCTTATTCAGGCAGCGACGGTATGATTATCCTGCGCGGCGACGGTCGGGGGGATTTTGTTGAGGAGTTCCACTTCGACAGCGATCCCTATCTTGAATCCATGGCCCTGGGCGACCTTGACCTGGACGGGCGAACGGACATTGTAGGCAACGTCAAAGGCATCTGGTGGGTGCGAAACATATCAGGTTCCCATTCAAAAATGAAGTCTTTGAATGAACATTAACTCCACTGCCCCCGAGCCCGTCTCCATAAGGCCCAGGGACAATCCCATAGCAATTTTGACCACTAATTTTGACCACTCTTGACCACTCGGGTGGCACCTATTTCTAGCCTATTTCTCCAGCACCTATTTATCCACCTATTTCTCCATTGTCCCCAAGATCCCCTGTTTCTGGGCCTGTTCCTGCCTCATTTTTCGCAGGTAGTGAGGGAAGATCTAGCGCCGTTTTTCTCGAGCATGCCAAACACGGATAACGACTACTCGGCCTTCTTCCAGAAGGTACCGCAGCACATATCCGCCAGAACCATAGGCCATAAACAACTCACGTCGCGCAGTCTCATCATTCATTGGGCGACCGGCTTCGGGATACTCCTCTAACTGCTTTGCTCCAGCTCGTATCGCCATGATCGCAGTCTTGGCAGCCCGCGGATTTTTCTTTTTCAGAAAGGAAAACAGTCTCTTGATATCTTGTTTGGCGCCAGGAAGCCATACGAGTTCGGCCATCTCAGACCTCTTGTTCCAGCTCGTCGAGCCACTCCATCATCGCCTGGTTCGATATGCTCTTACCTGTTTTCTGGTACTTCTCCCAGCGTTCGAGATCCTCTTGTCGCTCTCGTTCATACATCTCTTCCCGTTCGAGGTATTCTTCGATAGCCGTCTTCATCAGAAAGTGGGGTGAGCGTTGTTTGCTAGCGCCTAATTTTTTGAGGCGTTCTCGCACTTCCTCATCTAGCTTTACACCCATTGTTACTTTCGACATGGAGGGTCTCCCGTAAAAAAGGTTGCACTTTTTACAACTTATCACTACTGGCCAAAATGGAAAGTATTTTGTGAAATTATCTGATGATGAGCATTAGGATGTCAGCAGGCAAGCTTTTCATGGCCCGCTCTGCAGCCGGAGCGATCTCGATGGTGCATATTTTGAGTCTATCTTTGACAGAGGAAATCAGGGGAAATCAGGGAACGCGCATGCAAGCGGAAAAAAGCCAGCAAAGCAAGTAAAGCCAAAAGTCCGGCGAGATCGCTTCCAGATCTGTGCTTACATCCGCACGAACCCTCTATTTTTACCGAATCACCCTTTGATGCTTGCTGTCTGTCATCACCCGTGGCCCCATCTGCAGTGCCTTGATCATCGGCACCTTCAGACCCATCGATTTCATCACCACTTTCCTTGCTATCGCCACCATCGATCATGTCAGAACCATCGCCACCATCTGCCGCATCCACCTCGCCACCATCACCCCCATCATGGGCAGGTTCGCCATCACCTCCATCCGTGTCCGTCCCATCCACAAACAGGTCTGCAAGCCTCCGCCTCTGCGCAAGCCAGACCTCCCCATTTTCCTCCCATGGAACCGCCTCGCCCTCCGATAGCCCTCCCTCGTCCAGGGCCCTTGGCACCAGGGTGTTGATTACATCGTCCACGAGATCCTCTTGACCCAGTTGCGAGGCCAACACCAGGTACTCCACATCCTGAATGCCGCGCCGCCAATTCTTCAGCCTGATGCTGGGAAGGGGCACATCCAGACCACGATCCTCGGCCGGAAACAAAAAGTCCCGCCCCGGATAGATCAACAAGCCATCACCGTTCATCTCGTCGCCCCAAGAATTGGAAAAGTTGATGGGATCTTCAAAGACATTGATTTGACCACGACCACCCTGAGCATCGTTGTAGTATGTAGACTCCCAGTAGAACCAGCGCGGGATGCCGTACTTGTGTTGTATCCAGGAGTTGACCCTGGTGGCCACTGCCACGTCGTCCGTGACAAAGCTTCCGGTAAACGGTCTCCTGCCATTGTATGTCCACACCCGCTTGCCCTGGGCCGTGGCCTGCTGGGCCTGGGCGATGAAGTAATGCCCGGCCCCTGCACAGTAGATGTCCACGTCCAGTCCATCTGCCGGTTCATGGGTAACGAAGGATGGCACAGGTTTTGCCTCCGAGGCTATGGCATTGATAGTATCGAAGTCACCCGAGTCAGGCTCATCCATTGTGTACAGAAAGTACTCCACACCGGGCCCGTGGATGTCGAACCAGTTTTTCCAGGTGTTAGCTTCTTGTGGTGTGAGAGTCCCTCCATAGGTGTGTATGGAGTACATGCCCTGCCCCACTCCCATGCCAGGGCCGTAGTATCCAGCACTGGAAGAAAAGGACGTGCCCTCTATGCGCCCCTGCAGATAGGTATCCGGCGCGTCCTTTTCGCCTATGAACATGGTAATGCGGTGTCGTCGCCCCAGTTTCCAGTGGCGCATGCGCATGCTCTCTGCCAAGGCAAAATCATCTCCCCATGGATCATCGCTGTAGCGCGAATACATCAGATCCCTGTCACCGTCACCACCCGAGAAAAACAGCATGGTCTTTGCCGTGGGTGTGTCAGGCAAGGTGGCGTTTAGCACCTGTAGCTCCACAGGAAGCTGGCAGGTGGGCAAGGAACAAGCCTGGCCGTCTATCTTTACTGTCAGGGTTCCATTGTAGATACCCGCTGGGGTCTCGGATGGAACGAAGATATCGATCCAGACCCCCTGGTTTCTCTGGGCAGGCACTGTAAGGGTTCTAGCCTCGAGGGGGATGAGAGCATCAGGAATCCAGCCCGTCATTTCAGCAGGCTCAGCATCGCTTCCGGGTACCCATGCAAGATCGTGAGAGCGGGTCGTTATGTTCAGATAGTGTTCCTCGAACAGTTCGATCCTGCGGCCTACGTACCACGAATCCCACTGCCCGGTCATGCCTGAATTTCCTATGGGACCTATGGACTCGAGGCTGACGCCAACATTCTGCGTTGCGCCAGCGCCACCTTCCAGGATCACCTGGAAGGATACAATCTCGTTTCGAGCGGCAAAGATCGAGACCTTGGGGGCGTTGGCATCGAACACTCCATTTCCGCTCTCAAGGGGATTATCCAGGTCCGTTGCTTTTATCTTGGTACCATCGTCCAGAGCCCAGACCGATGCCAGCTCTGCCCTGGCGACTGAGGTCTGTGCAAAAACCATCACTGCCACAGCAAACCATAGTAGATAAAAAAAGTACGCTTGGTCTTTTGTTCTTCTTTTCATGGGACCTCCACAAGGCCTGCCGTCTGCCGGTCGAATCTAAGCACCCAGAAGCTTACCGGGTTATGTAAAAAAACAAGTCCCGTTACAGGATCGTAAAAAATGGAGCTGTTCCAGGAAAACTCGTGCTCCTGTCCATCCGAAAACTCCAGGGCAGCACTATACCATTTGTTTTGCACAGGATCGTAAAACACGTTGACCTTGTTCCCATCAGGTCCGTCAAATCGACGCATGACAAGCACCAGGTCATCGCCGGGAATGTACGCCTGTTCACGCCAAAACGAATAGTCACCCAAGAACTCAGGAACCTGGGTGTCCACTTGCGACAATTGTCCACTGTCCAGGTCATATAAATACAGGTCCCTGCCCGGAGCCAACCACAAGGAGTTGCGGGTCGAGTCGTACAACATCCCGGAACCGTCACAATATGGTCGACGAATCTGTGGACCAGTCTTTTCCAGATGCTGCCATGTGTGCTTGGTTCCGTCATAGCGGAAAAAACCGGCGTCATCCTGGTTGCCCGTATCAGCCCACGCGATCACTCCATCCGGTGTTGTGACCAGTGATTCGTGAAGCTCATCAACATTAAAGGGGGTCTCCAGTGGAGGATAGTCCCACCTTCTGTCGGCTATATCATATATGAATGTCATGCCCCGGGCTGCAGCCACCACCGTGTGGGAGGGCGGATCATATGCATAGGTCTGGTATCCATGCAGGGGAATGTGCGGTCGCTGCTGAAAAGACAGCATGGCGGGGCACAAAAATCCTCCTGTCCACTCCAGGACCCACTCGGGCCTGGAAGATATGCTCCACAGATTGGTATCCAGGCTGTAATGAAACATGTTGGTCCCCTTGTATTCACTGTGACCTCCACCCCAATACAACACCTGCCTGGAGTCAGAATCAAAAGTGGAAGTTCCCCAACCTCTAACATCCACCGGCTTGGTCTGGGTCACCTGTGTCCAGACGTTGGTGGGGATACCTTCCCAAAGTGACCCTGTCGCTGCCGGGTCCGGGCTCTGCTCCCTGTCGTAAAAGGCAGGGTCGTAGCTTTTCGAACCAGGGTGCGGAGCATCCTCGTCTCCACGAAAAGCGATGGTCTCCGGCCCTACCCCATTCTCGGCGCCTGCGGCTGCATCCACCTCCGTTGGGTCTGCCTTCATTATCCAGCTTTGTCGACCCGTTCGGCCAGATGGAACCAACAAGACCACATCATCCTGGTTTACAGCAGCAGGCCAGGGCCCGGGGATCTCTCCGCCAGGAATGTGCTCCTGGTCCGAACTCCCAAGGCGAATCATCTCCCACTTGATTGTTTCGGGATCGTAGGCCCAGGTCTCGAAGGGAATTTTCTTATACACATCTCCAAACATGTAGCTGTGGCCATCACCCAGACCATACCCTCCCACCAGCAAGATCTTTCCGCTCTTGGGCAAAAAGACCAGCGAATGGCCCGCGCGAGGTGATGGACTTAGCTCCGGATACACCTTGCGCCAGGTGCGCATGTCGCAATCATAATGCCAGGTGTCAGCGAATTGCCGGTCCAAGCCATCCCCTCCAAAAAGAATGAGTTGCCTTGTGGGGGCGTGATAAGCGAGTCGGGAAAAAGCCCTGGGCTCCGGCTCCACATCCATGGCATATACGGCCCACATCAGCTCGTCATATACCTCCTGTATACCCGCGATGGTATCTGCCGTGACTGGCTGCTGAATCGAGACCTGTGCGAGCCTGGACAGGGCATCGTGCACATGAGCCAGCGCTCGCGCTACCTGCTCCACCTCTGTCCCTGAAAGCGCCGCAGCATCCAGGGCATCAGAGACATCCTCAATGCTTGCCGTCAACTGCGCCTGCATGCCAGCCAAGTCCACCTGGGCATACTCTGCGTGGTATCTTCGATTTCGCAAAGCCGAAATCAGGGCCCATGTCTCGTCCTTGGC
The DNA here is from genome assembly GCA_027031935.1 of Myxococcales bacterium. Taxonomy (GTDB): domain Bacteria; phylum Myxococcota; class B64-G9; order B64-G9; family B64-G9; genus JALVPF01. The sequence continues at coordinate 18,530 of JALVPF010000564.1, read as the reverse complement.
ATCTTGTGCCTGGGTGCGCAAAGTGTTGATGGCCTCGGAACCGAGTTGGAGCCTTCTCCACTGCCTGTTATCCAGGGAAAACACCCAGGTTCCAGGAGAGCCATTGGCCATGGGTGCCGTGCCACCTATGAGCACCACCTCCCTGTGCACCGGATCATACCCCAGGGAACCCCACATCATCATCCTGGTACCGCCGGACAGGCTTTCATCGTTGTCGGTAGGGCTTGGGGTCACACCCAGGTCGGTCCATGCCCTGGCCACGGGGTCATACATGACCGTATGATTCCACAAGAAGGCAAGAAGCTTTGCCTCGTCTGTCAGGTAGGTGTATTGAAAATATGCCCGTGAGTCCACGCCGTACCCATTGGAGAAGATGGCAATCCTCGATACCCCATTTGAATCCTCGAAGCTATAGCGCTCATCGTGTGCAGGCGCCTGGGTTGGACCTGACTCGGGTGTATAATCAGCTGGCGCACCAGGAGGATAGGCATTAGTCCAGTTGAACTCTCCCAGGTCGAAAAATTCCGTATTGTAATGCAGTATGGCGTTTCCATAATGACCGCCGGGAGATCCGCCTGTTAGCACGAACCTGGCAAGCTGCGGTGCATAAACGAGCATGGGAGAATTTCTCCCACCGGTCTCGATGTCTTCGATCTTCGTCCAGGTGTTGCTTGGCATGGCGTCCAGGTCAGGGTTGTCCACCGGCGATGGGATACATATCCCTGCCCAACAAACCGGTCGCTGCTGGTCTGGGCAATCTGCGTTTTCAACACATTCCGCATGGAAAGAGTCCCCACCTGAACCATCTGTAGTGTTGCCATCAATAGCGGAATCTTCATCCGTGTCGGCACCATCAACATCTGCAAAAAGCCCTCCATCATCACCATCCACAAGCTCCTCCTCATACAACCCGGCATCAGCGCCATCGTCCTCCACCCTGGTACCGATCATCCCCTTTGTGCAAGCTGCGGCATAAAGCATCACACCAACAAGCAAGCATACATTCGCTCTCATGATTCCTGCCTCACACTCAAAGCCATTTGATAAAAATGCTTTTGAGAAATTCTTGCACGATTACACTGTTTGAGCAAATTGCCTAAAATGTTTTTTTGGGGGATCAAACTTGTGGGTAACAACAATAGACTATTGTGCTAAGGCCTCGATCTGCTCTGCTACTTGTCTTCGGATTTCCACCAAGAGATTTGGATCGCGCTCCCATGTAGTTGCAGAGTGTACAATTTCGCCTACCCGCTCCAGAGCATGATGTGCAGCTGTCGTATCTTCACCACGAGCCTCGGCTGCTTCTATTTCCCTACTGAGCAACACGAAATAGTCATAGTCCTGTATACCCTCGCGGAACAGCTTCAACCTCAGTGACGGAATGGTTCTAAAGCTTGGTGAAGAACAGATGGCCCCAGGATTTTCCGGACACGGTGGATAGTAAAAATATAACTGACCAGGACCCCAACAAGTCTGAGGATTTGTCCACGGATTTTCAGTGGCTGATGAGCTGCAACAATGCGAGTCCCAGATAAGACCAGCCCACGTAAGTAAGCCGGAGACACGGTGCTGCCAGGCAGACCAAATAAAGGCGATGTGATCGATACCAGCAGAGTCGATGTCAAACTGTGACCCGGAAGTATAGTACCACCATATTTCATCACCTCGTCCGATGAGCTCGTCCTTGGTTGGGGTGGGGGTAAGGTTAAACAAGGAAGCGTCAATAATCCAAAGATTTGCATTGTCCCAAAATTCAGAAAAACTCTCAGGTGTGTACGTCACAGGGCCAATGAGCAATTGGGTAGTACCTTTGACAAGATCCATAAAGGCCCTGGCCTCATCCAACACGAAATCATCGCTGGCATCGTTTGGGTTATCATATGGTTCATCAAAGGAGATGAACGCTTCTTCCAGCCAGCCTTTTTGCCTGAGGTGCTCTTCCAAGGTTTGAAAATATACCGTAGCCTTGGCGGTAAAACCCTCCTGGTCATAGCTTAGACCGCATATCCTCTTTTTGACAACATGGCCGGATCCATCCAGTTGACGCCAATAATTGATCATCATCACTGAACTCATGTGCAAATCGTCTATGAAATGTTCGAGGGCAGTATCCATTTTGGCAAAATCCCAGGTATCGCTTTCACAATCGTAGGTGGGATTTCTATATATCGTTTGGCGATATGGCGAGATCCTGTGCCTGGCGTAATCATCATTGTACAGGTCGAGCAATTCTATCACCTGAGCATGGTCTGGGCTGTTTAGCACGGCATGGTAGTCCATCCCTTTCCTGCCCGCACAAGCATCTCCATCTATGCCTCCAATCATGTGTGAGCTGTCAAAAGCGGTCTTCAGGGCAGGCTGTGGAGGAATCGAAAAATCATATACCCGGACTCTGACAGGGATCCTTTCCCCGTCTATTTCCAGCGATACAGCTTCATTCGAATATCCAGCAGGACACGTTTCCAGGGCTGTGATCTCTACTAAAAGCACTGATGTCCGGTTGCTCTCGAGATCGATACCATGTTCCACCGGCAACAATGGGTCAGGTATTTCACCACGAATTTTATAAAGATCATAGGTTCCCAAAAGCCCTTGTCCTACTGGAGGTTCCAGGTTGATGGACTCTACCTTGTATAGATTCGCGGTAAACCCGTCGGTGGTAGAGATACTGACAGGGAGACTCCTGGTGACGCTGGAGGTCACAGGGATCTGAAAGACTCGCGTCTCACCACGGGCCAGACGAAGCTCGGCCGCTGAGATCGTATAAGGTGGTGGAGAGTAAGAATTCCTGACCTTGACACTGGCATCCGCAAACCACACAGTATAATCTTGCTTCTCAAGCAGCCTGCCTGTGACCTCCATACCCATACAATCTTCTGGGCATCGTAATCCATGATCAAAGTACAGGTCACAGGTACCGTCTCCGCAAGCATATTGCTGTGCGGTGGAGTAGCTAAGCATCTGGACTTCTGATTCAGACAAAGCTCGATTGAAAACCATCAACTCGTCGATCTCTCCATCAAATCCGTTCAATACACTTCCATCGCCACCAGAGATCTGGAGCATGGATGGGCCATGGCTTACCATCCCTCCCATAGGACATGAATCACGATTTATCCCATGCCAACTTGGAAATGGCTTACCGTTGATATACTGCTTACATTCCCCATTTGCTCCAGCATAGGTGATTACGTAGTGAACATAGGTATCGAAAGGGACGGTAACGCCATCCAGGTCTGGCTCATTTCCAGTAGTGGAGTCGAAGTCCGCTGTATTCTGACCGGTCCTGGTTCTGAAGAAAGGCTGAATTTCTGCCTTGCCTGCCCATGTCCTGAAGGAATAGGCACCCCAAACACCACCCATGTGCAACAGGCCCTGCGTGGTCTCAGCGCTTCGCTGCCTGGACCAAAAAGAAATAGTGAAGTTGTAAAGATTCGATAGCTCGATGTCAGGATCCGGAATCTCTATCCTTTCGGAGCCACCACTGAAATCAGCGGCTTGGCCCCAAGGGCTGTCCACAAACCTGACCGCCCCGATGATCCTTCCATTATTTCCGTTTCCAGACAGGTCTCGCACCTGACCCGATGACGGGTCCATGTGACGATTGTCAAAGCTCCAATATCCCACAAGACCACTGATGCCGATGCTGTCGGCCATACAGTGATATCTGTCCTCAGCACCCTCCAGTATGCCATCACCACATACAGCGCAGTCCTGTACGCAAGAACTGCGCGTCTCGTCACCTTCACATCGTCCGTCGCCACATCTGACTGGACAGTCTGTGGCGCAGGTGGAGTTGGATTCGGAGCCTTCACATCTGCCATCACCACATGTAACAGGACAATCGATTGGGCATGAAAGATTCGTCTCATCCCCATCGCACTTTTTATCTCCGCATGACACCGGACAATCTGCAGGGCAACTGGAATTATTCTCTGACAGGTTACAGCAAGCGTCGCCGCACTCGCCGGGACAGGTTCCAGGACAACCAGGATTGCAACAACCAGTATCTGAGCAGATCTCATCGACGTCGCAAACAAGGCCATCGGGGTCAGTGGAGCAAGCACAAGCACCCATCGAGGAACATGAATCCACACGATTGCCTAAACCTTCACATGAAAAACAAGGGACCCCACCGATACCGCAAGTCTCCATATCCTGTTGCTCTGAGCCAGCAGGTATGCACAGATCATCAACACAACAACCTTGACTACAATTATCGCAAGCATTTTCGTCACACGAACCGTTCATGCAAGCTTGTCCCTCTGGGCACAGATTCCCGGGTTGCTTGTCCGCTCCACATGTGCAAAGTCCGCTGTTGCACCTATCGGACCTCTCATCACAGATTTTTCCGCAAGCGCCACAATTTGCCATGTCATCGTTCAAGTCGTGACATGTGTCATCTTCAGAACAATACACATATCCATGTTCGCATGGGTCGCATAGACTCGAGCAAAAACCTTCATCACAGCAGCCCTGTCCTTGTGGACAGTTTTCATTGGTCGAACAGATCTGACAGCAGGCACTGCCACAAGAGACCTCACCATCCGGACATGATGTACCGATTTGTCCAGCACTTTCACAGCCAGAAGAACCGATCAGAATACTTGCCAGGATAAGCACGAAACCCCTCGAGTTCATGAATATTTCCTTTCAGCCATGGACTATCACTGAGACATTCTACGCCTGGCGCTATATGAAGTCATATCCCTTGTCAGCTTTTTCTGACCGTTCTATCGTATTAGATAAACTTTTCGGGGAGAAGCTCTCATGTTTATAACTCCTGTTTTTTTTCAAGGTCTCAGACTGAAGGGATTCGTTTTAGCTCTGGCAGCAGTTCAGTTGATTTTTTCCACGACTGCCATTTGTTCCGTCTTTTATGTAGACCCTCAAAACGGAAGCCCTGATAACAATGGTAGCCGGGATCATCCATGGAAAACGCTACAGCAGGTACTGGAGGACAATCTGGTACAAGCTCGTCAGTGCGAGACGCTGCCCTACAGTCCTGATTGCACCATGGTACTGAAAAATCCAGACGCGCCCATAAAAGCCGGCGACACCATCCGGCTTCTTTCCGGTTATCACGGTGAGATAACTATTCAGGATGCCTACCTTAATGAGGCCATCACCATAGAGCCCGAGCCAGGAAACACTCCCAAAATAAAGAGCCTCCGCTGCCTGGGCGCATCCAAATGGATTATTCGGGAACTATCCATAAGCCCATCCAACTCTGAACCCTATGACACAATCCGCGATCTGGTGATGCTGGAAAACCACGATTTTCATGGGCCTTGCAAGGAGGTGACGGTCGAGGATTGCCATGTGTTCTCTGTACAAGACAGCTCCTCGTGGACAAAAGACGACTGGAACGACAAGTCGTGTTCCGGGATTGCGGTCCAGGGTCCGGATTGCATCATTAGAAACAACCACTTAAAAAACGTGAACTTCGGTATTTCAGTCTCTGGCCCCAATGGGGTCATTCAGGACAACACCATTGAAAACTTCGCAGGCGATGGGCTGCGTGGACTCGGCGACAATGGTCTGTTTGAGCGCAATCTCGTGATGAACTGCTACGATGTAAACGAAAACCACGACGACGGATTCCAGTCATGGTCCACCGGTGCTGATGGAGTTGGAACAGGTGAGGTCAAGGGAGTGGTTCTTCGCGCAAACAGCATCATCAACTACACGGATCCCAATCAGCCTTACCGCGGCACACTGCAGGGTATTGGATGCTTCGATGGTTTTTACACCGACTGGATCGTGGAAAACAACGTAATCATCACAGACCACTGGCACGGCATTACCTTTTTGGGAGCCAGCAATGTGCGAATTGTAAACAATACGGTACTCGATATCAATCAAGAGGAACCAGGTCCGGTTTGGGTCAAGATAGGGCCCCACAAGGACGGGACTGCTTCGTCCGGGTGGGTGGTGAGAAACAACATAGTCATGAGCCTGCAGGTGGACGACACAGGTACGGCAGATCACAACCTGGTGGTGGATTTCGATTGGGTGGACAAATACCTGATGGACTATGCAGGCAAGGATGTGCACCTGAGGGCTGACAGCCCTGCCATTGATTCCGGCTCACCAGACTTGGCTCCTTTGGCAGACCATGATGGAGTTCTCAGGCCGCAGGGCTCAGGCATTGACATAGGCGCTTACGAGTGGACCGATCAGGTTCAGCCGGATGCAGGCTCGGACGCAAATGATGGAGATGGGGGGCAAGCACAAGATGCAAGTCCTGCTGACCAGGGGGTGGATTCAGGAGTCGCACAAGATCAAAACCCTGGACAGGATTCCGGGGACGAGTCAAAAGGTACAAACGGCAGTGATGCTTCGAGTGGAAAAATCACGGCCGGTGGCTGCTCCTGTGGCTCTGTTTCTGGTCCTGGTGCCTTTTTGATCTTTTTGTCTGCGCTGGGCTTGGCAATTGTCAGAAGAAAAAACAGGAATCATGGCTAAGACGAATAGATGAAAAATTCAGCTACACTGTATTTCCAATAATGCCTTGCTTTTTAGTCCAAAATCACTTTATCTCAAAAAATTGAATAATCCTGATTTCTTTTCCGTAACAGAAGTTATCAATCTTTTTGTCCCAACCGGAGGGTCTAATAATGAGGAAGCACTGGAAAAGCATTTTATCATGTGCGCTGGTATCGATTTTTGTCCTGGCATGCGAAGACTCCAGCAATCAGTCTTTCACCAGCCAGGACAAGGCTCTGAAATCAGGGCAGAGCCTTTTGGCCAGCACAGCGCCCAGGGCAGGAAATCCGCCCGTGTCTCAGCGCTCCAATCTGGCGCCAAAGAAAGAAAAGCTCCCTCGACCCGACTATGAGCCTGGGGTTGTGCTTGTAAAATGGCGCGATGATGTCAAGGGTGCTGTTGATGGTGCTCTTTCTGCCAGCCTGGGCTTGTCCGTGGCCAGGCACACACCCATGGGTGTGGACAAGATGCACCTCGTAACCGAAGAGAGCGTGCCGGATGCGGTCGCCAGGTTGAAAAAAGATCCCAGGGTCATTTACGCAGAGCCCAACTACAGGATCGAGTTGGAAAATATTCCTGACGATCCCAGCATCGGTGACTGCTGGGGCCTGAACAACACGGGACAGACAGGTGGAACAGAAGACGCTGATATAGACGCTGTAGAAGCCTGGGATATTTCCATAGGCTCCAGGGACATTGTCGTTGCCGTACTAGACACAGGCGTGGACTATACGCATCCGGACCTGGCAGCCAACATGTGGACCAACGAGGATGAAATACCCGGTAACGGTATAGATGACGACAACAACGGATATATCGATGATGTCATTGGCTGGGACTTTGAGCACCAGACCAATGACCCCATGGACGACTATGGCCATGGTACCCATTGTTCGGGGACCATAGGAGCTGAGGGCAACAACGGAATCGGGGTGGCAGGGGTGAACTGGCGTGTAACCATCATGCCCTTGCGTATCATCGGTGGCCAGGAAATCGACGCATACTGCCTGGACGCAGCCGAAGCCATACATTACGCCGTGGACAACGGTGCCCGAGTCATGAGCTGCTCCTGGTGGACCATTCAGCACTACAACCAGACCCTGGAAGATGCTGTCGCATACTCGGAGCAGATGGACGTTGCATTGGTTGCAGCAGCCGGAAACGACTCCAGAGACGACGATAGCCCCGATTACAATCACTGGCCCAGCGAGTGGCCCTATTCAAACATCATCGCAGTGGCTGCAACCAACCACACGGACAACATCGCCTACTTTTCAAACTTTGGCCCCACGACCGTAGACGTAGGTGCTCCCGGTGAAGACATTCTCTCCACCATCTGGCCCAATCATGGCTACGAGACCATGTCTGGTACATCCATGGCGACTCCCCACGTAGCGGGTACCGTGGCGCTGATGCTCTCCATCAGACCTGAACTCACCGTCTCAGAAGTCAAACAGTTCCTGTTTACCACCGTAGACCCTATTGCAGATCTGCAAGGTGTTACTGTCACAGGCGGTCGCATCAACGCTTTCAGAACCCTTCAGGCCATCAGCGGAGTACCTCTGCCACCTGTAGCCTTGGCAGGGGGAAATCAAACAGTCACCACTGGCACAACAGTTACACTAGATGGCAGCGCATCCTTTGACCCAAACCAGGATCCCATCACCTACTCCTGGGACTTTTATCCCCCATCCCATTCGTCCGCCAGCCTGGATGACGCGACAGTCGCGTCCCCCAGGTTTTATGCTGATGTCTGTGGTGACTACCAGGCTGTACTCACGGTTACGGACGACGGAGGACTCGAATCTGATCCGGACAGAGCGAGGGTATACGTAAGAAATACCACTGCGATAGATCCTGTAATAGAAACATCTCACCCATATGCAAATAACGAAGATCAGACCTGGACCATCACACACCCTGGTGCTGTCACCATGAGCCTGCACTTTACAAGCTTCAACACAGAAAATGGCTATGATTTTGTAAGTCTGTCAGATGCGGATGGTAATGAGTGGGCCACCTATGACGGAGATCTGGGTGAATTCAACTCCATCGCAATTGATGGAGACACCATAGTCGTGCATTTCACATCGGATGCTTCCGTTACACGAGATGGCTTTTCAATAGATTCATATTGGTGGTGCGATGCCAGCAACTGCCCACCAGGTCAGGGAGATTGCAACGACGATCCCAGTGATGGATGCGAGACCGATACTACCGAGGATGTGCTCAACTGCGGTTGGTGCGCACACGTATGCAACTTCCCCAACGCCTCGGCAACTTGTGAAGCCGGATCCTGTCAAATAGGTGCTTGTGACAACGGGTGGACGGATTGCGATGGTGATGTGACCAATGGTTGCGAAGCAGATTTCATGACCGATCCCGACAACTGCGGTGCTTGCGGTACAGTTTGCGGTCCATACCCCAATGCCACTGCCGGATGTGCTGCTGGCTCGTGCACCATTGACACCTGTGACGCAGGTTGGGGAGATTGCAACGGACAACTTGTGGATGGTTGCGAGAAAGATGTCACATCAGATCTTGATAATTGCGGTGCATGCGGAAACGTATGCAGCCTTGACCACGCCATTGCCTACCAGTGCAATGATGGAATATGTTACCCGCAGGGTCAATGTTCGCAGAGCGCGGAAAATGTCGAATCACCCCATCCTTACACCAATGACTATGACAACACATGGGTCATAACGCGCTCGGGAGCTGCGCAGATAGGTGTTCACTTTGCCAGCTTCGACACTGAAAATTATTATGACTTCGTATACATATATGATGCCAATGACAATCTCTTCGAGACATACCAGGGAAATCTTGGAGCCTTTGACTCGGTGCTCGTACCTGGAGACACCATAAAGGTCAGGCTGGTTACAGACTACTCCGTCACACACGATGGATTCGTTATCGACTCGGTCAGGACATGCGCCAATGGTTGCGCGGATGGATGGGGAGATTGTGATCTGGATCCTGCCAACGGTTGCGAGACGGATATCTTAACTTCTTTGGAAAACTGCGGTTCCTGCATGAATCGCTGTGGTGCTCCCAATACAGCAGGAGAATGCGTCGATGGAGTATGCAACTCAAGCGATCAATGTTTATCAGGTTGGGCCAATTGTGACCAGGACGCAGACAATGGTTGTGAGGTGGATATCACTTCAGACGCATCGAACTGTGGGGGCTGCGGAAATGAATGCATGTTCGATAACGCTACGGCAACGTGCGAAAACAGCAGCTGCCAGATGGGCGAATGCCTCTCCGGCTTTGCAGACTGCAATGGTTCCGACACCGATGGATGCGAGTCAGCCATAGCCTACGATGTGAACAACTGTGGAAGCTGTGGCAACCAGTGTGACCTTCCCCATGTAGGCGGACAGCACTGTTCCGGAGGAATCTGTCAGATAGGAGACTGCACACAATACGCCGAGAGCATCGAGACAGATCATCCATATCTCCCAAGTCAAAACCTGCAATGGACGATCCAACATCCAGGAGCTACGCAGCTAGAGGTCCATTTTTCCATGCTTTCTGTCGAGCCTTTCTACGACTACCTGCATCTGTTGGATGGTGATGGTAACTTGGTTGCATCCTTCGACGGCGAATACACGGATCTCATGTCACCCCCAATTCCTGGCGATACGGTTCAGGTGGTTTTTCACTCGGACAGCATAGTCCAGTATGATGGTTTCATCATTGATTACACCAGATACTGCGACAGCTCTGATTGCGAAGCCGGCTGGACCGATTGCGACACGAGTCCTTCCAATGGATGTGAAGCCAACACCGATGCGGACATATCCAATTGCGGGGCTTGTGGAGTAATCTGCCAATACGACCACGCACAAGCCATATGTTCAAACGGCTCTTGTTCCATGGGTAACTGTGACAGCGGATATTCCGACTGCAACAACTCGATCGCTGATGGCTGCGAGATAGACACATGGGGTGATGCGAACAACTGTGGCTCATGCAACAATCAGTGTGGTCCCTATGATCACGGAATTGCAGCTTGTGGTCAGGGGACATGCAGAGTGGCATGCGATTCTGGTTTTGCCGACTGCAATGCGACTGTCTCCGATGGATGTGAGGTGAACGTTCAGGCAGATCCTTCCAACTGCGGCGCTTGCGGTACGACATGTGACTTTGCCAATGCGTCTGGCAATTGCAATCAGGGCACATGTGAAATGGGAGCCTGTGACCCAGGATGGGGAGACTGCAACAATCACCCAGTGGATGGATGCGAAATCGAACTTGCCAGCGACCTCTTGAACTGCGGAACATGTGGGACCGAGTGTTCCTTCCCCAACGCCACTCCAGCGTGCAACTCCGGCAACTGTGAGCTTGCCCAGTGCGATGCAGGCTGGGAAGACTGCAACTCTGATGCATCGGATGGATGCGAGGTCCAGCCAAACGTAGATCCCCAAAACAGCGGCTCCTGTGGCCATGTCTGCGACCTGCCGGGTACCGCTGAAAACGGTTGTGTTGACGGTGTCTGCGCAGCGCTCACATGCGACCAGGATCTGGGCGACTGTGATGGAGTCACAGAGAACGGTTGCGAGACGCAGCTACTGACAGACTCTGACAACTGCGGTGGGTGTGGGCAATCCTGCGATCTTCCCAACTCGCAAGCCCAATGTCAGGCCGGTCAATGTGCCATCTCTTCATGTGATACAGACTTTGCCGACTGTGATGAGCTGGTAGATAACGGTTGTGAGACCAACACAGCAGGCGACGTGGAAAACTGTGGCGCATGCGGTATTACCTGTGGCCCCTATGACAATGCCACGGCCCAATGCGCAGCAGGCTCATGCGCCATGAGCTGTGATGATGGATTCGGCGACTGTGATGAGTCTCCGGACAACGGCTGTGAGGTCCAGTTAGGCACAGACACCGACTGTGCTGCTTGTGGGAATGACTGTAGTAATGAATTCGACAAGGCCGCAGGCACCTGTGTTGATGGTGCTTGTGCCATGGGCGACTGCGAAGATGGATATGCCGATTGCGATGGTAACTCTGCCAACGGTTGCGAGATGGAGTTGGGTACCGACGCCAACTGCTCTGAATGTGGTGATGACTGTTCCACTACATTCGACAACGCTTCCGGATCATGCACACAGGGAACCTGCTCCATGGGTGACTGTGTTGAAGGATTCGGCGATTGCGATTCGGACCCTGCCAATGGTTGTGAAATTGACCTGAGCACAGATGAGCACTGTGGCGCTTGTGATGTTGCATGTGTGGGAGTTGCTCATTGTCAACAGGATCCCGCTGCCACCAATGGCTGGTCATGTACCGACGAATGCCAGGACGCAGACTCGGATCAACACACCAGCGCGGAATGTGGTGGTGATGATTGTGACGATTATGACGACACCATATACCCGGGTGCCACCGAAATCTGTGATGACGGCAAGGACAACGACTGCAACGGAGCCATAGATGCGGCAGACAATGCCTGTGATGGCGGTGGTGACTCGTCCGGCGGAGGCTGTGGATGCTCGGCGTCCGGTGGAACTTCGTCCCAGGGATTGTTCCTGCTGCTCGGGCTGCTGTGTGTAGGATTCAGGAGACGCAAGCGCAGCTGAGCAAGATTCTTTTTACTCCGGAGCACGACCTCCGTCCCCGCTTTGTCCCCGCTTTATTCGTTTTGCCGATTCGCTGTTTCCCATATTTTTCCAGCGCTTATTGAGTGTATTTTTTCATTGCACTGAAATATGGTCTTGACTATTTTTCAACAGACTGTAATATAGTCGCATGCTTCCCCGTGATAAATATATAGAACTCTGGAACGAGCTATCGGAAAACAAGAGCATGATTTTGCTCGCAGGACCACGTCAATGCGGCAAGACCACCCTGTCAAAAATGATATCTGAAAGCATGTCGCAGAGTATATATTTCAATTGGGACATCATAGGCGACAAGCGAAAAATTGCCCAAGACCCATATTTTTTTCAGGGTCTCCCCCGCAAGGACGAATCAAAGCCGCTTGTCATCTTTGATGAAATCCACAAATACAAAGACTGGAAAAACTACCTCAAGGGAGTCTACGATTGTTTTGGCGACCAGTTTCTTTTTTTGATCTTGGGTAGCGGAAGGCTAGATCTCTACCAAAAAGGTGGCGATTCTCTGGCAGGAAGGTACAACCTCTGCCACTTGTGGCCTTTGACTCTTGCAGAACTGCATTCCACAAACAGGGACTTCCGATCTTTCATGGCCGATCCTCTTGAACTTTGCACCATTGAATCGACTGAGATCCTGTCCACATGGCAACATCTTGCGGATTTCAGCGGCTTTCCCGAACCTTTCCTGGCGGCAAGGAAAACCACATACAATCGTTGGGCCGCAACCTACTACAGACAGCTTGTTCGTGAAGATGTAAGGGACCTGACTGGGATAAAACAAATAGAAACTCTGGAGCTTCTTTTTTCCCTGCTTCCATCAAAGGTGGGTTCTTGCCTGTCCTTGCCTGGGCTAGCCAATGATCTGAGAGTCGCTTACAACACCGTAAAAACATGGATCAAGATTCTTGAAAGGTTCTACCTGCTATTCTCGCTGGTCCCCTGGACCGGTAGCATTCGGCGCTCTATACAAAAAGAACAGAAAATATACCTCTTCGATCCCGCGCTAATCGATGATGCCGGGGCGAAGTTCGAAAATATGCTGGCCATCGAGCTATTCAGGGCTGTCTCAAACTGGAATGACATGGGCTATGGAAACTTCACCCTGCAGTTCATTCGCACGAAGGAGGGACGAGAGGTGGATTTCGTGTTGTGCGAAAAAAGCAGGCCATTTCTGCTAGTGGAAGCCAAACTGAATGACACTCATCCCAGTAAAAGCCTCATTCGATTTCAGTCCGCCCTCAAAGTTCCCGCAATACAGATAAACGATCGAGGACAGGAGTTCAGGCGGCTGGATAACGATGGATTGCCCCTTCTCATCGCTCCAGCGGTCCGCTGGATACCCACCCTGCCCTGATCTGCTCATCAGCTTCCGTCGGCCTTTGCTCCTGCGACCAACTCTGCGGACATGCTGCCGCCGCCCATGGAAGCAGGAAGCTTGTACTCGGCTCGCACCAGGTTATGAGGAGCATCTCGCCGCACCCACAAAGTTCCCCCTCCGTCATTAGTGTCGAGG
>JALVPF010000564.1:0-4888 GCA_027031935.1 Myxococcales bacterium | reverse complement strand
CTTCGCCGGTCACCGCAAGTCTCATTATCTTCACCTTCTGGGTCATGGGCTCGAAGGTTCGAAGCGTGGTGGAATAACCTTTATCCAGAGCAAGTCCAGCCAGGGCTATTTCGAGTCCTGCCAGCACTGGTGCCTTGAGCTTCACACTGATGGGCATCTTGCGGCCTCCGCTGGACATCTCTCCGGTAACGGAGTCTGTGCTGTAGTTTAGCTTTACCGTCGCCATACCCTTTGCCTTGCTGGAGATGGGCAAGAGAGTCTTGGCATTCAGATCCAAAACCTCCACCTGTTCTCCCATTGGCAACTTCATGCTACTGGTGATACGCAGAACCTTGTCCTTGTCAGCCAAGGCAAGCACGCGGGTCATGTCGAAGTCCATCTTTCGGGCTCCCATGGCCATCTGCACCTTGTAGGTGAACTTTCCTGCTTTAATGACGCTGCCATCAATTTGGGGCAGTTTTGCGGTCTCTGCCCTTGCCAGGAGCGCCTTTTCGAACTTGTCCGGCATTTTCACGCTGGCAGGGTCCACGGTGATCTTTGCAAGCCTCGCTGCGATCTCGTCAGGCACTTCTTTCTGGTATCTGCCCCCTATTTGCCTGGCCAGAAACTTCTCCATGGCCACCGCCACCGAAAGACGGTTTTCCGGTGATCGGAATCCATGACCCTCATCAGGGGCTACAAGGTATTCGACGGGTATTCCCTTGTTTCTTACAGCCACCACTATGCTGTCTGCCTCTGCCTTTTTAACTCGAGGATCGTTGGCTCCCTGTATGACCAGCAAGGGCACCTTGATCCTGTCGGAGAAGAAAAAGGGCGAGCGCGATTCCAGGTCCTTGCGATCAGCTTCCACCTCGGGATCGCCCAACCTCATGAACAAGGCCTTGGCGAAGGGTCGCCAGTATGGAGGTATGGACTCAAGCAAGGTCACCAGGTTCGATGGTGCGACATACGGAATCCCGCACTTGTACAGATCAGGAGTAAAGGTCACGCCAGCCAGCGTCATGTACCCACCCCACGAACCTCCGAAAATGCAAATTCTCTTCGGGTCCGAGATCCCCTGGGAGATGAGCCACTTGACCCCATCGGTGGCATCGTGTTGGCTTGCGCCAATACCCCAGGTGCGGTTGCCGGCGTTGAGGAATTTTTTCCCATAACCCGTAGATCCCCGGTAGTTCGGCTGCAATACAGCATAGCCGCGATTGGCCAGAAACTGTGCATATGGATTGTAACTCCAGTAATCGCGGGCTGTGGGTCCACCGTGGGGAAAGATCACGGTGGGCAGCGACTTGGGAGCAACACCCCTTGGAAGCGTAAGGTAAGCAGGGATTGACAGACCATCACGGGCCTTGTAGTGCACAGGCTTCATGTAGGCAAGGTTCGCAGATGGAAGGTCCGGTCTTGAGCGATACTGCAGCTTCAGCTTTCCACTGTCCCTGTTGTACAGATAGACCGAGCCTGGATCCACGTCCCTGGAGACCGATACAAGGAACAGGTGCATATCGCGGGTCATGGAGTTGAGGCTCAGTTCACCCTCCGGAAGCTCCTTTTTCAGGATCTCCAGGTCGCGTTTCAAGGTATCGGTCTTTGGGTAAATGCGTTGCCTATCACCCACATAATATGTCGCGATCAGCTCATCGGTGGCCGCAGAAAACATGGCTCCACCGAAATCCACCTTTTTCTCCGGGTCAGATTCAAGCACCTCGGTCTTGCCCGTATCTATGTCAATCATCATCAACTGCGTAAGGTCCGTCTCCGTGCCCTTGTTGCTGACCATATAGCAGCGCTTTGCGTCCTTGTGCATTCGGATGGGATAACAGCTCTCTTGCCAATCACACTCGTAAATCTGCTTCAGTTTGTCGCCGTCCACACGAAGGATCTCGGTGCCCGCATCGTCCTTCTGCCTGACTGCCAGGCGCACCTCCCCCTTTAGATCGAACAGGTAGCTCGCCACCTTCTGAGTATTCTTGATAAGCAGTTCCTTGTTGCCTGTGGCGATATTCACACGATAGACGTCGTGATAGGAAGCATCCCTGTCGTTGAGCCCCACGATGATCTGCTCCGGTTTGTCCTTGGGCACGGCGTAGATTCGTGCGCGCACACCCTTGATAGGGGTCAGGTCCCGAGCGAGGGGTACGTCAGTGCCCGGAGCAGGTTTGGACTCGGGGTCCACCGCATAAACGTGATAGTTTTCATCTCCTCCCTTGTCCTGCACGTACAGGATGAACCTGGAATCCATGCTCCAGAAGTATCCAGGCACGGGACGCTTGTCAGCGGTGACGGGCCTGGCGGCGTCAAATGCCTCGTCCACGCCCTTCACCCAGATGTTGCGGGCGTCCTTGTAGGGCTTGATAAAGGAGATATATTTTCCATCGGGTGAGAGCTGGGCCGAGGAGATCAGCGGGTCTCCGAAAAACAGCTCCCGGTCCACAAGTGGGGCTGATTTCTGCACCCCTGTGCTATCCTCTGTGACTTTTTCGCTTGTCTTGATCGTTCCAGCGCAAGCCGCAACGAACAAGGCGGCGCCCATGGACAATAGCAATAGTCTCTTCATGAGATTTCTCCTTTGTGGCTTTTCAGCCCAGGATGGCAATTTGTTATACTACTACCGTCCCAACACGCAATACGTCAACAGGAACCCTGATTTTCCACACTATTGAATCAGATGTCCCAGATCGCTTGTAAGGTCACACAGATGCAAGGAATCGTCCGCAGTCGTGGATTGCCCACGTCGAGGCATCACCTTACCGAAAAAGATTCTGCAGCTTCGACACAGAGATTACAAGCGAGGTGGGAAATCAGGGCTTGGTCTCACTCGAAGGGATTCAAAAGAGCGACAGAGCATCCCTCGAAATCACGGATGTTCCTGGTGACAAGGGTCAGAGCATATTCTGCGGCGGTCGCTGCGATGAGCATGTCTGCCTGTGTGCGCACATGACCTTTGGCACGCAGGCTGCCCCTGAGTTTTCCCGAGCGTCTGGCGATGGACTCGGCAATGGGCAAGACCTGGCAATGGTCCCGCAAAAAATTTTCAAACCACTTTTCGATGCGTGGATGCGGCTTGATGCTCAAACCATAAGCGATTTCATCCACCACTATGGCGCTGATTCCCACAAGCTTTACCCCTGCCGCCCATTTCAACACCCCCTCGTTTGGCTCTGGTCTTGCCAACTCGCTCAAAATGTTCGTGTCGCAGAGGTATTTCAAAACTAGGAGTTCTCCTGAGAATCGGCAAGCATGGGGTTGGAACGGTCTTTTCTTTCAGGCAACTCGAACTCGTATCCTTCTTCCTGGCAAATGGCTCTCAGTTCTGCCGCAGCCTGTGCGATGGTGCGACCGGTCTGCTGCTCTTTCCACCTGAGAAATTCGCTGAAGGTCTTGGCGTCTATGACAGCGGCCACTAACCTTTCTCTTTTGTATATGGGCTGGGGCTCTTTGACACTGGACTCGATCATCTCTGAAAAATGGTATCTTGCATTGGATATGGTCCATTTTCGTTTCATCGAACACCCCTCAAGAACATTTTACATGTACATAATATACCTTTTTTATGTACATATCAAGGGCAAATTTTTCTATTTTCGTGAAAACCCACTGATTTCAAAAGAATTTCATCATCCGTCGGTTTATTACGAATCAATCATGACAATTTGAAGATTGAATCTTGATATTGACATTTTTCACCCTTTTGATATTATTTCCATATGATTTATCGAACCTTACAAAAGAGACTAATCGAACGATCCGGATCCTTTCCCGTAGTCTTCCTTACCGGACCAAGGCAATCCGGAAAGACCACCCTTGTAAGAAATTGCTTCCAAGATTTCAATTACATTTCACTGGAAGATTTACAAAATCGGCAGGAGGCCATGGAGGATCCCCGAGGATTTTTGGCCAGGATGGAGGGTAGTAAAGGATTCATATTGGACGAAGTCCAACGTTGCCCTGATATTTTTTCCTATCTCCAGGCTTTTGTTGACGAACAGCGCAGCGGACCTGTCGTGCTCACAGGATCCCAACATTTTCTTCTCTCGGAAAAAATTAGCCAGTCCCTTGCCGGCAGAGCAGCCATACTGGAATTGTTGCCCTTTTCTCTTGCAGAGTTGACCGGCCGTGCTGCAATCACCCCTGATGCATTCGTGGCACAGCCAAATACGCAGGCTCCTGAGTGGAAACTCGAGGACATACTTGTAAAAGGCATGTACCCACCGATCCATGACAGGAAATCTGATGCCGCAGCCTGGCTGGACGGGTATCTGGCCACTTACGTGGAACGGGATATTCGGACTCTGTCCAACATTGGTAATCTGGACACATTCGTACGTTTCGTTCGCCTTTGTGCCGGCAGGGCTGGTCAGTTGCTCAACGCTTCATCCCTCGGCTCTGACACGGGAATCAGTCATGATACGGTGCGACGTTGGATTTCCTTGTTGAGGACCAGCTATATCATCAACCTCCTACCCCCGTATCATCGCAACTTCCGCAAACGTCTCGTAAAGAGCCCGAAGTTATACTTCAATGATAGCGGCTTGTTATGTCACCTGCTGGGTATCAGAGACAGTGAACAACTGCGAACACACCCCCTGCGTGGTGCCATCTTCGAAAACTTTATCTATTCCGAATTAGTCAAAATGTTCCAACATCACGGGCAGAGGCCATCGTTGTATTTCTGGCGAGACAGAAGCGGCAACGAGGTAGATTTTATCCTGGAGACGGGTCCACATCCTGTTGCCATCGAGGTAAAGTCGGGACAGACAGTGGCGTCGGATTTTTTCAAGAACCTAGATAAATATGGCAAACTCAGCGGCGAGCCAGGTGGTGTTCTCGTGTACGGTGGTGATGAATCTTTCAAACGCCGCGAACACCAGGTGCAAGCCTGGTTTGGCTGCAG
>JALVPF010000563.1 GCA_027031935.1 Myxococcales bacterium | reverse complement strand
GATTTGAAGGTGTGATATCGGTTTTCCACGTGGCGGCCAGGTATAGGGCCATGGCCATGGAGGCAAAGGGACTGAATCGTTCTATGAGCAGGGTTACGAGTGTGAGGCCCAAGGCCGGAAAAAAGAGGGCCCAGTTTTTTCCCCGGGAACGGATTGCAGCAATGACAGAAAGGGTGACGAGTACCAGTATCGCTTTTGCACAACCGTTGCTCAACACCAGCGGGTGCCATTCTGCGATCTCCTGCTTGTATAGTCCTCCCAGAAATCCCAGCGGATACAGGCAGGTGTGAAAACTCTCGGGTGACAGGGATGCTGCACAAAAAGCCAGAAAAGAGGCAAACAAGCCCATGACCTCGGATCGATTTATCTTGCGAAGGTCTATCATGCGGCCAACGCTATAGGACCCCAGAAGGGCTGGTCCAATGATCCAAGAGCCGTGCAGGTTCGCCCAGAGAGCCACAAGAGGGATGAAAAGCCATTTTGCGAAGGATTTTTCCCTGTGGTGGAGATATACGAGAAACAAGCCCATGGCGAACATCAGGTGACCGAGATGATAGGCTCTCTCCGTGGTCCACGCAAAATCCTGACCCCATATGGCCAAGACAAAAAAGATGCATGTAGCGGCGGAAAAATTGCTGGCCCTGCCCAGTGTCCACCAGAGCAGAAGCAATTCTGATGAAAGTACCGCTGCAATCAGCAGTGCTGGTCCCATGCCTCCAAGCGTTTTCACCACGAGAGCGCTGAGAACCGAGTAGCCCCATTCGTGAGGAAACCATGGCGAAGCTGCTGTGATGCTGAAGGGATCGGTGGCTGGAAATCCATGTAAAAGTATGTCTCTGCCTGTTGCAATATTGAACATGAGGTCGAAGCTCTCGTTCAGGGAAAACGCTGCAGGAACCACCACAAGCAAGGTGATCAGTGTGCCAAATGAAGGCAGCAGTATACGTTTGGAAGCTTTTTTCAATTTACCCTGCAATCTTTGTAGCATCCTTATAGCTTAGCCTTGACAATTCGGCGGCTTTGCGAGATTCTCCAAGGGTTCAATAGATCTGTTTTTGCAATATAACCGGTTGGTTTGCAAGGAAAAGGAGCGAAAATCATGAAAAGGAATTCCATGGGTACTCCTGGCGTCATTTTTTTGACCCTGTTAATGGGGACCATGTTTGTAGTCGGCGGATATGCCAGAGCCCAGGAAAGGCTTTACCGTATGGTGGTCGGCGAGCAACGCACCTTGTCCTTCAAGGGGGCCTCTTCGGTTTCTGTAGGAAATCCCAAGGTTGCTGACGCAAAAAGCCTCGGAAAAAATACCATTTTGCTCTATGCGGTGGGACCGGGCCGAACTACCCTCATGGTAATGCGCAGTGGTCGATCAAATCTGACATTCACGGTGGTAGTTACCAAGGAAGATGTCAAAAGCCTCATGGCAGAGGTCCACAAGTTGTTGGGTGACATCGAGGGTGTTACCATTCGACCAGTGGGTGATAGGGTAATTCTGGATGGTCTCGCTTTTACATCCGAGGATTTCAACCGCGTAAAACAGATCACCAAGCTTTACCCCCAGGTCAAGAGCTTTGTGAAGATCAATCCCAACGCCAAGAAACTCATGGCAAATCAGCTGAATCTCGCATTCTCGCAGGCTGGCCTGAAGAACGTTGAAGCCTCGGTTGTAGGAACCAAGATTTTTCTCGAGGGCTATGTGGAGTCCAAACAGGACCTTCAAAAGGCAGACATGATTACAAAGGCCATAGGTGAGCAGGTCGAAAACCTCCTTTCCGTCGGTATCAAGAGAATGGTCTTGGTGGAGGTGGATTTTGTGGAGGTCAAGAAACAGGGACTGGACAAGATTGGTATCACCTGGCCCTTTGACCTGGAAGGAAGTGCAAATATTGCAGTGCAGGGCACCCTGCCTTTTGGTGGCGTGTATTCAGGCACCATGAATCACAGCGCCAAGGCTAACACTGGTTTTGCCTTTGGGTTCCTTTTTACTGATGGTTATGCAAGGGTACTGGCCCAGCCTAAACTGGTCTGTGCAAGTGGAGAAAAAGCCGAATTTCATGCAGGTGGCGAAGTGCCCATAGTCGTGGTGACCGCCATGAGCGTAAGCGTGGAGTACAAGGAGTTTGGCGTAATACTGAAGTTGGCCCCCATCGCTGACCGGCGTGGAAACATACAGATGAATATTTATACCGAAGTCAGCGATCTGGATCGCAGTCTGGGAGTGACCATCGGTGACAACGATATTCCTGGTTTCCAGAAAAGCACAGCAAAAACCAATGTTACGGTTCGGCAGGGCCAGACCATCGTGCTCAGTGGGCTTTTCAAGGCGGTGGAAGAAAAGGACCTATCAAAGGTCCCCCTGCTCGGTCATATCCCAATCATTGGTGAGCTGTTCAAGTCGCGTGTATTCAAGGAGAAAAAGTCCGAACTAACGGTGTTCGTAACTCCAAGGATCGTCAATCCCAGCACCCCTAAGATACTCAAGATGGTCTCTGATATCAAAACCAGGTACAAGAGAGCCAAGGGAGAGGTCGGGTTCGGTATTTTTGACTGATAAACAATTTTATTCTGTTGTGGAGAGAGCCCATGCTAAGCGTGTCAATCACCGAGAAGGGCGGCGCCACCAAGAGGCGCGATTTTCAAAAAGACGAGATAACTGTAGGCAGGATACAGGGTAACGATATCGTATTGCCCAGAGGCAATATATCGAAGAAACATGCCAGGATAGTTCAGCGCGATGGAAAAATTGTCGCCTTGGATCTGAAGAGCACCAACGGCACATTCATCAATGGGAAGCGAATTTCCGGCCCGCAGGTCATACACGATTCCGACAAGATTCAGATTGGTGACTTTGTCATCGTAGTGTCGGATGAGAGCGTAGC
>JALVPF010000562.1:601-8749 GCA_027031935.1 Myxococcales bacterium | reverse complement strand
TATTTGAAAATTGACTAAATCTGCCTTCTTCTTAAGCCCTGCTACTATTCTTGACGGTGTCTAACAACAGTTGGGCCTCCCTGAGTCTTCCGAGGAGGGCGTAGCACTTGGCCAAGGGGACGAGGTGGCTGGGATCAGAAGGGTTTCTCTCCAATGCTCCAAGAAGGTACTCTACTGCTTGCTCCAGGTTCCCACACTCCATCTCAAGGATCCCAAGATGGTGAAGGGGGGCTGGATGGTGAGGAGCCTGTGCGATGGCGGACTTCAACAGACGGCGTGATTCTTCGGTCTTACCCATTTGCCTCATGAGACATCCGGCATTAACTAGGGCTCCGAAGTGGTCAGGCTCCATTTGGAGGACCTTCTGGTAGTAATCAACCGCTTCCGTGGCCCTCCCCCTGTTATGCAGACACAGAGCATAGTTAAAAAGGATATCCGGGTCACCATGATCGAGGCGCAAAGCAGTTTCGAGCAATTCAAGCGCTTTTTCCCAATTCCGTTCCAGAGCCCATTGCTTGGCGAGTTCGTAATAAGCTCTGGCGTCGTCGCAATTTTCACTGATCTTCTTCTCCCCCAACTCAAGGTAGAGTTTGTCTTTCTCCCGAGTCTGGGATCTCGTCAGCCGTCCCAGGTGGTGGATGACAAGGCACGATTGCCTGATTCTCTTGCCGACAAGGGAGCGTTCATTCGTCTCATGGACTATCCCCTCATAGCGGATCCCTGAGCTCCGTTTAAAGAGCCTGACAAGGTTGAAAGGAAAGAATCCTGGCAGGTGGGCGTATTCCGAGTATCTGCCGTCGTTGGGCATCCAGCCTTGGACCGAGGCATCGGGGGTATAATTGCGAATCAGTATTCTGTAGCCGTCCACCCCCACGCGGGAAATAAGGCTGCTTACGAGGTGGTGGTCCTCCTTAGCGACTCTTTCGTCCGCGTCAATGACAAGGACCCAGTCGTGAACCGCCTTGTCCAGGGAATAGTTCCTAGCCAGGGCGAAATCACCGGTAAAGGGGATAGAATAGACGTCCGCTCCCAGCTCTTCGGCTATGCTGACAGTGGCGTCAGTTGAACCGGTGTCCACCACCACCACCTGATCGACAAGGCCCTGGAGGGACTGGATGCAGGGCCCTATATTGGCCTGTTCGTCCTTGGCAATGATGCAGGCGGAAATGGGCATATTCAAACAGACTCAGGCAATAGAGCCCTGGGCAGCCATGATGTGGCCACGCGTGGACTGGATTCGATGCAGTTCAGCGGCGATCTCTTTGTCATGGGGATTGGCCCGGAGATATTGCTCATAAAGGCCAGTAGCCTTCTCACTCTGTCCTATGGCGTTGAGTATCAGGCCCCCGTTCCACACGATGTCTTTGTCGAAGGGATCAAGCTGGAGCGCTAGGGATATGTGGGCAAGGGCTCCGTCAATGTCCCCTTGGGCCCACAATATGGTTGCTAAGTCATTGAGGACCGTTGCATGCTCGGGGTCGAGTTTGTTGAGTATCTTATAAAGAGCAAGGGCGTCCTCTGTACGGTCTTGTTCATAAAGTTTCTGAGCGTATTGGCGAAGGGCCTCAAACACTTCATCTTTCACCAAGAAATCAACTGAAAAATCATCTTCCCATCTCAAGTTATCAAACAGGGATGTGGCCACTTGCAGTATCTGATTAATAGCGTTTTCGTTGTTTCCGGGGGAGGGCTTGAAAAAGGGAGCGAGACGCTCGGACAAAACTTTATCACTTTTGGCTGCAGATCTCATAACCCTCAGTGTCTCTAAAGCGTTGGGCTTTTCCCCTTTTTCCCAGTAGGTTCTGAATAATAAGAGATACCCACGTGGGTCCTGGCCAGCGATAGAAAGATATCGCTTTAGGTATTCTAAGGCCTCGTCGTATCTTCTTGAGTTGATCAAGAGATGAGCCAAGGTTGTCATCACCGTACTATCGTTGGGCTGACGATGAAATGCCTGGGTTGCGATCTCTACAGCACGGTCCGGCTTGCCATCCCCCACATAGTAGCGGATTAGGTTGAACTTGGCTTGATGGCTGTACAGACTCACCATGTCTGCTGCTTTGAGTGCTTCTTCCGCTTTCTCATTTCTTCCCAAAGACAGGAGCGCACTTCCAAGGGCATTTCCGGGTCGACACGAATTGGGCTGAAGCTCCATTGCCCGGCTCAAACTTACGATAGCTTCTTCCATACGACCTGCCTTTGCTAGACAGCAACCCAACGCCATGTGAGGCTCAAAGGATTTTTCATGTTGGCAAACTATTTCCTTAAGAAGTGCAATTGCTTCTTCAAGACGCCCCATATAAAAGGACGCGAGGCCCGGCGCCATGGCCTTGGCGAGCCCGGGTGAAGATAGGGTAGAAGCAGCCGGAGCAGTGGGGTCATGAGGCATGAAATAGTAGGGCTTCGCCCTTCTATATATGAATGGCTCTACTTCCTCGGGTGAGGGCAATGGGATGTAATCTCGCTTGGGATCAAAGGGGCGGTTGAGCAGTGCCTTAGGTTGATACTCACTAAGCGGCATATCAGGAGGAAGGCCCCATTTCTTTTTAAACTTAGTCCAGGCCTCCATTAGCATTTTCTGATGAGCAGCTTCTCCTTTTCCTTGAGGGCCTCCTGTGTGATGAATAAAGACGTCCTGAGCGATGGCTGTCTTGAAACCTGCGAGATTGGCGCGGAGGCAGAAGTCGTCGTCACTAAAACCGAATCCAAAGGAAGGGTCCATGAAACCTATGGTATCCGTCACGGCCCTGCTGCAAAACCAGCAGAAGCCCACTAGCCGCGAGTAGGGCGTGAGCCTCATGGGATTGGCACAGGCCCAGTTGAGCGCGAAGGCGTCAAGTTCAGTGAAGTCCCGGTACTGACACCGCCTTACCAACTGAGGCCCGGAGACGAAATTGGACCGAGGGCCCAGCAGCCCTGTCGATGGGCATCTTTGAACGTGCTCGATAAACCTTTTCAGCCATCCTGGGGTGGTGATAACGTCGTCCGTCATTCCCACGATGAAGTCTCCTCTGGCAATGGCGATGGCCTTGGCTGATGCGGATTCAGGAGAAATGTTTTCCTCAATGTCTACGAGAATAACCTCCTTCAGGGATCTCACAAAAGCCTTTGCGGCCGGGTCCGAAGAGCCATTATCAACCAGGATGATTTCAAAAGGGCCCTCAGTATTTCGGAAGATGGATTCCAGGCACGCCTTCAGGTCTTCGGGACGGTCGTGATGAAGAATCGTAATGGTGGTCATAGCGCGTCGGGACATGGTGTCTCCTCTTATGCGCTCTCGCCTGCAATGTACTTTTCAGGTTGCATCGCCTCAGCGCCGTTGGTCTCTTGCAGCTAAGGAGCTAGGCGCCACTGTGACCCCTGCATTGGAATGACACTTGAGGATGAACTCCGATTCACTTTGGATGGTCTCCATGGAGCTGAACCGAGGCTCATAGCCGATGGCGGCGGCTGAGTTTTCCAGGGAGTAGTATCTTTGTTTGGTTCCAGTAGCGGTTTCTTGTGAAAAGACTGGGTCTTCTTCATAGTGAAGGCCGTACCCGGAAGCAAAGAACTCTAAGATCTCTTTCTTCTCCACGGGTCCCGCACTTACCACATCGAAGGCTGCATTGATGCGGCGCTGTTGGATACATTGGATAATGAGTGAGAACAGATCGTCTGGATGGACATAGTCTCTCACCATGGGGGAAGGTGATGTTCGAAAGGTTTTCCTTTCCAGCACGGCCCTTATGACATCGCCAATGAAATATCCGTCAGCCAAATCCATGTAGCGGCTGAAATAGGAGAAAATCCGGAGGTCCACGATGTTAAATCCGCTATGTGCCCTGTGCTTGGCCTCGGAGTAAAGCCTCGTGATGCCGTAGTAATCCTTCTGTTCGATCGGGTTGATCGGAATGATGGTGGAGGATGTGGGGCTAGCTGGCTGCTCAAAAGCGCTTCCGTAAATAGCCCCGCTGCTCAGCGCGATGTAAAGGGCAGAGGGGTTTACAGATTTCAGATATTCCAAAACAAGATTATCGAAGGATTCTCCTACCGTGAAGTAGAGCGTATAGTCGCCCTTATGTTTTCTTAGTGTTCCCACTCCCACGCAGTTGACGATGACATCGTATCTACCACAATGAAAGGACTCGTAGCCTTCATGTGTATGCATGTTGGGCGTGAACTTGGTCAGGGACGAAAGGAATACTTCGAGTCTTTCCGTCGAGCGAGTGAAAAGATGGAGTGTAAACCGATCCTGCCGAACAAAACGGTCGATCATGCCCTTTGCGATGTGGGAGGTGGCACCCAGTATGGCTATCCTTTCCCGTGCCATCTGGCCTAATAAATCGTTATGAGCGGATTCTTGAGGGCTAGGTGGCCTCGCACTTGAGAAATGATCTCATCCTGATACATGAAGGTTGAGATGAAGATGGGGAGATCCTCTTCTCTAATCTCCTCTGGAGCCTTTATGGGCCTTCCTTGGAGTTCTT
Source organism: Myxococcales bacterium (assembly GCA_027031935.1). GTDB lineage: Bacteria > Myxococcota > B64-G9 > B64-G9 > B64-G9 > JALVPF01. The sequence goes on along the minus strand of JALVPF010000562.1, from coordinate 4,280 downwards.
TGCCCACGTATTTTGGATTTGAATCCACGAAATAGAGTATCTTGGACCGATCTAGCGACTTGCCCAACAGTCTGAGAGTGTGGGTTCCTGTTCCCCACACGATGATCTTATTGCAGCGAGCCAGCTCCGTCTGAAGCTTCTCTTTCACCCGCCGGTCTATTTCGTAGGAGGCGTCTATATACTCTAGCAGGGCCTTCTCGGAAACCTCGTCCTTGGCTATTGTACTGTAGGATACCCCTGAGGGCCGGCATACTACCAAGAGGTCTGGATCGGTCACCCTTTGGAATGTTGCAACGGACTGGAGTTCTGCTATGACCTGTAGGGAGCTGACGTTCAAGAGATTCCTCAGAGACAATCGGGAAAAGTAATTGATGTGTTCTATGCTGAATTGTTGAAAGGGTGCTGATAAAAAACAATGGAAACGCTCTGCATCGGGAACCTCCACGAACAGCAATCCCTCAGGTTTCAGGAGGTTTCTCAGCTTGGCCACTGCGCTCCTGAGATCCACTATGTGTTCCAGAACAGCCGAAACAATGATGAGGTCATAAGTATGCGGGCTCACAAAGTTCATTAGGTCGCACCGCGTTACATGAATTCCGTAAAGATCCCGGGCTATCTTGGCACACGAGGGCGATGGATCGATCCCTTCCAGGCGGGTGTAACCCATTTCCTTGAAAACAGACAGTAGGGCCCCCGTGGCACAGCCTACATCCAGGATCCTTGTCTCGGGCGAGGCCAGATGCGGCTCTATGAACTCGACTATGTTTCTGAAATGGCTCAGGTGGTCCTGGGATACTGCGCCCCCTTTGTGGCCGAATTCGTATTTTGACATGTCCTCATAGTAGCGATTGAATTCCTCTTGAGAGGGGATAAGGTCGGCGTAGCAGAATCCGCAAGCCTGGCAGACCACGACCAGATACCTCTCCATGAGAGAAACCTTTCCCTCATGAAAGTTCTGCTCATAGAGCGGTGTCTGGTCAGAAGCGCCGCATATTGGACAAGGTCTTCGGTTCATGAAGTGTCCTCGTAAATATTTTTCAAACGCTCCGCCTCTGCTAGCAGATCGTCCTCCGGAAACATGCGGTATCTTATGATGGTACATTCCGAGCAGGCCCTGGAGGCCTTGCTTGTTCCGTCAAGCATAATTCTCCTGAACCGGTTGAAATCGGCCCCGTTCCATATTTCAGGGACGGCGGTGACATTGCAGTCTCCTACCACCGTGGGATAGTCCCATGAGTAGCAGGGCACAACCTTTCCGTCGGGATTGATCTGCATGGTGAAGAAGGGCTGGGGGCAGATCTTGACCTCCGATATCGGGGCGCCGAACTGCGTCACCGCTGGGGTCTTGTCCCCAAGCACGGAGGAATAGTCCACCTTGGAATGAATGGGCACCGTATGTTCTACAGCGATGGTGTCGCAGAGGTCCCCATAGATTTCAAAGAACCTCCTTTCGTCTTCAGGACTGTCAAGGGCTGTGTCCACCACCTTGATGTAGACATGTGCATCGCCCTTGTTGGCGTGGAAGTACTCTAGGTTCTTTATGAACTCATCGAAATCAAGGTCTACCCCCGAGACGTGCTTGTATTTTTCCGCCGAGGTCCCCTGCACTGACACCACAAGGCGCGTGAGGCCGGCAGACAAAAGGGAGTCGGTCAATCTGGGGGTGAGTAGGGAGCCGTTTGTGATGATCTCGATAGTCTGGGCTACTTGCACTCGGGATGCGCAGGCCACCATCTCGGGCAGGCCCGTGTGCAGGAGAGGTTCTCCTATGCCCACGAATCGCAGCACTTTGATCTTCTCCGGGAAGTAGCTCATATCATGGACACACCTCTCGAAGAGAGAAGGGTCCAGTCGGATCTTGCTGGAGATGAAACCCCGGCGTTCCTTCTGGAGTGAGAAGATGCAATACCGACACCTGAAGTTGCAGGCATATATAGGGAATACCTGGACCACGAAGGGGGTCTTAAGTGGCAGGACTTGTGCCAACGGGGTCCTCTTACCCCCAGGAGCCTGTCCGCTGATGTTCTTGGCTTTCATTTTTTCACTCGGGTATGCCTGGCAGGCTCTCAAATGAATTTCCTATATATGTGGTGCACCTCTATGAGATCCGTTGGACAGCGGTCATGCCATTGAAGATACCCGGGCTGTCCAGGGTGCAATCCCGTGTTGGGTGGGGAGAATGAACTGTCCATGTGACATCGGTAAAGAAACGAGATAAAGTGGCTTCTCACCACACGATTGGGGTGGATGATCTGGTTTATGGCCACGGGCTCCGGATCGAAGTGCATCTCTGCCCCGATCTCCTCCAGGGCTACCTTTCGGACCCTTTGGTGCAGCGTCTCTTTGTGGCGTACTATGCCCCCGGGAATGTGCCACCCTGTACCACAATGCTCATCATCTCTCCAGGAGAGCAGCGTGCGGCCCCTTTCATCTTTGATCAAAAGATCTACGTTCACGAGAGGGGTAATCTTGCTCACGAAAAAGAAGATCTCGTCGGGTAGCCCACGGGTGGGATCCTTCACCAGGCTTTCCAGGAAGCTTATGGCTTGGGCAAGGTCCATTTCTTCCGATCCCGGATTCATGAGATCGTTCGGCGGGGGCATTTCTTTCTCAGCGCAGACTAGGCTGTCCGTTCAAGAAGAGCCTCGGATCTTGGTTAAAAGGCTTCTTCGTGGCGTCCTCTTCTGTGAACACCTGGGAGTAAGGAACCGGGAGATCCCTTCCATAGACCTTCTTGGCCAGGTAATTGTGGATAAAATAGCGATCCTCCGCAATGGTGCACGTGTCCACGTATTCGCCAAAATATTTAATTCCGAACCCCCGCTTGATAATATCCTCCAAGGGCTCATCGAGGACGTTTCCGATAGAGATGTGAATGTAGGGGCAGGGCAATACGTCACCGTATTGGGTCACTGAAAACATGCCCTTAACCGCGATGCACCCCATATTTAGACCGTAACCCGGGGTGAGATGGGTGAATAGATCGTATTTGCCCTCCAGTTCTGTCATGTACCGCATGTCGCCGCGGTCCACGAGGATCTTGAAGTTGCCCTCCCAGGCCCCGACGGGCTTGGCGTAGCTGACGAACACGCCGATGCCACGCCCATTGAAATACTCCACAAAGCGGAGAAATTCTTCGCTCCGGAGCCTCTGCTTAGTGACCACAGTTTGGATGAAAATGGCAAGCCCAGCCTCCTGGGCTGCATCGATGGCCCTCATGGCCCTTTCGAAGGCGCCCGGGGCCCGCCTGAAGGCGTCATGCTCTACAGGGTCCAGGCTGTCGATGCTTAGCTGAATCCGGTCGACGCCGATTTCCTTGAGATGCCGTGCCCTTGAGTGGTCCAACAACCAGCCGTTAGTGTCACAGTTGATGTAGAATCTGTCGGGGCCGATGGCCTCCACCAGCCCGTCAAAGTCCTTGAAAACCAAAGGCTCTCCGCCCGTAATGGTCACCCGCGCTAGGCCCAAGGCATCGGCCTGGTCGAAGAGATGTTTCACATCTGAGAGGGTGATCTTCCTCCTGGACTTCCGGCCCTGGAAACGCTTGACCGAACAGTGCTGGCATCGAAAATTGCATGTGTAGTTGTATTGGAACTGAATGATGGCGATGCTTTCGCCCCTGGCCAGCTTTTGATCGAATCGTGTTATTTTTTCATAAACATGAGGCTTCGTTTCAAGG
>JALVPF010000562.1:0-591 GCA_027031935.1 Myxococcales bacterium | reverse complement strand
TTCTGTCGGCCTCAACCGGCTTCAATTGTGCTTGTGCCATTGTCTCATACCTCGGTTCCTGGTGGTTGGTTTATTCCTGCTGTGCATCCGCCTTGCGAGCGGTCCGTTCCCATTCTTCCCTGTCGAGAAAAGGCCAGAGGTCTTCCATGGGTGTCGTCTCCATTGTGCCGTCGGGCAAACGGCGCGAGACCACCCGGGGGGCGGTGGCCTGGTCGGGATCTACCATCACCTCCGTAAGAAAGGGCCCCTCGCTCTCAAGCGCCTGCCTGATCTTGTCCTTAGCGTGAGAGTGAGCGTTGATACGCTGGTAAGGTAGGTCAAAAGCGTGAGCTACCCGCGACCAGTCCGGCAGGGTCAGACCGCTCTCCGTGCTGCTTCCCACGTAGCGGCCATCGAAGTAGTTGCGCTGGGTGGCGCGAATGGAGGCATAGCCCTGGTTGTTCAGTACGAAAAATTTGATGGGCAGGCTTAATCTCCGAACAGTTTCTAACTCTTGAAGGTTCATAATAAAGCCTCCATCGCCCTCGACACATATGGTTCTCCTCAGTCCAGAGGCAAGGCACCCCCCTATCGCTGCAGGGATCCCAAAAC
>JALVPF010000561.1 GCA_027031935.1 Myxococcales bacterium | reverse complement strand
GAGGCATCCATACCCAGTGCCTGGCATGTGTCGAACGTTGCAAAGGTTTACATGATGGTCCCCTGATGCTCTGTCGCTTCATTCGCCATCCGCTTTTTCTCGCAGTGTTTTGCGTTCTGAGTCTTTCAGCGAAGGCCTGGTCGGTGGAGAAAACGGGGCACGACGCAGATTCCGAAGCTGATGCCGGTGAGGATTCGAAGGATGCAAACCACAAGCAGCGCACTAAAGACGGCCATACCATTGAAGTTGTCGCAAGCCCCTTGCAGACGGATGATACGGCCGTGGAGAGCGCTGATCGCAGCGAAATAGAATCGAGTGGCAGTTCGAGCGCTGATCAGATTCTGGAGATGTTTTCAGGTCTGGGTGTAAGCTCTGGACGCAAAGGCCAGAGAAGCATTTCCATGAGGGGCTTTGCACAGAGGCAGGTGGCTGTTTTCTGGGATGGGATACCACTGGAGAGTCCTTACGATGGAACCTTGGATCTGAGTCTCATTCCTGCGGAGCTTCTGGAATCAGTGACAGTCCTCAAGGGTGCCGGCTCGATTCTATTTGGTCCCAACGGCATGGGTGGCGCTGTAAACCTCAGAACAAGGAGTCTGAGATCTCTTCCTGTGCTGGGGGTGTCTGTGCAGGCCGGCCAGTTCGATTCGGTGCATGCCAGCGTCTATCATGCCCATCGCTATGGACCGGTGGAAGCCCTGGTTTTGCTTGGGCTCGCGCAGAGGAGCGCCTTCGGCCTGTCTTCAAGGTTTTCCCCCTCCCCAAACGAAGATGGGGGCAGGAGAGAGAACAGTTCCTTGGACATGATTCACACCCTGGCAAAGATCTTGTGGCACGTGGGAGAGGGACACGAGATCCATGCCGACCTGAGGTTGATAGACGGTAAAAAGGGTGTGGTGCCAGATGCGTTTGCTGATTCTGCGAGGGTTCGATACTGGGATTTCGATCCCACAAGGGACCTGTCTGTGAGCCTTGGACACACGGGGCATTATGATGCTGGATGGCGTTCGGATGAGGTGGCGTACCTGGGCACGTACCAAAACAGGCTCCTTTCCTATGACGATTCCACATATTCTACTCAAGGTTTACCTAGGGCCTTTACCTCTGATTATCATGACTGGGTTTTGGGGCTTAGACTCAGTGCTTCGGGGATGGTGAGCGAAAAAGATTGGGTAACTTGGCTTTCCCGCTCATGGCTTGGCATGGAACATGATGCCCATGAGCAGATCCTGGATTCACAAAAGAGCGATCCGGTGAGCAAAACATGGATGAGTGCTGCGCAGGAGTTTCAGTTTTTGATGGGAAGACGATGGTCCTTGAGCGCAGCGTTGCAAACCGACTTGGAACTGATCCCTGGACTCGACGGTCGTGAAAAATCCCTTGACTGGGCTGTGCTGCCCATGGCGTCTGCAAGGTTTTGGGCGCTTGAGTGGTTGAGCATCAAAACCACTACTGCCCGCAGGGCCAGGTATGCCACCCTGAAGGAGAGGTTTTCTTCAGATGGAGTCTTTCGCTTGGCCAATCCGGATCTCGGGCCTGAGTCCGCCTGGCATTTCGGTCTGGATTTGATTGCCGAACCGTGGCCCTTTTTACACGCAAGCCTCAGCGTCTTTGATGCTGAGGTACAGGACCTGATCGAAAACCTTCCGGTGGAGACGCAAAACCACACTGCTGAGCAGCTGGTCAACATCGGCCACGCCCGCATGGCAGGGGTCGAGGTGGCGGTGAAGTACAAGCCCCGGGAAAAAATTGTACTGCGCGTTTCATACAGCTGGCTTTTTTCCAGACGTCTGGATGAGAGCCCTCCGGACGATCGCCTGGAGTACAGGCCTTCGCACAAGTTTGTCCTCCAGGCCCATGGACAGATGAACTCATGGCTCCATTTTTGGACGGGGATCCGGGTGCTGGGGCCCAGCTATTTCATCAATCCGGACACGCTGAGTTGGGGCCGTCTGGGGGTTTACGCGGTCTGGGATGCCAGGTTGGAGTTTGCCTTGTCAAACAGGGCCAGCGCATGGGTGATGATGAGCAATATTCTCGATTCGGATTACCAGACTCAGTATGGCTTTCCTGAACCGGGAAGGGCCGTGTGGGCAGGGTTGCGCTTTTTCTATATGGGGGCAGACAAAAAGCAGGTTCAGGAGTAGTATTGCCATGGTAGTGAATTTCGCTGCAATGGCAGGAGGTGGGCCATGAATCGGCGCGATTTTCTCAAGATTCCAGGTGCGCTGGCCGCAGGGGCCATAGCGGGAAGATGGTTTGACACGGCAAGGGCCAGGGCGGCAGTTGATCAAAAATATTACAAAGAGGCCCTTTGGTATCATGCGGATCCCTCAGGCAGGGTGGTGTGCGAACTGTGTCCAAATTCCTGTCGAGTTGGTCCGGGACTTGAAGGTGCTTGCAGGGTCAGGGAAAACAGGGGAGGGAAATTTTATACGAAAGTCTACGGGCGCCCTGTCACCATTCATAAGGACCCCATAGAAAAAAAGCCCCTGTTCCATTTTTTACCAGGTACCGATGCCTTGTCCGTATCCAATGGAGGCTGCAACATCGTGTGCAAGTTTTGCCAAAACTGGCAGCTTTCCCAGTCATCTCTGGACAAGCTTCCGGACAGGTTCGGCTTTGTCTCGGCAGATGATCTGGTGAGCATGGCGGCAAGGCGATCGTGTTCATCCATAGCCATGACCTATGCAGAACCAGTGGTCGCCCACGAGTACAATCTGGACGTGGCTAGGGTGTCCAAGGGCAGGGCAGTACCCATGGTGATGATCTCCAACGGGTTTATCGAGACCGCGCCTTTGGAACAACTCCTTGATCACCTGGGTGCCTACAAGGTGGACTTCAAGGCCTTCGATGATGCTTTTTACAAGAAAATCTGTGAGGGGCGACTACAGCCGGTGCTCGAAGCCATGAAGACCATTAAGCGCAAGGGGGTATGGCTGGAGATAGTCCATCTGACCATTCCGGGCCTCAATGATGATCCTGACCAGACCAAGAGACTTTGCGAATGGGTGCTGAAGAACCTGGGGCCTGATGTGCCACTGCATTTTACGCGTTTCTACCCTACCTACATGATGCGAAATCTTCCATCCACCCCTCCGTCAACCCTGGAACGGGCCTGGCTCATCGCCAAGAAGGCCGGCGTGCGATATCCATACGTGGGAAATCTTCCAGGCAACAAAGGTGAAAACACCCACTGCCATTCATGTGGAGCCCTTCTCATCAAGCGCATTGGGTACAGCACCGAGATCGTGGGTTTGAAGGATGGCAAATGCAGCAAATGCGGAACCAGTATCCCCGGGGTTTGGTCCTGGCCTCCCAAATAGGCTCAGTTTTCAACCTTCCAGGTGTGCTGTTCGATATCAAGACAACGTCCGGTGGCGGTATCGGCGCGGATGATGGCTCCTTGCAGGCGGAGTCCTTTTGATGCGACCTGGAAGGGTGTCGGCAGCCTGGTGATGAACCTTTCTATGGCAGGCTCTTTTCTTATGCCGATGACCGAGTCCGTGGGACCACACATTCCCAGGTCTGTGAGATATCCCGTGCCGCCAGCAAGGACTTCTGCGTCCGCCGTAGGTATGTGTGTATGGGTTCCGAACACGGCGGTGACCTTTCCATCGAGGTACTGTCCAAGAGCGCGCTTTTCGCTGGTGGCTTCTGCATGAAAATCCACCAGGATGATCTTCGTCTTTCGCTGTAACTCCTCCACCGCTCTCTGGGCAGTGGTGAAAGGACAATCCAAGGCATCCATGAACAGCAGACCCTGCAGGTTCAGCACCCCGACTTCAGACCCAGATTTTGAACTTGCGATGCACCAGCCTTTTCCTGGAGATTGCCAGGGGTAGTTTGCGGGCCTTATGACCCTGTCCGAGTCGTTTAGATAGGAGCGGATCTCCTTGTGGCGCCAGATGTGATTTCCGGTGGTCAGGACTGTGGCTCCGGCGGCCAGAAGCTCGTTGGCCTCCTTGGGGCGTAACCCAAGCCCACCGGATGCATTTTCGCCATTGACCAGGACAAAATCGGCACCAATTTCCTGGACTATGGACGAAAGTTGCGCTGCCAGGGCCTTTCGGCCCGGTTTTCCGATTACATCTCCTAACGCCAGGATGGTAATGGACTCTTTACCTGGCATACTCCACCGCTCGTGTCTCCCGGATAACAGTCACACGAATTTGGCCCGGGTAGGTCAGTTCGGCCTCGATTTTTTTGGCGATGTCCTTGGACAACAGTACAGCTTCATTGTCATCGATCTTGGCGTTTTCCACAATTACTCTGACTTCACGTCCCGCTTGTATGGCGAATGCCTTGTCCACGCCGGTGAAAGACTTGGATATGCGCTCTAGTTCTTCTATGCGCTTGACATAGGTCTCGAGCATTTCGCGTCTGGCTCCGGGTCTTGCACCGCTGAGGGCATCTGCGGCCTGAATTAGCACCGCGAGCACCGACTCAGGCTTGACATCTTCGTGGTGAGCGCGAACAGCGTGGACGATCTGCGGAGACTCGCCATATTTTTTCAACAGGTCCGCCCCGATGACTGCATGGGAGCCTTCCACCTCGTGGTCGACAGCCTTGCCTATGTCGTGAAGAAGCCCTGCTCGCTTTGCGATCTTTACATTGAGGCCGAGTTCCGCTGCCATGATTCCAGCGAGGAATCCCACCTCTATGGCGTGTTGAAGCTGATTTTGGCTATAGGACGTGCGGTATTTCAATCGACCGAGGAGTCTTACCAGCTCGTGGTGGATACCGTGTATGCCTAGTTCGAAGGTGGCCTGTTCACCCGCCTCTTTTATAACAGCGTCCAACTCTTCACTGGTTTTTGCCACCACCTCTTCGATCCTGGCGGGGTGGATTCGACCGTCGGCCACGAGTTTTTCCAGGCTCAGCCGGGCGATTTCTCTGCGAACCGGATCAAAGCCTGATACGATGACTGCCTCTGGAGTATCGTCGATAATCAGATCCATACCAGTGGCCGCCTCCAGCGCCCTGATATTGCGTCCTTCGCGTCCAATGATTCTTCCCTTCATGTCATCGTTTGGAAGATGAACCACGGACACGGTGGCTTCAGAGACAAACTCACTGGAGTATCTTTGAATTGCCGTCGCAATGATCCTCTTCGCCTTTTTGTCTGCCTCGATTTTTGCGTCTTCCTCTATTTGCTTTATATGTTTGGCAGCCTCGTGTCGAGCTTCGTCCAGCATGTTGTTCATCAACTGTTTTCGTGCTTCCGTGCTGCTCATGCCGGCAATTCGTTCCAGCTTTCGCCTGGCTTCATCCGCAAGTTCTTCAATTTTCTGTTCGGAATCCTTCAACTCGCGTTCCCTGCGATGCAGATCCTTGTCTCGCCGCTGGTGTTCGGCTTCCTGCCTATCGATGAGATCAGCACGTTTTTGCAAGGTCTCTTCACGGGTAGCGAGGCGTTTTTCCTGCGAGGCTATGTTTTCCCGAGCCTTGTTGATCTCCTCATCGAGATCTTTCCTTCGTTTGTCGATGATTTCCTTTGCATCCACATCTGCAGAACGTCTCGTTAGATCTGCCTGCCTGTTGGCCTCCTCTACTATCTGCTTTGCTTCGCGCTTTGCGCTGTTGATCCTGGAGCCTGACCTTTTGGATTGAAGGATTTCAGAAATGCCGAACCCAACACCCAGACCGACGAGGGCAAGGAGGATTGGAATCAGGTTTTCCATGGCTTTAGGTGACCTCCTCCGCAGCATGTAGCACACTGCGGATGTTGTATGTTAAGGCACGAGCTGCATACACAGCCTGCCAGTGGGACTTCAGGTGAAAACGGGGGTCAAGCGAGGTGACGGTTGTACCGGTAATTGACCGGAATGATATCCGGAATGACTTCGATCCAGTGGGAACTCCGCGAATGTGGCCGTCTCTTCTTTAGTTTTTGTCTTTCCTCCTTGATCTCGGCGGGATCGGCCAGAAGATCCCAAGTTTATTTATTCAATCGCGGTTCTAGGTTCATCTAAGGAACCAAAACCCACTGCTGGGGTCGATCATCACTTCCCGGGTACTTGCCACTTCCCCGTAATCTATGTCAATCTCCGATTCTTCGAACCGGAGTGGTCCCTAAAATAGCCCCCCGCCAAGGCCGTCGAGCGGATGGAAGGCATGAACCGCCTTCGACCAGGTGGGCGCATCAATAACGGCTTCAGGTCCTTGGATGTCCGAATTTCTTCAGACCCCAGGTCACACCGCCATCAGCGGATGCTCCCGGAAAGTATGCATTGGTTCAACCAATTCTCTTTCCGCGGGTCACGCACCCGGCAGGGGAACAAAAATCAAAATGTCACCGAAGCTCTCAAACCCTGCCAGAAGCCTGGTTTTCCCTTCGTATCAGCTTGAGTATGCGACGGATTTTTTGTAATACCTCCTCTTTTAGCCGCTGATCCCTGCTTTTCCTCTTGATCAGCTCGTCGGCAATATTCAAAGCAGCCAATATGGCCACATTATGTGTCGCAACCGAGCGCGAACTCCTTTGTACCTCAAGGAGTTGCTCGTTGACGAAGTCGGCCAGACGATGGATGTACTCCTCATCCTCATCGCTGCGGATCTTGTACCGCTGGCCCAGGATTTTTACCTCGTATGTTTTCATCCCCTCCTGCCAGGAGCGCGACTCCAGCCAGCCGCAAAAAGTTAATCCAAAACCACAGATCTCCACAAAGTGTAGGTTTTTTATGGTACTGTTGTCAAGGAGACTGTTTATCTCCTGATTTCCCACCTCCATTTCTTGGCTATGCTGCGGAATCTTTTTCGGTGAGGCCCCGACGTGGTGAATCCACGACTGCGGACGATTCCTTGCATCTCCGTGACCTCACAAGCGATCTGGGAAATCTAGTTTTAAAAGGGTACGAAATTGCTCATCTGTTTTTGGTCAACAGGAGCCTGGCTATTGTCGAATTTGGGAGAGATTGGAAGTTTTGAATTTTGTGCGATTTCGCTCCTTCGGCATAAAGTTGGGAAACTTCCGTTCAAGCGAACAATTTGTCCTGCCTGGATTTTTTCTCATGAGACAGGTACGGCAGGGGGATGTTTCTGTTGAGAAGAGATTTTACCACAGCCATGTCGACGACTGACCTGTTTTCGTCTCCCATCTCCTTGTACAGGGTATTGCACAGCAGGCCAAGGGCTGTGTCCAAATCGATCTTGATATCCGAGATGCCATGAGAGGTGGCCTTGATGACGTTTGGAAACGAGCCATCTTCCATGAAGACTTTCGTCGCCTTTGTGATGGACTCTACCCCAAGACTCCGTGCCAACTCGATGAGAAGATCGTTCATGGCCGCCAAGTAGTTGTTTTTGCTATGGCTATCCAGAATCAGATTCAAGCCCACCGGAAGTTTTTCCAGTTTCGACAGATAATGCTCCACCAGTGCCCCGGAGATGATTCCTCCATGTTGGGGAGCCAGTGCCACAGGGGGGGGATCCAGTGCTCGGATATTTTTCACCGCTAGGGACAATGCCTCTCTGGAGGGCATGTAGATCTGGTGAAAGGTCTTGATACCATCCCAACTATTTTCGTCAGCCATGAAATTTTTCTGATAGGACAAGCCACCGAAAAGGTCACCTGTAAACAGGATGCGGGTCTGCAGGTCATAGAGCATGGTGGCACCCCTGAAATGACAGAAAGGGGTAGGGACGAACTGAAGTTGATGCCCTGTGGACAGTTTTGCCTTCATGCCCGGGAAACGCTCCACAGGCTTGTATTTGTCCTGGGCCAGATCGTAAAATCTCACCAGTCGCCAGGTGTCCTCCGAGCACAATACCTGCATGGCAGGGTTGGACTTCTGAAGGTAGCTCGCGTTGAAAACCACATCGGGATCCTGGTGGTTCAAAAACGCCAGGTGCAGGTTTCTTATGTCTCCGATGACCTGCGACACTTTTTTGGTTATCTCCATGAAGTCCTGGGGTGGCCCTGGATCGATAAGCAGGTTGATGGATGGTTTGCCTTCTGCCTCGAACACGCGCAAATAAGTATTGCGCTCCAGAAGGGTGCCCTCCCTGTGTCCAACCCAGTATGTGCCATCGGTGATCTCGATAACCTGATCCGGGGAAAATTCGGTATTTTGTTCTTCTGCGGTCATCTTGCCTCCAGGAAAAGAAACCGAAGCCAATAAGGCCCGACACGTTCATGGGTCAGGCGCAGGGGCAAACACATAGATTAGGTGGTAGGCGAAATTTGTCAATACAAATGGATGAATATGGTCTCCATATTCAGGTAATCTTGTGAAGCTTGAGCATGTTGGTGCTTCCAGGCTGACCCAGTGGCACCCCGGAAGTGAGCACCAGTTCTTCACCCGTGCTGGCAAAGCCTCTCTCCAACAGTGTCCTGTTAGCCTGGCGCAACATGGCATCGGTGGAGCGCACGGCTGCCACCTTCACAGGCTCCACGCCCCATAACATGGCCATTCTATTGTATGTTTCCATGTGGGGGGTAAGGGCCACAATTCTGGATTTGGGCCTGTAGTCGGAGATGAGCCTGGCGGTGGAACCAGACTCTGTAAATGCCACTATGATTCTTGCACCTATGTCCTCTGCTGCAACCACCGTGGCGTTGGAGATGGCGTTGGTAAACGAAGATGGATCCGAAAGTAGCTTGGGTCTCGGATTGTTCTGAAAGGCAGAGGATTTTTCCGCCTCGGTTATGATGCGAACCATCATCTGCAAAGATTCCAAGGGATATGCACCTGCAGCCGTTTCCCCTGAGAGCATCGTGGCATCGGATCCGTCGAACACAGCGTTGGCCACGTC
>JALVPF010000560.1 GCA_027031935.1 Myxococcales bacterium | reverse complement strand
GAGATTTGAGTCGCTGTTGGGCCTTGATAGTAATGCTTCTGACATGATAGAAAAAAACATGCTCATTCGCCTGGTGATTTCATTTTTCAGCTTTTTTTCATTGCTTGGTCTTCTCACCGCCTGTGGCGCGTCTGAGGATGTCAACAAGGACAGCTGTTCGTCACAGGCTGATTGCGGCGGACCGGGACAGGGGCTTTGCCTGGATGGAGAATGTCTCCGCTTCGATGATGACACGGGATATGCCAAAGCCGTCATGGCCTTGAGTTTCGGGCGTGACATGTATCAGTCTGCAGCCAGCTCTTATATTTATTTCTTTGACGGAAAGATGTCAGATGGTGGCAGTCTTTCTTGCGAGGATTTACTCGACTCGCAGATACTGGTCGATTCTGAAAAACTGAACCAGTTGACTGCCGAACCAAAGTACCTGGTTTTCAATTGGAGTCTTGGTGGTACGTTTTTTCCCAATAACCTGGTACAGTTTATCAGACCGTCTGAAGATGCAGTGGTGTTCGTTGATTGCTTTTCCCAGCTGAACGGAAAAGGCGTCAGGACAGCGCTGGGGTGCAAGGATGGAATAGGATTTCATGTTGAGCAGACGAGTGAATTCACGGTGCAAATCAGTTCACCGTGATGGAGTGAACGCCATGAAACATACTCTTGGCTCTGGAACTGGAAAACAGGGAAAATTTCAGTATGACGTGCCTGGGTTGGTTTTGTTTGTCTCAGCTGTTGTTTTTCTTGCCATGCCCTTTGCAGCCTTGGCAGGAGATCCCCTGGACGAAGTGGACGGGACCGAGGGCTGGGACCAGGTGGTTCCACAGGCCCCCCAAAAAAATATCAATACAGAGGCATCCCAGGGCAACATTCAGCAGGAGATCGCTCAGTGGGAGTCCATCAGGTCTACCTGGGAGGACGTGAGAAAGCAGTATCTGCATGAGAAAGCCGTGCAGAAGAAGATGTCACTGAATATGAGAAAAATCCCGAGTTCGTCTCCTCTACAAATCAATGACAGCAATCTGGATCAGGTGGATACAGAGGACTGGGGCGATGCTCCAGGAGAACAGTGGTTGGTTCCTTCAAGCGCCGTGGACAAGGCCATCGACTCCGAAATAAATGAATCAGCTCCAAAGTCCCAGCCATCTTCACCTGCTGTCTCCGCACCAGCCCCGATCATACCTCCACCCATGGAAACCAACGATACTGCCCCCAGTGCATTCAAACAGGAACAGAAGAAGGATCTCGGTGGTGGACTTGCGCCTGGGCCTGCCGACATGACATCTCCTGTCCCTCCTCCACCTCCTGCTCATGAGACGAGGAAAAAGGATGATGCCGATGCAGGTGCAAAGGCTGCTGCCGAGATGCTTAGAAAACAGCAGGAAGAAAGGAAGAGAAAAGAGGCTGAACTGGCAGCAAAAAAACAGGCCGAGGCTAAGGCAGGAGAGGCTGCCGCTGCAAGGTTGCTCAAGATGCAGCAAGAGAGGAAAAAGAAAGAGCAGGAGGAATTGAGAAAAAAGGAAGGTGTAAAGGTAGATGATGATGGCCAGGTCATCGATCCTGACCTGCAGGAGGAAATGAACGAGGACGAATCGGACTAGTGTAAATACGGAGTTGGTCTTTTTTACCGCTTTTACCATGCCCATCTGAAGTGAATCTACATGGAAAGGAACATCACAAATGCCAAGCGCCCAAGAAAAGGGCTGGTTTCACCCTTCGCAAAGACCATACAGGTTTACAATCCTGGTGTTTGTCAGTTTGCTCACCTATGGTTCCTATTTCGCCTACGACTCCATTGGAGCCATTGCAGACACGCTGTTGAAAGAGCTCAAAGTTGATCATGGCGCCATAGGCACCATGTATACGGTCTACAGCATTGCTGCCATTCTCTCTGTCTTTCTGGGCGGAATACTCATCGACAAGATTGGCACCAGGGCGGCAAGCGCCATTTTCGCCGGTCTGGTAATCCTTGGCGCAGCCATTGTTGCAGTGGCACCAAGCGTATGGGTCGTCTACGTCGGTCGTTTCGTTTTCGGAGCTGGCGCAGAATCCCTAGTCGTTGCTCAAAGCGCCATTCTCGCTCGCTGGTTCAAAGGAAAGGAATTGGCCCTGTCCTTTGGTATCGCCTTGACCATCAGCAGGTTGGGCACCTTGTTTTCTTTCAATACCGAGGCATTGATTTCAGAATATTTCGGATCCTACAAGGCGGCACTTTGGGCAGCCGTCGGCTTCTGTGCTCTTTCGTTCCTCGCGTCGATTGTTTACTGGATGATGGATCGCCATGGAGAGAAAATCTTGGCTCTCGAAGACCAGGGCGCGGATGAAAAGGTCGTTTTGTCGGACATCGCAAAGTTTCCACGCGCGTTCTGGGTCGTGGCCTTGCTTTGCGTGACTTTCTATTCGAGCATCTTTCCTTTTACCGCCCTGTCTACGAATTTCTTTCATGAAAAGTGGCTCATCCCCCTGACCGCAGAAGCAGGGGGAGGTTTCATGTCACAGGTGTTTTTCAATATTACCCACATGTTCTCCACTGCAGGCGGCACCACAACGATCATAATCGCTGCATCCATGTTCCTGGCTCCCTTCGCCGGTTCTCTTGTGGACAAGGTTGGCAAGAGGGCATCGCTGATGGTTGTAGGTTCCATAATCATGATTCCAAGCTTTCTCATGATGGGACTTACGACCATTGAACCTCGGTATCCCATGTTGATGCTGGGTGCCGCTTTTGTCCTGGTACCTGCAGCCATGTGGCCTGCGGTTCCGTTGATCGTACGCAAGGAACTGGTTGGATCCGCTTTTGGTCTCATTACCATGATTCAAAACATCGGTCTGGCCTTGTTCCACTACCTCAACGGTAAACTAAGAGACATGACCGCCGACTATACGGCCAGCATG
>JALVPF010000559.1:6960-8786 GCA_027031935.1 Myxococcales bacterium | reverse complement strand
GATTTACAATGAGCCGCGTGTGTTCAAGCAGGAAGGCTGGCATTTCGAGCTGGACAAACCTGATGGCGAGTTGACATACAACGGTATAGTGTACAACGAGATGAAGGGTTCCTTTTCATCTCCGGACAGAGTGCTGGATTACCATGTTCAGCGGGCATTGTTCCCTGACACCCCTTATGGTCTGGAATCAGGTGGCTTGCCTGCTGATATACCCAAGTTGAAGCGGCAAAAGCTGCTGGCTTTTCACAAACGCCTGTACCATCCATCCAACTCCTACATTACCATCTGGGGCGATGGAGACACCCTCACCGAGCTGAAGTTCATCAATGACAATTATCTGAATGGGTTCAAGAAGACCAAGGTGGATTCCACCATCGCCCTGCAAAAGCCCTTTGACAAGATGAAAGAAGTCCATGCACAGTATCCCATCGCCAGTTCAGAGGACCCGAAGGCAAAGACATACCTGGAGTTGGCATGGGTGGCAGGAAGCGCAAGCGACCCGGTGTTGGCCATGGCGCTGGATGTGCTCAGTGATGTTTTGGTGAACCGGCCTGCGTCACCGGTCAGAAAGGCATTGGAAAAAGCAGGAATCGGCAAGGATTCCTACGGTACTTATGATGCCACCAAGCAGGGTGTTTTGAGTATAACCGTTACCAATGCCAAAAAAGGCGATGCCGAGAAATTCAAGAAGGTCGTATTCCAGACCCTTTCTTCTTTGGTGGACAAGGGCCTGGACAAGAAGCAGGTCGAGGGTGTCATCAACAAGTTGGAGTTTCGTCTGAGGGAGGCTGATTACGGCACTTTCCCCATGGGTCTGGTATACACGTACTTCGGGCTTCGAGGCTGGATGTTTGCAAATGATCCCTTCATCGGAGTGGCTTATGAAGCACCCCTGGCCGAAGTAAGAAAGGCTCTGAAGTCCAACATGCTGGAGGACATGATCAAGAAGTACATGTTGGAAAATCACCATGCGGTGCTTGCGGAGGTCACGCCCAGGCAGGGGCTCGAGGACGAGAACACCAAGGCCTTGAAAAAGGAGCTTGCTGAAATCAAGGCCAAGATGAAACCCGCAGAGCTAAAGAAGCTCGTCGAAGAGACAAAGGATCTCAAGGCTTGGCAGGCGGCACCGGATAAGCCAGAGGACCTGGCCAAAATTCCCATGCTTACCCTCAAGGATCTGGACCCCAAGGAAAAGAAGTACGAGGTGACCGAGTTGGACGTGGATGGTACGAAAGTGTTGCATTTCGATCACGCCACCAATGGGATTATATACGTAAGAGTAATGTTTGATTCCCTGGTGGTGCCACAGGAGATGATTCCTTATCTGGCCGTACTCTCTGATGTGTTGGGAGAGATGGATACCAAGGACCATACTTACGGTGCCCTGGATACCGAGTTGAGCATATACACAGGTGGTATGGGATTCGAGGCAGATGTTTATCCTGATGTGAAAAATCCAGATGCCTATTTGCCAAAGTTTGTCATGAGCGGCAAGGCCCTTGTTCCAAAGTTTGGAAAACTCCTCGAGCTTGCACAGGAGACCATGCTCAAGACCCGCTTTGATGACAAGGGGAGATTGAAAGATGTGCTGAACAAGCTCAATGCACGATACCAGGGCTATGCCCGTTCAGCGGGAATCGCCTTGGCTTTGACCAGGTTGCTGTCTTATTTCTCTCCACGTGGTGTTTACTCCGAATTAATAAATGGACTCTCGTTCGTGCAGTTCCTTTCGGATCTGGTGAAAAACTTTGACAAGAGATCAGATGATCTCATAGCGGATCTTCAGTTTCTGTCTTCTTTGGTTTTCAACAAGAACAACATGATAG
>JALVPF010000559.1:0-6950 GCA_027031935.1 Myxococcales bacterium | reverse complement strand
ACATGATAGTTGGTGTGACCTGTTCACAGGAGGATCTACCGGTATTCAAGGATGCGCTGAAAAAATTTACGGGCTCGCTCGGTGACAGAAAGCTCGCTCGACAAAATTACAAATTCAATATGAAGACCAGAAACGAAGGTCTCCTGGCTGCCAGCAAGGTTCAATATGTGACCAAGGGAGCCGATATCTCCAAGTTGGGTTACAAGTATTCCGGAAAACTGGACGTGCTTGGTAGAATCCTCAGCCGTGATTTTTTGACTGAAAAGGTGCGAGTGGAAGGAGGGGCATATGGAGCGTGGGCCAGTTTTGAAAGGACAGGCTTTGCCTATCTGGGCTCATACCGTGATCCGCACTTGAACAAGACATTACAAACCTATTCGAAGGTGGTCGACTATCTGAAAAGCTTCGACGCTGATACCAGATCCATGACCAGGTTTATCATCGGGGTGATCGGATCCAGGGACAAGCCCACTTCCCCTGCCTCCTTGGGGCGAAGAGCCATTTCGTATTTCATGAGTCATGTCTCCTATGATGATTTGCAAAAAGAGCGTACGGAAATACTCTCCACCACCAAGGGCGATATTCAAAAGATGGCTCCCATGATGGAAAAGCTTTTGAAAAACGCAGACATCTGTGTTTACGGCAACGAGAAAAAGCTCAAGGAAAACAAGAAATTATTCAAGGCCTTGGTCAACGTGGTCAACTGATACCCTCTTTTTCAAACCTCGAAGAATTCTTTGGTGTAAAAAGCACATGGTCTTGTATACCTCCTCGCCTCCATGTGGGTCAGTCATGGCAGAGACGAAAACCACAAACCAAATGGAGGAGAAAATGAAAAGGTTATCGTTGATTACAGTCTTGGCTTTGACCTTGGTGGCTACGACTGCTTTTGCAAGGGGCAGACATGGCAAGAGGGGATTTGGTGGACCTGGACCAAACCCTGTACTGGCTCATGCCATGCTGAAAGACGCAGGGCTGTCAGCTGACCAGATCGCAAAGATCGACAAGCTTCACGATGCGGCGCAAAGAAAAATGATCGATCTCAATCATGACCTTCAACTTGCCAGGCTCGATATGAGAAAGCTTCTGACACCTTTCAAGGTAAACAAGCCTGCTGTGTTCAAGCAGTTGGACAAGATAGATGCCATAAAGTCAAAGCTGAAAAAGGTTCATGTTGGTCTGAGACTGGATATTCGTGGAGTGATGACAGAGCAGCAGTGGGAAAAGGTTCGGCTGATGCGAGCAAAGATGAGGGCAGGGCGACACGGCAGAGCAAGAGGCCCTAATGGACCCGGCATGGGGCCCGGTGGAGCTGGTGGTGGAATGGGACCCGGTGCTGGAATGGGTGCAGGTGGACCGGATTTCTAGGAATCTTCGCTGTAGCTGATTTTGAGAATTTGTACTTCCATCATTCCCTTTGGCCTTCTTACCGTAACCCAGTCTTCTTCCTGCTTTCCCAGCAAAGCCTTGGCCAAGGGTGCCTCCACTGAGATAAAGCCTTTGGACGAATCGGACTCATCCGGGCCCACGATTCTGTAGGTGGATTGTTTGCCCTGTTCGTCTTCTATGGTTACCCACGCTCCGAAATATACCCTGTCTCCTTCGGTGCGGGGTTGCACGATGGTCAGTTTATCCAAAAGCTTGGAGAGATGGCGGACTCTGGCATCGATTTCCCTGAGGCGTTTTTTCCCATAGATGTACTCGGCGTTTTCAGACCTGTCTCCTTCTGCTGCTGCAGCAGAGACCATCGCGGTTACTTTTGGCCTTTCCTTTTTCCAGAGGAAGTCCAGTTCATCTTCCAGTTTCTTGTATCCCTCAGGTGTAATATGGCGTGCCATTGCTTATGGTAGCTCCCTGTCAGTTGGGTATCGGCGTGGTTTTGCCAGGAAAGTCATGCCTTGTCAATCAAACATCAAGGTTCGCCAGGATTTCCCACCTCGCTTGCGATCTCTGTGTCGATGCTTCGGAATCTGTCCTCGACGTGGTGAATCCACGACTGCGGACGATTCCTTGCATCTCCGTGACCTCACAAGCGATCTGGAAAATCTGATTCAATAATGTGGGAGATTTAGGGTTCGCTGCAATTCGTGCCGCCAAGGTCCGTGTGGCCGGTTATGGTCAGCTCGTAGTCGTCGCAGGTGTTGCCCGATTTGAAAGTTACCAGGATGTAGATATCCCTGTCATCGTCACCGCCGTCCGGAAAGCCTGCGATGCAGCCTTCTTCCCATCGGACATACACCTGCTCCTGAGTGTTTCCGGACTGAGTGGATGTGTCCGCTGCCGTCGTGCAATTGTCGCAGTATATGGATAGATCATAGTCAGTGCCTGCTGGTACTACCAACTGAGCCATGGCACTCAGATCGCGACACTTGGTCATGCTCGTGTATGTCTCCAGTACGTGCATCTTGTAAGTGTGTCCTCCGTGATCATTCTGGGTTATGGAGTCTGAACCTTCGTCTCCTGATACGGCTGCAAGTTCAATTGCATTGTCACAGTCAGGAGCAGCGTCAAGCGCAAATTCGCACCCGGTGTCTACCTGCCCATCTTCGTTGCACCAGCCCTCGTCGCACGATGCGATAACACACTCCGCAGATGAGCAAGATGGCGAAGAGTGATCTGCATTACAGGTGGTGGAACAATCACCGCAATGATTGATGTCGGTACTGGTATCTGTCTCACAGTCCGATGGGTCCCCATCGCAGTCCATCATGGGAGGAGTGCAAATGCGTACACAAGAGCCATCCACGCATTCACTGTTTTCATCGCAAGAGTTGGCACAGCTGCCACAATGCTGCATGTCCGAACTTGTATTGGTCTCGCAGTCGGCTGGTTGTCCATCGCAGTCGGTCCATCCCGTATCACATGTGTAGTCACAGATCCCGTTCGAGCACTGCAGGTCAGCGTGAAGCCCGACCGTACACGGCTGTCCACATCCGCCACAATGATCCAGATCCGTATAGGTGTTTATCTCGCAACCGTTGCTCCAGTCACCGTCGCAGTTGCCCCAGGAAGCAGAGCACTCACAAAGTCCACCATGGCAGGATGCATTGTCACCACAGGACTTGTCACAGTCACCGCAATTGTTTGGATCCGACATGGTATTGACGCAGGTGGTCCCGCAGCATTGTTCCGGCCAACTGCAATCAGGACCTGTTCCACCGCAGGAACAAGCCCCGTTTATGCACTTTTCCCCTTCGTCGCAGTTTATGTTTCCGCATGGATCTCCGGTACAGCGTCCGTTTTCACAAGCGATCTCGCATTCTTCCGTGAACGAAGGATATTCGCAGGTGCCCCCCGAGCAGATACCTTCTGACGGGTAATAGGTCCTTGTAAGGCCATTGCAGGTGTCAGGCGGTGGATCCTGGCAAAGCATAGGTACTCCGCGGCAAGCCCCGGACTGGCATGTGTCACCTTCGGTACATGGATCCTGGTCTGAGCAGGAGTTCGAACCTTCACTCCATAGCGGAATCCCGTTTGCATCATCGAACAGGCAGGTATATGTGGTGCCACAGCAATCTGTCACGTTGCACTGGTTGTTCAAGGTGCAGGGCTGCTGCGGGCAACAACGACAGGCTGCACACTCGGTATCTGTGCAGGTGTCGTCTATGCAGACCTGTCCGGGGCCACATGCTTGAGCACAGTCCTGAGGATAACACTCGCCTCCAGCACACACTTGACCAGCCTCGCATTGTACGCCCACACACAATCGATCGACGCATTGACCGTCGAGACAGAGTTCGTATGGACCACATGCCTGATCCGTGCAATCCAGAGGGTAACATCGCCTGTCAACTCCACATACCTCACCATCAGGGCAGTCGATGTGAGTGCAGCCCTCTGATACACACTGGTCATCTACACAGACTTCACCTACTCCACACCTGGTGAATTGACAGTCGGCAGAAACGCACTCGCCGTCGGCACATTGCTGCCCCGGGGGGCAGTTGACACCAACGCAAAGGATGTTGGTGCACTGGTAGTCGCCGTTGTTCTCCACACAGACTTCGTCGTCGTCACAAACTGTAAGCCCGCACACGGTGTCAAAACATTCACCCCTGGCACAGCGTTCCCTGCCTTCGCACTGGACATCGACACAATCTGCAGGCACGCATTGACCATCCTGGCATACCTCTCCATATGGTGAGCAAACCACGTCATCACAGGAAGATGGATAACAGTAACCGTTGGCACACCGGTATCCGTCCTGGCAATGTACATCCACGCAGGATCTTCTCACACATTCTCCATCAACACACACTTCTCCCTCGCCAAAGCAGCCTTCCTGTTCACAATCTGTTGGATAGCAATATCCACCAGCACAAGCCTGTCCATGGGGACATTCAACCCCCACACAGGAGCGCTCCACGCACTCGTCAGCCACACAAACCATTCCATAACCAGGGCAGTCGTGTTCTTCGCAATCGCTTGGGTAGCAGACCCCATTGGCACATTCCTGGCCGGCGGGACATTGAACGCCGACGCAGGATGCAGGTTGGCATTCCTCGTCGATACAAACTTCGCCTACCCCGGGGCAGGTGCGCCATTGGCAGTCCTGGGGGAAACAGCTGCCTCCTGCGCATACCTCTTTTTCTCCGCACTGCACGTCCATGCAGGCCACGTCAACGCATTCATCATCGATGCATACAAAGTTTTCAGGGCATGCCTTGTCAGCGCAGTCCCTTGGAATGCATTGATCTCCGACCATTGATCCATTGGGGCATGGATCCGAATCATTGGTGTGACATCCCGAAAGCACGATTACGGCAAAAATGGCAAAGAGCTTGATGGAAAATTTCATTATATCACCGCCTTGTTTTACAAGGATGCGCCTTGTTTTATAAGGATGTATTCTAGCACAAGTTTCCCTTTGTGATCTAAGATTAGGTGTCAACGGAAGAGGTATTTGATGGCAAGCATGATGCTATTTGTCGAAATATTGATCCTTTTGGCTGTCCCCTCTGGTGTGGCTTCGGATACAGTTCATTTTTACCGTCACGATGGCCAGGTCTTTTACCCTGATGTCCAGTATGAAGATGGGCAGTGGACCTTGCACAGGGAAGATGCAAAGCCCAGCGTCATGGTCTCGAACAGGATTATTGCAAGATTCGGCTCTGACTTAGACCCCCACGCCGGAGCACTGGATGGATTTGATCTGAAGATGGTATCCGAGATACACGCAGCACATACCATTTGGGTATTTGAGGCTACGGGACCAATACAAGCCCTTGAGGCATGTGCCCAACTCGTGGAGAGGGGGGTTGCCCTTTGGGCTGTACCTGATTACGAGATTCCAGTGGGACTTGCATTCCTTCCCGACGATCCTTTTTATCCCGACCAGTGGCATTTAGGTGGTTCGGGCAGTCAGAGTATCGGTGCCGAGGACGCATGGGACATGAGTACCGGCAATGGTCGAGTTGTAATCGCAATCCTGGATACAGGGGTTGATATGGCTCACCCGGATTTGGATCCAGACCGCATGGTGACAGGGTATGATGCGGTGCATGATGACGATGATCCATATCCCAGTGACAAGGCAATAGACCACCATGGGACGGCTTGTGCAGGCCTCGCTGCAGCATCAATGAACAACTCGGTGGGTGTCAGCGGTGTTTGTCCCCACTGTTCCTGGATGCCTGTCAGGGTATTTGACGATGGCGGCTACATGGCCCTGTCTGCATTGTCCAGGGGCATGACGTGGGCCGTGGATCACGGGGCATGGGTTCTTTCCAACTCGTGGGTGGTAAGCCAGTCGCTCATCGATGCAGGTGTGGACATCGAACCGGTGAGAGAAGCTGTCCGTTACGCTGTAAACAGCGGACGGGAGGGCAGAGGGTGTGTGGTTTTGTTCGCTGCCGGAAATGGCGACTCTGAGCTCAACGCTCAGCCCATAGGCCCTGATGAATTGCAGTCCATGGACGAGGTGATGACCGTGGGAGGATGCGATCAGAATGGTGTAGTTGCCAAGTATTCGAACTACGGGCCTTCGGTGTCAGTAGTGGCTCCCACCTGGAGCGGTTATCCGCAAGATCCTTATATTACGACCACAGATACTTCGGGGGACGCTGGTACCAATAGAGGCGGTGTTCACTATACCACCGACCCGGGAGGCCAGGATGTGGCCACGAGTCGTGTGGAACCTGACGTACAGGGAGACTACACTGCTTTTTTCAGCGGAACTTCGGCCTCATGCCCGATCGCAGCGGGCCTCGTAGGACTGGTGTTTTCCGTGTCTCCCGAACTTGGGTGGAAGGACCTCAAGCTTTTGCTTGAAGATACTGCCCAGAAAGTGGGGCAGGATGCGGAGTCCCCCCGCGTGGCGGCTGAGTATGATGATGATGGCTTCGACCCACACTATGGATACGGAAGGGTGGATGCCGCGCACGCCTTGGTCAGGGCCATGTATGGCCTTTTGCAAGCCGATGGCAAGCCGTGCAGGCTGGATGAAAACTGTCTCAACTCATGTGTGTTTGAGCAAGATGCTGCGAAAGAAGGCATCTGTGCCAGGATTTGCATGGATGAAGGGCAGTGCGATGCAGACCAGGAGTGTCTAGGTGGAATTTGCCTCGCAAGAAAATCACGGGAAATTTCAGGTGGATGCTCGTGTTCGGTAGCGAGAGGGTTTGATGACAAGGACCTGGAATCATTGTGGTGGTTGGTGATCATGATTTTGGGCAATTGTTTTTTTCGAAAATGCAAGTTGCGCTTTTAGGTCCATTGTTTTGATGCTAGTATCTGCTCCATGGCTATCCTGACAAAAGAAAGAACCATAGAGTTTTCATCACCTGACGAGTTCATCGCTCATTATGAGTCACATATTTCCAAGGGCGGTTTTTACTTGCAGTCGGACGAGGTTTGGGAGACCAGGAAGAATTTTCGTTTCACCATAGTGATTGTAGATGAACCGCGAAGAGTGGACATAGATGCCCAGGTGGTGTTTTGTGGCGGTGGTA
>JALVPF010000558.1 GCA_027031935.1 Myxococcales bacterium | reverse complement strand
TTTGATGTTTTGCATTGGTCGACCCTACCATGCGGATTTGAAAAGCGAACGCATGTCGTCGTCTGCGCATTGTCTCGGGTTCGTGGTGTGACAGCCGTCTGTCATGGCATTTTTCACCAGGTCGTCAATTTGCGACTCCTTGACGCCTACCTCTGTCAGCCTGGCCTTGAGCCCAAGTTTGCTCAGGAGCTCTTCCACCACATCGATGGCACCCTGTGCTGAGTGGTCTTTTGAGCCCAGTGCCACGGCAATGTCTGCCACTCGCCCAGGTACCACCTGGGAGTTGAAGGCAAGGGCATGGGGCATCATGAGTGCATTGGCAAGTCCGTGGGATAATCCGGACACTGATGACAGTGGATGAGCCAGGGAGTGAATCACTCCAAGACCTTTCTGGAATGCCACCGCCCCCATGGTGGAAGCCATCATCATCTGGCGCCTGGCTTCAACATTCTTGCCGTCTTTTGTGGCTGTCAGCAGATTCCGGGCTACCATGGAAATCGCCTTGAGAGCTATTCCATCCGCCATTGGGTGGTATCCCTTGGACAGGTATGCTTCTACGTTGTGGCTCAATGCATCCATTCCTGTCTCGGCTGTGATGCGAGCGGGAAGTCCGTAGGTGAGAGTCGGGTCACATATGGCGACGCTTGGCATTAGCCGCGGTGAAAACAGTATCACCTTTCTTCCTGCCGCTGCCACGCTTATCACCGCTGAGCGGCTTACCTCGGATCCTGTCCCGGCTGTGGTGGGTATGGCAACAAGAGGTGGCAACTGGCCTGTGATCTTTGTGTCCCCTCCCTTCAGATCGTCATATTCTTCCATGGCTTCGTGATGGTTTATTCTAATCTGTATGGCCTTGCCCGCATCCATGGGGCTTCCGCCTCCGACGGCAACAATGCAATCGGCACCATAGTCGGCAAACACGCGGGCCCCTTCGTCCACCTGTGCATCGGTGGGATTGGGTGACACCTGGGAGAAGGTTTCGGTCTCCATGCCGGCATCCTGAATGACAGCGCTGACCATTTCAGGGATGGGGGTGTTGACAAGACCCCGATCCGTTACCACCAAAGGTCGTTTGGAACCCATGGACGATAGTTCCTGCGGTAGATCCTCCAGCGACTGTTCACCGAAAAGGATCCTGGTTGGAAAGTTGAATCTGGATTTCATTCTTGCTCCTCCTGGTCTCGGCTACATGGCCCAATCAAGACCGAGTTCCACCAGCTTTGCTTCCCTTGGGTTGCCGGTGTCCATGTCCCAGCCGAGCATGCCGTAGAACTCCCGCAACATTTGCGGGAACCGTTTTTTGTTTACGCTTCTTCCGGCAGCTGGACCATCCGGAAGCGGGTCGAACAGTCTTGCGGGAAGACGGTCGTCTTTTGAGCCATAACCTCGCCTGGCGTTGACCTGTCTTTGCATCGCCAGCCTGCGCTCGCCACATTTCATAAGCTCCCACATGCTCACTTGCCATCCGGTGGTAGCCAGGAGAAGATCTTCCAGATCTCGATAGGAAAACAGGTTGCCGGGCCCCCAGCAGAACTGACAGAGGCTCAGGTTGTCCAGCAGGCTGTAATATATCTGTGAATATACTGTCATGCGCACTTTGGGTAGCCCTTCGGAAGCGGCATCTCCTTGTCCAACGATGCCAAGGGCCTTGGCGTCTTGGCCTCCGGAGGCAAGCAGCCAGTCGTGTTCGGAACTCTGATGATCGGGGCCGATGGGACAGGCAGCATACATCAAGGCCAATGATGGCTTGACCTGGGGCATGTGAACCGCCAGTCCCTGGTTTTTTACGTGTATGGCATAGGGCTCTGCTTCGGGTCCATACCTGTCTACAAATGCGGTGAAGCCCTCTGCGATGATGTCACCGATTCCTTCCCGCTGGCCAACCTTGTCTATGAGTTGAAACAGTCCTTCAGCACAACCCCATTTCAGATCTATGCCACCCAAATCGTCTTTGGAGATGATGCCATGTTCATAACACTCCATGGTCATGGCTGCCAGCGCACCCATGGTGATGGTGTCCATTCCATACTCTCCGCACTTTTGACTTGCGTAAGCCACTGCGGCAGGGTCTACCATGTCCAGGTTGGAACCCATGAGTCCGAGGGTCTCGAACTCTGGACCACCAAGTTTCTCCGTGAGAGGAAATGGGCTTTTTGCCTTGACCTTTTTTCGGCATCGCACCACACATCCATAGCATGTGCTGGATCCCGCGCCCAATTCATCTTCGAAATGCGATCCATCCAGCTTTTCGTGTTCGGGATGAAAGGACCTGGAGTGGTTTTTTGTTGCCAGGTTTCCTACGGAGGCCTGGTTGGACAGTACCCCCGGTGTCCCGTATTTGCGCAGTGTGGCGGGAAAGCCCGCATCTGGAAGTCGTGCGTTGGCCTTTTGTGCAAGTGTCTTCAGGAGTTGGGGATCTGCAAAGGGAATTTTTCTGTTTTCCTTGATGACCACGGCTCTGAGGTTCTTTGAGCCCATTACTGCACCCAATCCGGTGCGCCCGAACACGTCGTTGTGATCTACCATCACGCACGCAAAACGCACCAGCTTTTCTCCGGCAGGTCCACACTGGGCTATACAAAGTCCTTTCTTGCCCAGCTCGGATTCCAGCTCGTCGTGTACCTGAGTGACGGGCTTTGTCCATAGATGAGACGCGTCACGAATTTGAATATCATCCGGCTGGATGTAGAGATAAACGGGAGAGGAGGATTTCCCTGTGATCACCACCGCGTCAAGCCCTGCCCGTTTTATGGCAGGACCTATGTTGCCTCCGCTCTGGCTGTCCGCAACCATGTTTGTGACGGGGCTCAAGGCGCTCATGCAGCAACGGCTCACTCCCGAGACGGCAACTCCCGTGGTAACAGAAGGAGCAATGGTCAGCACGTTTTGCGGATCCAGCGGGTCTGTGTCTGCATCGGTGTTCTTCAGCAGAAAATAGGCGCCGAAGGATCCACCACCCAGGTATTTGCGGTAAAAATCTTCCTTGAAAGTCTTTATCTCACTTGTCCTGTTGGTCAAGTCGACGAAGAGTATCTTTCCATGAAATCCTTTTGGCATATGAGGCTCCCCTGTCCGTGGTCATGCAATGGCGCGTCTTACGAGATCCAGAGCATAGTATGCCGCCCAAGAACGAAGAGAGTCTCGTCCGAGGTTGGGAAAGCTCTTTAGTGTGGTCTTGCAGGTGTGTTCATCGGCAAGAGCAAACCAGACTGTACCGATGGGTTTTTTCTCTGTCCCACCTCCGGGTCCGGCAATTCCGGTGATGGCTACTGCGATGGATGAATCGGCGATTGCACGGGCTCCTTGAGCCATGGCCTTGACGGTATGCTGCGATACGGCTCCGTGCTCATCGATGATCTTCGGAGGCACCTGAAGCATCGCGGATTTGGATTTATTGGAATAGGTCACCGCGCTCATGGAAAACACTTCGGATGCACCTGGAACATCCGTGATGAGCTTTGCCACGAGGCCACCGGTGCAGCTTTCCGCAAGGGCCAAGGTCAAGGCCTTGTCCCTTAGCATATCCACCACGAGTTCTGGTAAGCTCTTTTGTCCAGTGCCGAAGATGAACCTTCCAATCCTTTGCCTTGCGAGTAGTTCTGCCTGCTCCAGTGCGCGGCCTGCTTTGTCTGATGACAGTCCGGATACTCGTAGCTTGATGTGTACCTCTGGAAGGGCTGCCCTGAAACCCAAGCTGAGGCCATGGACTTCCGCCTCGAGGTCTCCTAGCTTTTCTGCCAGGTATCCTTCTCCAGCGCCAAATGCTCTGAGGGTCTTGGTCTCTGTATGAATGGAATGCCCCAAGGATGTCTGGTGTTGTGTCAGCCTGGGGATGACTTCATCAACAATCATGGGCTTGAATTCTCTGGGTGGTCCGGGTAGACAGAATAGGAGTTTTCCGTCATCGGTGGATGCAAAAATTCCCGGAGCTGTGCCCTTAGGGTTGGGAATGAACTCGGAATTTTCTGGTCGCCTTGCCTGCCTCGCCTGGTTTTCGCCGAATTTGATGCCCATTTTATTAAAGCGATCTTTCAACTCCTTCAGAAATTTTCGGTCCGTGATCAAGGGCCTGCCCAGCAAGGCGCTCAGGGCATCTGCAGTGCGGTCGTCTATCGTTGGGCCAAGACCGCCACAGACTATCACTGCAGCCGAGTCGACCACAGCCGCTTCCAATGTGTCTTTCAACTCCTTGGGATCGTCTCCGCAGGTGTATCGTCGACCGATATGGAAACCTTTTTCATCCAGCACCTCCGAGGCGAAGGCCGCGTTGGTGTCAATGACTTCTCCTCGGAGGATCTCCTCTCCGGTTGATACCAGGTCTATCCTGAAAGAATTCATGATCTTGCCCTTGTCATTTGAGCAACCTGCCTCAGCTTGAAGATAGCTTGTACTTTGCTTTCATGAGCATGGATTCATGCTAGTAAAAGCACATTAAGCTGTCAAAAGGAAAGCATTGTCACCTTACGGGAAAAGCTTCTGCAGCATGGACACGAAGATCACGGGCGAATTGGGAAATCAGGGATTCAGGTCTGTCTCCACCCTTGATCGGTTGAAAAAGATCATTGAATGAGTAGCTTGTCGGGTTTTGCTGATTCGGATGATGCCTGCTTACAACAGAATCTCTGAAAGAATTTCAAATCGGTCAAAGGGCGGCATGATGCAAGCCCCCGAGAACAGGGACCTGGCCAGTGCAAGCAACTGCCTGGATTGACGGATGCCCTCTTGTCTGGCGTCTGTGGCCATGTCCATGCTTCGCATGATGGAGGCAGGAATGGAAATACCCGCAACCTTCTCATGCAGAAATGCAGCATGCCTGACAGAGATCAGGGGAAGGATACCCATAATTACCGCAATTTTCATGTCACTGGTGGCTTTGTGAATTTTTTCTGCGGTATCTACATCATATACAGGCTGGGTGACCACAAAGGACGAACCGGCCGCCACTTTCTTATCAAGTCGTCTTACCTCATTTTCAAGCCCGTCGATTTCAGGCCTGAAATCAAGTACTGCGCCTGTCTCCAGGCCTGAATCCCTTGCCATGCTGATCAAATCAAAGACGCTCACGTCTCCAACTGTCGATATTTTATGTTTCGATTTGCGGCTTGAAGCGTCTCCTGTAAGTGCTATGACGGTGTGTATTCCCAAACCCTTGGCACCCCAGAGTTCAGCCTGCAATCCGATACGGTTTTGATCTCTCGTGGTGCAATGCACTATCGCCGGTGTCTCGGTCGACTGTTGGAGCAAGTTGGCAAATGCAAGTGCCGACATTTTTGGCTTGGCCACGGGATTGGAAGCAACGCTAAAGGCACTGATGGGAAGAGATGCAAGCTTGTGTAGCTTGGCAAGGAGTTTTTCAGGGTTATTGCCCTCGGGTGGAACAACTTCAGCACTAATTACAAATTTTTCCTTGTCAGGGTAAATGACCGTCATTTTTATGGCTTGTTTCTCAGTATGCTTTGGCAAAGATGACCCGCTTGTGAGACGGTTTGCCACAGAAAAGGCATTTGCCCTCTTCCTGTTCGGCGTCGAATGGAATGCATCTTATGGTGGCCTTTGTCTCGGCTTGTATGCGCTCTTCGCATTCCCGCTCGCCGCAGTGATGAGCAAGAAGGAAGCCGCCCGGGTCTTCCAATTTGGCTCTGAAGGTCTCCTCGTCGTCCACCACGTATGTATATTCATCGCGGTAGGCTTTTGCTCTGTTGAATAGGTTCTGCTGTATCTCCTCTAGGAGGCCATTCACTTTGTCCTTGAGACCATCCTGTGGAACGAAGAGCTTTTCGCCTGTATCTCTTCTTACCAGCACTACCTGGTGGTTTTCCAGATCCCGCGGCCCGAGTTCTATTCTCAGGGGTACCCCGCGTTGTTCCCAGTGGTGGAACTTCCAGCCGGGACTCAGGTTTTCCCGTTCGTCCACCTTGATCGCCCGTCCAAGCCCGGTGCTATCAGCGATCTTTCTAGCCTCTGAGAGCATCAAGCCGGAGTCTGCATTCTTGCTCAGAATGGGGACCACAACGGCTTTGGTTGCAGCAAGCCTCGGCGGGACGACCAGGCCCTTGTTGTCCGAGTGGGTCATGATCAGAGCACCGATGAGCCGTGTGCTCACGCCCCATGATGTCGCCCAGACGAACTGCCTTTGGCCTTGTTCATCCTGAAATGTGACATCGAAGGCCTTGGCAAAGTTTTGGCCCAGGTGGTGAGAAGTGCCTGCCTGTAGCGCCCTATGATCTTGCATCATGGCCTCGATGGAGTATGTGTGTTCAGCGCCGGCAAATTTTTCCTTCTCCGTTTTAGTTCCACAGATGACGGGGATGGCCAAGGTCTCTTCTGCCAGTTTTCGGTAGACCTCCAGCATTCGTAGAGCCTCTTGCTCTGCCTCCTTTTCAGTGGCATGGGCGGTGTGCCCCTCTTGCCAGAGAAACTCCGTGGTGCGAAGAAAGAGCCTGGTGCGCATCTCCCACCTGAGGACGTTTGCCCATTGGTTTATGAGCAGGGGCAGATCGCGGTGAGACGAGATCCATTTGCGATACATGGACCAGATGATGGTCTCTGAAGTTGGCCTGATGTACAGGGGCTCTTCCAGTTTGCTGCCGCCTCCATGGGTTACCACTGCACACTCCGGCGCAAAGCCTTCAACGTGTTCGGCTTCCTTCTGAAAAAAGTTTTCAGGTATCAGCAAGGGAAAATATGCGTTGACGTGTCCCGTGTCCTTGAACATCTCATCAAGTGTTCTTTGAATGTTTTCCCACAGGGCATAGCCGTTGGGTCGAATGACCATACAGCCCTTGACCGGGCTATAGTCCGCCAGTTGTGCAGCCTGTATGACATCCAGGTACCATTGGTTGTAGTCTTGCTCCATCGGGCTTATCTTGTTGTCCTGCTTTTTGCTCATGTGGACTTACCTCAAAAGTAAAAGTATGGATTAGTGAAACAGTGAGATGTAAGCGATGATTGCCAGCGCAACAGCTGTGACCACGATGGCGAACTTTGCCACAATGTCCATGCGAAGG
Organism: Myxococcales bacterium; assembly: GCA_027031935.1. GTDB lineage: Bacteria > Myxococcota > B64-G9 > B64-G9 > B64-G9 > JALVPF01. Next base: position 1,781 of record JALVPF010000558.1, on the reverse strand, counting down.
GATCTGTCCAGGGCGGCCAGCCGGTCCCTGTCGTCCGGCCCGGCAGTTTTCATCGCCTGACTCAAGAGGCGACGTGCGCCTCGATTGTCGCCCTTGGCTATAAACTCGCTGGCTTTTGATAGTACAAGTGATACCTCGTTCTGTGCTTGTGTCGCCTGCTGTATGTTTTGTTCTGCATTCATGTCGCCAAGAAGAATACGACTTGAATTCATGCAGGTCAATATCAACGAGGCATGGATTCTTGTAATATCAGCCGTGGCCCTGGCATGAAACAACAACAGCTTTTTTATAAGGGTGAAACCCAAGGGTTTCACTTATGAGGGCGATCCTGAGTTGGTAGCCAAGGACAATGAATTGATCAGCTTACTGAACACCTTGGAATGAAAGGGCGCGGTGTATTAATGCTTGACTTATGAAAATGACGCCTATATCATAAACCTATGTTTATTGATCGCCATCTTTCCAGCACACTGACTGAACTGACAAAAAGCAAGGTAGGTCGTGGTGTCATCCTGACCGGAGCCCGGCAAACAGGAAAAACCACCCTGCTCAAACACCAGTTCACTCCTGGCTATGACTATTATTCCTTTGATGAAGCATTTTCACGTCAGCAGCTCATGGGTACAAGGGCTGCTGACTGGATCGGACGAGGCCGAAATCTGATTTTCGACGAGGTTCAAAAGGCGCCAGATTTTTTGGGCACGGTAAAGACCATACTCGACGATGAAGCACGAATCAGGGTCATTCTTTCTGGAAGTGCTCAGATTTCACTCTTGTCGGGAGTCAGGGAAACGCTTGCTGGCAGAGTTGTAAGCAGGGAGTTATATCCTTTCACCGTTGCGGAAATTGCAGGAATATCCAAGCCCATGGTGTTGCAGCTTCTATCTTGCAGTTCCAGAGATGATGTTGCAGGTGTTCTTTCCAGTGCGGCCTTGAGGTATTTGAAGCCGGAAGCTGCAAAGGCCAGGCAGGCATTGGGGCATCTTGTCGCCTGGGGAGGCATGCCTTCGGTGTTGAACCTGGACGAGGACAAGCAGCGGTGGATTTGGCTCGAGGAGTATTGTCAAACTTACCTGCAGCGTGATGTTGCTGATCTGGGCCGGGTTGCTGACCTGGAGAGCTTTTTTCGATTTCAGCGAATTGCTGCCCGACGCACTGCTGGCCTGGTAAACTTTTCTGACTTGGCTCGCGATGCAGATTTTTCCTTTGTCACGGCAAAAAAGTATCTCAGGTATTTGGAACTCTCTTATCATTCTTTCCTCTTGCCGGCCAAAAGGAAATTGCGCCGTGCTAGACCCATCAAGGCACCCCGCTTGCATTGGATCGATCTTGGAGTACAGAGAGTGTTGTCTGGACTGAGGGTCGGACTCACTGGTCAGCAGTTCGAATCTTTGATTGTGGCCGAGTTTTACAAAGTCGCTCGCACGTTCAGACTCGCTGTGGAGCTAAAGCATTTGCGTACCAGGGATGGAAGGGAAGTGGACCTGCTGATCAGGCTTCCCGGGGGGGGCTGGCTGGCCGTGGAGATAAAGGCGTCTGAGCGCGCAGCGGTGCAGGATGCCCGTCATTTGCGTGGCATGGAAGAAATCCTGGGAGAACCGGTGTTGGCTGGTTTGGTGATATACAGAGGTGACACATTCAGGCACTGGGATAATGGTCTCTTTGCAGTGCCTGCGGCATCCCTTTTTGCTCCTTTGGAAAACTCGTAAGCGTCTGGTTCATGGGTAAGGATGAGAGAAATTAGGTACCTGCCAAGCAAATATGCATAGAGGGGTAATTCC
>JALVPF010000557.1 GCA_027031935.1 Myxococcales bacterium | reverse complement strand
GAACCCGATGAAGAAAATCTCAATAGTGGCTGTTTTGTTCCTGTTTCTGACATATTCCCTCGGTGCCATGGCCCAGACCACTGTGCCGGCCGGTACCATCAACTCTGACCAGCAGTGGACTGCAGCTGACTCTCCCTACCTGATCTCGGGTGACGTTACCGTGCTGAGCGGAGTCACCCTGACCATAGCCGCCGGCTGTCAGGTCGAGTTTGCTCCCAACACCGACTCTCAGGCTGGCGGACAGGATTCGAACCGGAGCGAGCTGCGAATCGAAGGCGACTTGCAGGTCAACGGTACCGATGCAGATCCCGCAGTTTTCACAAGCCAGGCGGCGAGTCCTTCATCCGGTGACTTCTATGGGATCGTCTTTTTGTCTGGTGGGACCGGTTCTGTAAACCATGCCCAAGTGCAATACGCTTTGCACGCGGTTGAAATAACGGGCTCCGATCTGGTGAGCATGAACGACTGCGAGATGAGCAACTCTGAGTTTGGCCTGTGGATCGATGGAGCAGATCCTGTAGTGAGCGGCGGATCCATATACGCGAGTTCGAGCAGGGGCGTGTACATCACCAACAGCAATTCTGCCGAACTCTCGGGCATATCCATACATGACAATGCCAATGACGGAATCTATGTCTATAATTCGAACGCAACCATTCATAACTGCAGCATTTTTGACAATAATGGACATGGTCTCTATCTGTACAATAGTTTGTCGACCCACGACATGGACTTGATCCACAACACCATAGCCTACAACACGAGTAGCGGGGTGTATTACTGGGAAAACGGCGGGACCCTCAGAGGTGTCGTGCATGATAATGTTGTAGTAAACAATAGCAGTTATGGAATGTATTCGTATTATGCCAGCGTCAACGCGGATCACAACCTGGTATGGGGAAACGGCACCGATTACCACTCCATAAGCCCTGGTGCGGGCTCTCTTTCCGAAAACCCTCTTTTTGCAAATGAGCTTGCGAGAGATTTTACGCCCACCTCCCATTCACCATCCAGGCTGCACGCTTCCGACGGCTTGGATATGGGGGCCATGCCATATGCCGGTGATGCCACCCCGGAGTTGGCAGGTCATTTTTATTCCGATACGACTCTTGGCGCAGGTTTGCACCTGGTGCAGGGAGACCTCACCGTGGAGCCTGGAGTAACCTTGACCATCGCGCCAGGCGCAGAGCTGAGATTCGCGGCCAATTCAGACTTGATGGGTGGGGGTTTTGATACCGAGCTATGCGAATTGAGAGTGCTGGGGAGGTTACAGGCAGACGGAACACAGAGCGTTGGGATTATCATGGATGCAGATTCTGCCAGCCCATCTCCTGGCGATTGGTATGGTGTGTGGCTATCTCCGAGTTCCAACGGATCCATATTGGACTTTGTCACCATCGGGCATGCCTATTTCGGGGTGCGCACATCAGCTCCATCCGGAAACGTCGTTCAGCGTAGCGAGATTTTCGAGTCAGAAAACCACGGCATTTTTTCCGATACGGCCTGCCAGACCATTTTCGAGGATCTGCTCATAAGGGACAGCTCCAACGATGGTGTGTATGTGTACAACTCTGACCCAATAATCAGAAGATGCAGGGTGTCTTTCAATAATGGCCACGGGATCTATGTATACAACAGCACCAATTCCCATGACTCTACCCTGGAGCGAAACACCGTGGTCCAGAATTCCGGCTCAGGCTTTTACTTTTGGGAAAACGGTGGAACCCTGAGTGCCACCTTGCAAGACAATATCTCGGTGGATAACGGCAGTTATGGTGCCTACAGCTACTATGCCAGCGTCTCTTCCGATCATAACCTGGTGTGGGGAAATTCCACCGACTATCACAGTGTGAGCGCTGGTACTGGTTCCATGTCCGAAAACCCATTGTTCGTGGATGAACTCAATGGTGACTTTCGCATTACTTCAAACTCCCCTGCCAGGTTGCACGCCTCTGACGGAGGGGACATGGGTGCTCTTTCGTATTCCGGAAATCAAACGGTGGGGCTCAGGGGACATCTTTACGAAAACACCACGTGGCTCGCTGCGGACGGTCCGTTTCTGATGCAGGGGGATATCACCGTAGAGCCAGGCGTCAGCCTGGAGATCGATTCAGGCAGCCAGATCCTGGCAACAGCTAACAACGACGACATGGGTGGCAATGAATCGGTCGACCTGGTTGAGCTGAGGGTTCTTGGCCGATTGGTGATAGCAGGTACTTCTCAGCAGCCGGTGTCTTTTGCATCAGACGCTGCAAGTCCTTCTGCTGGCGACTGGTACGGCTTGCACTTCTACCCTGGTGCGTCTTCAGGCTCTGTAACCCACGCGATCATCGATCATGCCATACATGGTATCTGGTCCCAGGCAGACCAGACCAACCGCGTGGAGTTGAGTGAAGTGCATGGGTCAGAGTCTTATGGATTGATGGTCGGTCCTGGTGGATCTCCCGTGTTCGACGGTCTCATGGTGGCCAACTGTGGAGACGGAGGTGTATACATCACGAATGCTGATGCCGATCTTGCCAACATGATCTCCGTCGGCAACACAGGCTATGGATTCTATCTCTACAACAGCACCAACACCCATCATACGGACATCCGGCATGCTACTGTGGCAGACAACCAGTCATCGGGAATATATGCCTGGGAAAACGGCGGCACCTTGTCTGTGGATCTGCGCTCCAGCATCGTAGTGCAAAACTCCAGCTATGGCCTGTATTCCTATTACGCCAGTTTTTCCGAAGACTACAATAACGTATGGGCAAATGGCACCGACAGGCATGGTGTGTCTACGGGAAGCAATTCAAGAAGTGATAATCCCAATTTTGTCAATACCAGCTTGCTCAACTACAGGCTTCTTCAGACCTCTGGATCCATCGACCAGGGCGATCCGGCGAGCCCGTCCACTTCTGACGCGGATGGGGCCACAAGACCCATCGACGGAAACAATTCAGGCACGGCAGAGCCGGACATGGGTGCATACGAGTACAACCCGGATGCCAACAAGTGGCCCATCGCAGAGGCAGGACCGGATAGAATCGTGCAGGAAGGCGAGACAGTCACTTTTGACGGTACGGCTTCGTACGATCCAGACGGTTCTGTGGTGAGCTACTCGTGGGATTTTGGTGATGGGCAAAGCGATACTGGTGCCGTGGTTCAGCATGCTTACACGGGTGGAGCTGACCACACGGTTACCCTCACTGTCACCGACAATGATGGAGCCATAGATGTGGATACAGCCTTCGTGGAGGTGAACCTTGCGCCTGTAGCCAATACCGGCGCTAGCGATGTATACGAAGACGTGGGAGTGGACATTCGTTTTGATGGAAGCGGTTCTGTTGACTCGGATGGAACCATAACCCGCTACGATTGGGACTTTGGCAACGGCGATCACGCCACAGGGGCGATAGTCTTTTACCAGTATTCTTCTTCCGGTGACTATACCGTTACCTTGACCGTGACCGATGATGATGGAGGCACCGATAGCGCTACCATGACTGCCCATGTGTTGGGTGCGGTTGACAATCAGCCTCCTCAGATAGTCCACCAGCCCATAACTAATGGTCAGGCAGAAGATCAGGCCGTGCTCGTGCAGGCGACAGTCACGGACAATATCGCTGTCTCATCCGTAACCCTCTTTTACCGTACACAGGGCCAGGCTGATTTCATAGCCCAGGATATGCCCGGGGCCAACGGATCATACAGCGCGAGCATTCCGGCCTCGGTGGTGCAGTTGCCCGCGGTGGAGTATTACATATTGGCCGAAGACACGGCAGCCACTCCCAACATCGCGACCGACCCGGACAATGCCCCCACCATGCGACACAGCTTTACCGTGGCTGATGTCACTCCACCAGACATCACTCATGATGTAATATCGGGTGGCCAGCCCCAGGGTCAGCCGGTGGTGGTCACTGCGATCATTACAGATCCCTCAGGACTTGCCTCGGTATCCTTGCACTATAGGCTCCAGGGAACATCCAGTTTCGTGACCCTTGCCATGACAGGAGCAGGTGACACCTACAGTGCTATCATTCCCGGGGGAGATGTACAGAACCCAGGCATGGAATACTACATACAAGCCACGGATTCCTCTCCCCAGTCCAACATCGGAACCTATCCTGACGGGGCACCTGCCAGCGTGCTGGCATTTTCTGTACAACAGGGCGACGAGTCTGCACCGAGCATTTCGGTGACGCAGATCCCCGATGGACAAGATGAGGATGTCCCGGTGGAGGTGGAGGCAAGCATAACGGATTCTTCAGGAGTGCACAGCGCCACTTTGTACTATCGCATCCTGGGGGGTGGCATTTTCGCCTCTGCGCCAATGGTCGATCAGGGAAATGACATGTATACTGCGCAGATCCCTGCTGCCAGCATAAGACGACCCGGTGTGGAGTATTACGTCGAAGCGGTGGATTCTTCTCCTGCTGCCAACAGCGGGACCAGTCCAGCGGATGCACCCGACAGCGTCTTCACCTTCACCGTGGTCAGGGATTTCCAGCTATCCGAAGGAGACCTGGTTATAACGGAGATAATGGCCAACCCCGATGCTGTATCGGATACGGCAGGTGAGTGGTTCGAGATATACAACACCACCGCTGAGGATATCGACCTGAACGGTATAGTGGTATCTGACAATGACTCGGACAGCTTTACCATAGATGGCCAGGGCCAGCCCGTGACCATAGCTGCCGGTGGATACCTGGTGCTGGGACGATCTGCAGACGAGCAGGCAAACGGAGGTGTGCCTGTGGACTACGTCTATGCCTCTTTTACCCTGGCCAACAACACAGACGAGATCATCTTGTGGGCAGGGGATATGGAACTGGATCGGGTGGAGTATGATTCTGCCAATTTCCCCATTGAGGCCGGAGCGTCAATGGGCCTGGATCCAGATCAGACAGACTCCATGTCCAACGACAACGGCGAAAACTGGTGCCTGGCAAAGACCCAGCTTTCTGGAGGTGATTTTGGTACTCCAGGTCAACAGAACGATTCATGCGCTCCGCCCCAGGACCTGGATCCTCCGACCATAGTCCACAGTCCCATCTCCGACGGCCAACCTGCCGGTGTGCCCGTGAGCATCAGCGCTGATGTGAGTGACGAGTCGGGTCTAGGCAGTGTTCTTCTGTATGCAAGGGTCACCGGCCAAGCGGACTTTAGCGCCTATGAGATGACCAACTCGGATGCTGATCATTACCAGGCGGACATACCTGCAAACATGGTCACCATAGATGGAGTAGAGTACTATATAGAAGCTACGGACGCATCCAATAACTCCAACACGGCATTTGCTCCTGCACAGGGAGCTTCAGCACCATACTCCTTTGCCGTTACGGCAACCGACCAGGCTGGGCCCACGATTCAACACACTCCCCCTGCAGGGCCATTGCCACAGGGACAGGACGTATTGATCCAGGCTAACGTTACGGATCCCTCCGGTGTTGCTTCTGTTACCCTTGAAGTCAAAACCGCAGGCATATGGGGTTCCGTCGCCATGACCGAAGACTCCCCAGGCGTTTACGTCGCAAGTATCCCTGGGGCCAACGTGCAGCCACCACAGATCTCGTACTATCTTAGTTCCGTGGATGCTTCTCCTGCTTCGAATGGGTCTTCCTTGCCGGAGGCAGGACAGGCTGATCCTTTTGTCGTGACGGTCGAAAACCCTGACGAGCAGGGGCCGGTCATCGAACACACTCCTGTTACCGATGCCCAGCAAGAATCTACGGACGTGTCTGTTACATGCCGTGTGACAGATGACTCCGGTGTTGATTCCGTTTGGGTCTATTTCCGCATCGCTGGCACGAACAATTTTGTGGGAGAGGCCTTGAGCAGCTCTGACGGTGAGAATTATGCAGGGGCCATACCTGCTGCCCTGGTGCAAAAACCCGGAGTGGATTATTACCTGGAGGCAACGGACGGATCGGAGAATCAGAACGTGACCAGGGATCCTGTTGATGCACCCTCGACCGTGCACAGCTTCCTGGTGGCAGGGCAGGATGAGGACACGGACGGCCCTGTAATCGTCCATACTCCCATACAGGACGGAGTCGATGCAGGAGTTCCAGTGTCCATAGACGCGCAGGTCTCGGACGAATCTGGTGTCAGCCAGGTGGTCTTGTATTACAGGGCAGGAGGAGAAAATCCAGGCGATTTCAATCCAGTACCCATGGAGCTTGTGGCAGGGGAAAACTACACCGGAATAATCCCTGCTGCCGTGCTTACGCAAGCAGGCGTGGATTACTACATAGAGGCGACCGACGATTCAGACTACCGGAACGTGTCACGTGATCCTGCACAAGCTCCTGAGCTTTTCCATTCCTTTGTCCCTGCATCGGATACAGGCGGAAGCAGCTCTGGCGGTTGTGGATGCGGGTCGGCCGGAGGTCCTTTCGGAAGCTCGCTGCTGTTTTTCGGGCTGCTGGGCCTCTTGGGTTTCGCCTTGCAAAGACGCTGAGCCACGTATAAAATCTGTCCATTGTAGTTGAGAAAATCAGGGGAAGGGTTCTCATGGACAGAAGAGATTTTTTGAAATTGCTGGCTGCAAGCGGTGCTTTAGGTGCCATTGGCTCTTGCAAGCTTTCAGAGCAAGAGGGCGATGACAATCCAGCCTTGCCTGATTCGAGGATTGATTATCCGCACCGGGCTCGAGATGCCATCTTGACGCCATACCTGGTGATTCCCAGGTTGGATTCATTTCACCCCGATGATCCTGAGTGGAACTGGGCAGGTAGTGCATGGGATGATTTTCCACATCCACCCCATGGATTTTGGTGCTTCGTTCCAGACATAGGTGAATCGGTGGACGTGGTCGTTCCCGTGATCAATCTTGGCAACAAGACCACTCGCAATTTGGTCATAGAGGTGTACGAGGGACCATACGCTGACAGTTTTACCCTTGCCGAAGGTCAACTGAGAGACAGGAAAGGTCCATTCACCTTGCACCCCGGCGTCATTACCGGTTTTGCCATGACCTTCACGCGTGAGTTTGAACAGGGTTCGTCAGCAGCCATTTGCTACGATCCCTTTTTCGATCCCATACACTCCATCTCGGCCATGGGAAGAAGGTCGCCAGATCGAAAGAGCCTGGGCAATTGTAATGGAATGATCCCGCCCCATTACCCTGGTACCTACTGAGAGATCGCAGTCTAGGAGACAGCCATGCCGAAATACGGAATTCATTCGATTGTCATGCAAGAAGCAACAAAATCCTTGCCGGATGACATCAAGACCATAATGGAAAATAATCGGGGCGCTGCTTTGCTGGGTTCTGTTGGTCCTGACCTCTTGTTTTTTTCCCCCGAGTACAAGGCCTTCAACTTTTTTGTTCAGTTAGCCCACAACCTCAAACATCTCAAGGCGCTCTATGGAGAAGTCCTGGACTCGGTAAAAGAGGTGCTCGAGCCCATCGAGGAAGCTTTGGAGGATCTGGTCGAACCAATAGATGAGGCTGTGGAAACAGTGGAAAAAATTCTGCCACTGGAATGCGCTACAGATCTGGTGGGTGATTGCAAGAGTGCTGCTGCGACGTTCAAATCTGCCATGCACGAGACGCTTCTCGTCGGCATGAACGAAGGAATAGACATCATAGACCAGGCCGCTGATTTGCCTAGCTTTTCGCAGACTCTGTTTGACGAGCTGTTTACCCCTGCTCATCAGCACGGAAAACGTGAGTGGGATTGGTACTGGTTCGATATGTTGCATTATCGAAACACCGGGCTTTTTGCCAAAAATCTCGTCAAGCTTGCAGTCACGGATATACAGAAAGCCTACGCCTTGGGTTATCTGACACACATCGCCACAGACACCACAGGGCATGCTTTTGTCAATCGCATCGTCTGTGGTCCATACCGTCTGCACCCCCAGCGCCATGTGATAATCGAAAACTTCATGGATTCATACGAGTACTACAGATATTACGGGGTCAGCGTCAACAAGGCCCTGGACCGGGACCTGCTTTCGACCATGGAGGCTGATGGTGTTTGTGATGTGGATGAATACTCCGGGTACGTGAAAAGTTTCAATCCGGAACTCAGGGACATGATCTATGAAGCTTTTCGCCTGACATATCCTGACACACCAACAACCCAGGGAGACCCCAAGCCCCCCCATCCAGATTTTCTTTCAAAGGAAGATGTGGAAAAGACCTTCGAAAATTTTCATGTGACCATGTCATATCTTCGCGATTCTTACGTGGAGAAACCAGAGGGACTGGATGAGAGATACGCGCAGGTTGCAGATGCCTTGAACGAGATCCTCAGCAATTTCGAAGCTCCACCTTCACCCCCTTCCATAGGTAATACGCATTTTTGCCTGGACTGGGAGTGTGTGAAGCATTTCTTCGAGCAGGTAAACGAGTGGATGTCGTATTTTGCCGAGTTGGCCAAGTGGACATTCGATACCATAGTCAATGCCTTGGACCTGCTGCTGGAGATCTTTTGCCAGGCGAGTATCGCAGTGGTCAGGGCCATCATGTACCTGGTTGAATACCTCAGCTATGATCTGTATCAGCACATGCATTTCATCCTGGCCTTGAACGGTTTCGTTTGGCCAGAGCCCACCCATGCGGTGGATGATCCCCGGGGTGAGGGGCTTGTTCATACGGCACTGACTGCAAGCAGGCTTGTTGGAGACTGCAATGTGAGCGTTTTTCCACCCGTGTGTGAGTCTGCCTATCCACACCAGCATGACCCCATGGCACCTGCCTTGAAGCCTCCTGTTTCTGACATCGAGAGACCGGCGACAAATTTTCCTCGTACTTCTGCTGACGATTACCCTGACTGGTTTATCTCTGACGCTCCCTGGCAGCAGATTGAAGACACCCTGAGAGTATATGCAGAGTCTCCTTCTCCGGAAGACAGCCGCTCGTTTGCATATGGTAACAGCGCCACGCAGTTGGGCAACGCGGTGGAGTTTTCCGCGTGGATGATGGAAAAGGCCCTGGAAATCAAGGAATTCGAAAAAGAGTACAACGAGCCTCACGAGCTGTCGCACATAGTCCACTGCAACTGGGACCTGGATGGTGACCGTGGTTATGCTTACAAGCAATGGTTTACGGACAAAGACCCCTCTGTGGACAACGACCTGGGTGACAAGTTCCTGGATGAGGATCTCAGCCGGGATTGAAACTTTTTGATTGCAAAATAAATATTCATTTCATGAATTCATGATTACAGTGACCTACAGAATCGATGAGGAACTCAAGGCAGCGCTGGACGAGTTTTGTGCTCAGCATGGACTGAAACAGCAGGCGGTTGTTTCAGAGGCTTTGGCGGCCTGGTTGTAGGATGCACAGGACCTGGCCTTGATTGAGCATAGATACGATGGTCCATGGGTCGAGTGGGACTACCAGAGATTGCTCCGACGAAAATGAGATCTTTGTTTTCATAGGTATTAACCACGCCGAGGATTCAACACAGCAAAACAGCTTCTGCAGCACCTACACAGAGTTCGCAATCGAGTTTGGAAATCGGCCAAAAGTGCTTTCTTGACACACCCCTTGTCGGGAAGTAGGTTTCAACACGGCTTCTGATGACATGGGAGCCGGGTGATCCACAGGAGAAGCACATGACCAGCAGCCCCAAAAGGGCCACTTACCGACTTGGGCGAATCTCGGGCTTTCGCATGAGTGCTGGTTTGTTCGGGGTGATTCTTCTATCCTTGGCCTGGCTGGTGCAACTACCAGTGATTCACCAGATTCACCTCGTTTTTGATCACACGGAACATGTATGGTGCCCGGTTCATCATAGGCTGGAGCACGTCAAGGAGCCGGCTCAGGCAAGGCTCGGCAGAAGCTTTGCCAACAGAAAAATCCGTCTGATCGACGCATCTGAAAAATCGAAAAGCGGGCATGACGCCTGTCCTTTGAGCCTCATGCATCAGTCGCTATCGCCGCTGGTGCAACATGCTCTGATTCATGCCGTACCGTCTTGCACTTGCGGCAACAGGTCTGAGTCGATACTTTGTGCTCAGAATGAAGTGCTTTCCTATTCCCCGAAGCATTCTCCTCCATTGGCCTGAGTTATAAATCGATCTAGAGCATTGGCCTAACAATTGTTGGGCAAGCATTACTGTGTCGTTCCTTTTTACAGGAGGAGGAGATGGCGAGAACCATATATATATTTGTATTGGCGTGTCTTTTTGTTTTGAATCTGGCAGCGGCAAAGGCCATGGCTGCCGACGATGAGCAAAAAGAACACGATGAACAAGGCGAAAAAAAACAAGCTTCGGGTTCTGATGTCAAGGCAGACAATGATTCCCGCCGGGATGACGACTCGGACGAAATTGAAAAGTTGAGGCGGGAGGCAGGCCTGGCCATAGACCAGGCAGAGAAGAACACAGGGCAGGAGCTTCCCCGGCTGGATACTAATACGGTCTTCAGCTCGGGCAACCGCGCGCTACAGGCATTGAACCCAGAGGTCAGCGTGGTGGCAGACGTGGGTGGCAGGTTGAAGATGATTGATTTCAACACCGACACCCTGGGGGATGATGCGCAGTTTTATTTCAGGGTCTTGGGACTTCACTTCCAGGCGAACCTGGATCCCTTTTCTTTTTTCAAGGCTGCCATAGAATTTCACGTAGGAGAGGTGGAACTGGGAGAGGCCTATGCCACCTGGACCAACGTGCTGCCGGGGCTGAACCTGACCCTCGGAAAATTTCGCCAGCAGTTTGGAGTGATCCAGCGCTGGCACGCCCATTCCTTGGACCAGTTCGATTTTCCATTGGCCATCACTACCATTCTCGGTCCGGAAGGGCTGAACCAGATCGGTATGTCTTTGGAGTGGATAGCTCCTGCGCTGTGGGCCGATGACCAGAGGCTGGTTTTGCAGATTACAAATTCGTCCAACGATCATTTGTTCAATGGCCAGCAGTTCGGTGTGCCTTCCGTATTGCTGCATTGGAACCAGTATTACGATTTGACCGAGTCCGCGTACATGGAGTTTGGTCTGACCGGGATGTATGGAACGAACAACCGGAGAAACCTGCTGGATGATGACGGCAACAGACAGGATGAGTCTTGGAGGACCACAACCTTGGGAGGTGCGGATCTTACCCTGTCCTGGGCTCCTTTGCACAACGAACGATACAAGCATCTTACATGGCGAAGTGAATTCTACTGGGTTGGCAAGGAGACGGATGAAGGTTACCTGGCAGCAGGTGGCGGGTATTCATATATCGATGCAGGCTTGAGCGAGACGCTGGCCATTGGACTACGAGGGGACCTTACGCAGCCGTACGCAGTTGACAATAATGGACAATGGATTTGGCAGGCTGTGGCGTACTTGACCTGGTGGGAGAGTCCATGGGTCAAGACGAGATTCCAGTATGCCCACAAGGATGGGGACAACATCCTGCCGGAGGACCTTTTCATAGTGCAGGTGGTGTTTGCTGCAGGTCCCCATAAACATGACAGGTACTAGTAGAGGAGGATGAAAAAATGCGAATCATGATTGCAAGCTTTTTGACTCTGCTGATGCTGACCTCATCTTCCTTTTCTCGCGCTGCCGACAAGGACGGGAAGATTAAGGTAGTGGCTTCTCTTTCCAGCTATGCTGCCATCGCAAATGAGATCGGTGGCGATCTCGTAGACGTGGACTGGATAGTAAACGGTGACCAGGATCCTCACTTCGTTCGACCCAGGCCCAGCCTGGCTCGAAAGCTGGCAAACGCGGATCTCTTCATCAGCACCGGTCTGGATTTGGAGCTCTGGGCACCGTCGCTGATAGATATCTCCGGTAACGATCAGATCCGTTCGGGGCAGAGACGATACGTGTCAGCCAGCCAGGGTGTGCGATTGTTGGAGATCCCGAAAGTTAAGAGCCGATCGGAAGGCGGTGTTCATATCTACGGAAATCCTCATTTCATCAGCAATCCTCTGGCTGCGGAGGTCGTAGCCAGAAACATCGCCACAGGCCTGAGCCGCGTGGATCCGGATCATCAAGAACAATATACGGAGAACCTAAAGCGCTTCAGTCACGAGATCGACCGGCGTCTTTTTGGCGATGATCTTTTACATATTCTTGGACCCAAGATCCTTCACAGGTTGGCGCAGAATTCCGATAACATGATCGACTTTCTCAAGAAGAAAAAATACAAGGGCAAGCCCCTGATCGACAAGCTCGGGGGATGGTTGAAAAAGGGGCTCGATTTTCGCGGCAAGAAGGTCGTCACGTATCACAAGCAGTGGGTGTATTTCGCAGATCTTTTTGGTGTAAACGTGGTCAACCATGTGGAACTGCGGCCATCCATTCCCCCTACTCCCAGGCACATAGATCAGCTCATCAAGCAAATGCGTGATGAGAAGATACACGTAATCCTTGCAGCCAGTTACTACGACCTGGCAAAAGTTCGTCTCATCGCGAGTCAGGTGGGAGCAAAACCGATTATCACAGCCATGGGCACAGGTGGTGATACTGGTTTGAAAACGTATTTTGAACTTATCGATCAAATAGTGAACAAGCTCTCTGCCGCTTTTGAGTGATACGCGAGGTGTAACATGCATCAACTGGGTATATCGGACCTGATGCTCCGGGCCTTTCTGGAATGCCTGATTTTAGTGGGTATTCACGCTTACCTGGGGCTTCATGTCATACGCAGGAAGGTCATCTTCGTAGACCTTGCGCTGGCGCAGGTCGCGGCATTGGGAACGACTGTCGGGTTCGTCTTTGGTATGGCTCCTGATTCCACTGCAGCCTTGCTGTTTTCCATGATGTTTACATTTGTGGCTGCGGCGCTGTTTGCCATCACCAGAACCCATCGTGACAGGGTTCCGCAAGAGGCCATAATCGGAGTTGTGTTTGCCATCGCAGCCTCTGTGGTGATCCTGGTGGTGGATCGCGCACCCCATGGTGCAGAGCATATAAAAGAAGTCATGACCGGTGCCATATTGTGGGTCAAATGGGACGCAATCATCCTGGCAGCTATTGCCTATAGTGCGGTTGGTTTGTTCCACTACATTTTCAGAAAGCCCATCCTTGCCATAAGTGAAGATCCCACAGGAGCCAAGGAAAGGGGAATGCGCCTGTGGGTCTGGGACTTTTGGTTTTACCTGTCCTTTGGCCTGGTGATCTCCATCTCGGTCAGAACCGCCGGAGTGCTTCTGGTTTTCGTATTTCTCGTAGTACCTGCCATCATCGCAAGCCTCATTACCCATAAATTGAAATATCAGCTCATCATAGGCTGGAGCATGGGATTCTTGGTGACGGTACTGGGCCTGGGAACATCGTATTTTGCAGATATGCCGGCAGGCCCCAGCGTCGTGGCGTTCTATGGGGTGGTGCTTGGACTTGCTGCCATAGTCATTCACATAGTCCATTCCGAGTCAAAGTCTCGCGCATTCGTTCAATTGGCCATAGGGACCGTGATCACGCTTGGATTGGTGGGTACGGTGTGGGCAGCCGGTCATTTTCTCGCACAGTCCAGCCTGGCTCGGCCTGGCCATGAGCACGAACACGGTGATCATGAACCGGCCCTGGCTGATGCACAAGTCATGCCACCTAAGGCCAACGAGTCAACTGATGCTTCAGGGCCAGTCGTGGCTGGTGAGAGATCACCTGACATGGAAAAAGGGTGCAAGTTGTTGGATGGAAACGACTCCGCTGTGCTTGACACCCATGTTCATGGCGGCTTGAGCGGACTGGAAAAAGCTTTCCACAAAGCGTCTGATCTGGAAGCCAAGCTTGCTTACGCGCTTCATATCGCGTGTCACGATCCAAAGCTGGGTGCCGGGCATTTGCTGCAGCTCTTGAAGTCTGCCGATGTTCCCTTTGTTCGTGATGAAGCTCTGTCTGCCTTGACCAAAATCGCCGGAAAGAAGTTTCCCGGAGTGGATCCCGACCGCGATGCCGAAGAGAACGCTGAGGGCTTTCGTCGCATCGAGGAATGGATCAAAAATATGAGGTCCAAGGAAGGAAAGAATAAGGGCTAGGAGATTTGGCGATTTGACTGTCGTTGACTCTTTTACTCATATGAAATACAAATGGAGAACAAACTTCAAACCTGGACCCTGAGTCCAACTCGAGGAGGGTGTGAGATGAGCAAGCTGGGTATGGTAGTTGCATTGGTGGTCGCTTTTTCATTTATAGCCGTGTCCGCAAAAGCCAAATGCTATCATTTTTCCAATGGTGGCGATGTGCAGGTCTGCGTGAAGGGTGATTCCTTTGCAGATCGTAAAAAGGCCAAGAAGATCTGCGACAAGGCCAAGGGCTCGGATTGTGGAAATGTAGGGAGCTACTCCAGTTCCTGTCACTCGAACGTAAACAAGTGTTACGACGAGAATGGAAAGGCTCACCGCAGCCTCAGTGGTTATTGATCCAGTAGACCCGCCTTGCCTTCCTATGTAGTTGTCTTATACCCACATCATTCAACTGTCACCAGATGGAACCTGGCAGCGCTTACTCCATGAGCCAACGGGTATACTTGCATTAATCGTTATGGGTTGGCTGTTCGTGCAGTTTATATTCTTTCCCGGGTTTCCTTGAATCCAATTTCCAGATTTTTCAATTCCGCCAGGATGGGTTCGTAGATTGCAGGCTCGATGGGGATGTGGACTCCACGGGATGATATCTTGCCTTCCAGTATCATGCGGGCTCCGATGGCCGCTGGCAGAGATACAGTCCTGGCCATGGATGAATCCCCATGAGGGATGCCGTAATCAACCATTATGGCGGTGATGCGTTCCTTGTTCCCGCCTGCGTATTCGAACGTCAGGTCGTGACGCATGAGCAGCATGTCTCTCTCTCCATCGGCATAGGTCAAGCTGGCTGCCATTCGATTCGCCATTAGATCCAGCGTGGAGATCTTGTCTTGTCCAATGGGTTCATCGGAGAACAGGCCAATGTATTCCAGAGCCTCTATGGGAGAGTCATTGGCTGAGACACCAAGCTTTTCCGGAATGATCTTTTTGGGATCACCGTCAAAGAACTTTTTCATGAACCCGGCATGGGTGAGGCCTGCGCAGTCATGTTCGGGGGCCGGCTCTATGAGTCCTAACTGAATTATCTGAGTGTAGAGTTTGCAGTGTCCCAGATTTCGCAAGGTACCACGGAAAATATTTTTTACTTTCTCCGGATCAAAGCCATAGGTGTCCATGTAAGACACCGAGTCTCTGTTGGGGTATCCTTCGAAAGTTCCGACTCCGGGTATATCCACTATGGCCGGGTCTGCGAACAGGTCCTTGGGGTCCACGTCTACTATCTGTCCGTCTTTCAGGTAACGTGCCGAGTTTCTGGCGGCCACCAGGACACCTCGTGGGCTCCATGAAAACTTGTACCCGAAAGGATTGTCGTTTGCCTCTGGTGCGGGAAGGCCTCCGCACCATGAGTTGAATCCGATCAGTGTGCCACCTCTTTTTTCTTCGGCGTGAATAACCTCCATGGCGCTCATGTGATCTATACCAGGGTCGACTCCGATCTCGTTGAGCAAGAGGAGGTCTTTGTCTTTGGCTTCCTGATCGAAAGCCTTCATCTGTGGGCTCACGTAAGAAGTCGTCACCATGTGCTTGCCCAGTTTCAGGCATGCCTTGGCCACCACGGGATGTTTGGGCGCCGGCAGCAGGCTGACCGCCAGGTCGGCTTTTTCCACGAAAGACTTGATGGCAGACTCGTCATCAGCATCTATGGTCTCCGCCCTTCCGTGTTCGTGTCCGTCGATGAGCTTTTCCGCCTTGGAGACAGTGCGGGATGCCACCGTTACATCAAAACCATGATCAAGCAAGTACCTGACCAGGGGTCTTGCAACCAGTCCAGCGCCAAATACGACGACCTTTTTCACGATGCTCCTCCTTTGACCGCTATGCCCTGCTTTTGCAGGTGCTTGTACAGGTATTCATAGTCTGGGGTGAGTTTTCCCTTATGAGCGATGACCGCTTTTTTTATGGCTTGTGGCAGCGGAAGCTCATCAAAGGTTTTTGTGTAATCAGCAGATGCAATATCCTTGACGAAGGGCAGCAATGCATCGCCAAAACTTGTGGAAGACTCCACCGGCAGCTCGCAGGGAAGATTGTCCACTGCCATGACCACAGGACCGTGGCCATTTACGCCATCTTCTATGCGATCTTCGTCCGGAAGGTATACATAGACAGGGTTTCCGGGATCCGTTGATTTAAGGGAACACTCGATGGCACCCTCTATGTCTATGCTGATATCGCCGATGACCTTCAGACGGGCTTTGTGGCCTGCGCCAAAAAGGCCATGGAGCAGATCCCTGCTGACCAGCCTTGGGTAGTCAGGTGTCCAGTAAATGCAGTTTACAAGCAGGGTGAGATAGGGGACATGGCGGGCGAAAATCCCGCGAAAGAGTTCAGGGTGTTCGTAGTATTGCTGTAGTACGAACTTCTTTTCTTTATCCTTGGGTCTTGCCATGTGCTCTTCTTTGAACACGACCTTGAAGACCTTTTTTGTATCCTTGCGATTCAGTACGGATGGCAGGTCAGCGGGAGCTATCTCCTCGTGGGGCAGCAGATCGAGTATCTCCTGCGCGCCCTGCGAGACATTGCCATATCCTGCAAATCCAACCACCACGGGCGCCAGGTCCTGGTCGAAACCGTCCTCTGCCAGCTTTTTCCCGGCTTCTGACACGGAGGCCTTGGCTTCGTCCAGGTTTGCATAGGAGTGCGCCATTCGAATTGTTGCTAGGGGATTGGTTTTTCCCTCAGCCTCCAATCGCTTGCCAAAGGCCCACAGGCTGTCTAGCATTCCGGCAAGGCCTGCATGTCTTCCAAAGAAGATCAACCTGCGCCCTTTGTCATCCACCACTTTTTCGTAGTCTATGAGGGTGGCTCCCAGATCCAGTATTTTTCCCAACATGGGCATGTTGTAGGCTTGTCCCTTGATGACGTGGGCGAAATAAATGTAGGTACGGTTGCTGGCCAGCAATCGCTCCGGGATCTCCTTTACCGCGAAAAGAACCTGGCTGTCATCGATGGGGCCTAACCTGGCACCAGCCGCTTTATACTCTTCGTCTGCAAAGGCGCGGGTAGGACTGGGTTCTACCGTGACCTCCACACCATCATCGACGAGCTGGCGAACATGCTCAGGGGTCAGCGGAACCCTTCGTTCCCATTCGTTCTTGTCTTCCTTGCGAATTCCTATCTTCATGGCTTCCTCCGCGTGGTCCCATGCAAAGGGCTTAGATGGGCTGTATTGCAGATAGATGGGATCTTGTCAATTCAGAGGCAAAGATTTTCCATATGAATGGCGATCTGCATAAGCATAGAGTCATATCTCTACTTGGGACAGGTCGATATAGCGTTCGTCTTTTCGGGCAGTGGGTCTTGTTTGAAATCCATTCCTGCTTACGAGAGCATATGTCAGGTCAACACCTTTGAATATTTCTGTTTGCTCCAGGCGTTTGCGCAAGCCGGACATGATTCGCGGGTCTATGGGTTTTCTACTCCATTTTATTTCGCCAACCAGCGCAGAGTTCCGCTCTTCATTGAAAAGAACCAGATCGAACTCTTCGTTTTTACTCCAGTGTCTTCCTGCAAACTTCACCTTGAACGGTACATGATGTGAAAGTGGACCTGCGCGGAGAAGGTCAGCCATGATCGGTTCGATACCTCGGGAGATGTAGTCGTGAAGTTTGGGGCTTATGCGTTTGTCGATTACTTCCTGCACAGCACCCATCTCCAGGAGATCAAGGTTGGGAAAGACGAAATTGTACCAGAAACGAACAAATTGATCTGAGACCCGATAGAGGCCTTTGCGGCTCTTGTGCGGTTTGTCTTCTGTCACGGGAACTTCACGTTTGACAAGGCCGATCTCTATCAGGTGGGCAAGATACCTCGTGAGATTTGCACGTTCGAGGCCGGTTTTCGAGGATAGCTCGCTGAATTTTTCCGCCCCAGCGCTAATGGCTGCAAGGATTGCCTGGTAGACTCTGGGTTCGCGCAACTCCTGTCGTAGCAGGAAGGGGACTTCCTGATACAGCACCTCTCCCTTGGACAGGATGCGGTCTCGGATGTTTTCAAGAAGGCTTGCCGAGGAATCAAAGAGTCGCGCATACATGGGAACGCCACCGATAACCGAGTAGGTCTCGATCCGATCTACAAGCGAACCCCCGGTGATTTTTCCAAGCTCTACCGGACCGAATGGCTCTACTTTCCATTGCCCGGTACGTCTTCCAAAAAGCGGGGCACTTGGAGCAAAAAGCGTCCTCTCCATCATGGCAATGCTCGATCCGCATACGATTAGCTTGATCCGAGTAGAAGACAGATGCAAATCCCAGGCCTGCTGAAGCAAGGAAGGCAGGTGTGTGGATGCTTCTACCATGTAGGGAAATTCATCCAGCACAAGACCGAATTTCTTTTTTTTCGACGCCAGGTACATAAACATGGTGTCCCATGATGTCATGGCTTGAGATCGTAGCAGAGGATCGTCGAAAAACTCTGCCAGCTGTTCGGATAGCCTCCTTAGCTCGTCTCTAGGGGTTGTGCGCACCGCCATGTGGTAAAGCACTGGCAGACCTTTTGCGAACTGTTGCAAGAGTAGGGTTTTTCCAACTCTGCGTCTTCCCCAAATCACAAGGAATTCCGCCTGTTGGGTTTTGTAGTGGCTTCTGAGAAAGGCCAGTTCTTTTTTTCTGTTTACAAACATTAGATGTACCAGAATTAGTATGATTTATCTACATACAAACATCAACAATAAGATAAGTCAAGTATTTTCGTTGTTGCACCAAGTTTCGCGAGATCTGCTCACAAGGGTGTAAGCCTGGCTTGACAGTTGATCGCCCTTTGGTGAAGTTTTTTCATCCTCTGAATATTTCAGAGCTTTTTTCTATTCTAGCCAAAGTGGTGTAAAGCTGGGCTTACACTTGCTGGTGGTAGCGATTTTTAGAAAATTGCAATTTCTAAATAAATTCAACCAATTAGATGATAAGCTGGCTGTTTCTCAAGCCTTGGCATAAGAGTTGCTTTGAATGTCCGTATGGAAAAAATGGACATGACTTTTTCTGACTCTAGGAGGTCAAAATGAAAAGCATGAGATGGAGAATGATGAAGGCCCCCCTGGCCGCCCTTTTGTGTATGGGTTTGATGGCTTCTGCCTGTGTGGACTATTCCACTCCGCAGGATAAACAGGAATACCAAGCTCCACTGTTGACCGGGACCACTGATGCAAAGGACAAGGTAGACATCAAGGGGACCTTGAACTTTGGTCAGGACGTAAAAGACGAGTTTTCCAAGACCAAGCCCCTGACAGGTTATATCTTCGACGCTTTACCGGGCGCCAAGATTACTGCCAGCCTGACAGGTGACAATGGCGAGGACCCGGTGCTCATTCTTTATGGTCCCATGCAGGAAAATGGAATCTGGGGTCAGCACCTGGCTTTTGATGATGATGGAAAAGACGGCGTCAACAGCCTGCTGAACAATTTCAAGCTGCCTTCCGGTGGAAGATATCTCATAGCTGCAGCCACATATGATGGTGTATATGGTGGTGGTTTTGACCTCATGTTGGGATGTGTTGGCAACTGTGAAGAGCCGCGCTGTCCTGACATGGCATGTGATCTGTACTGTCCCAACGGATTCATGACCGATCCTGACGGTTGTCCCATCTGTCGCTGCGCTGATGTGGAGTGCGAGACAGACCAGGATTGTCCTATCCTCGAATGGACCAGTACCGAGCCAAGATGCGTTGATGGTCAGTGTGTATATGATGCTGGTGGCTACTGTGATGATAACACCCCTTGTCCCGATGGATTTTCATGCCAATTCGACATTTGCCCGGAGATGCCGTGTCAGGAGGGTGAGGAGTGTCCACCCTGTGCAGGTCATTGCGTGCCTGACAATCAATGCATAGATGGTGAGTTCTGCGAGTTGCCCGATGGTCAGGTGGGACAGTGCTTTGAGGGTCAGTGTCTGCCTGACGCCATTCACTGCGAAGATGGTGAAGATGGTATCGTGTGTCCGGATGGCATGGTTTGCCAGGAGCAGTGTTGGGATTGTACTGATGGCGAAGATTGCGATCCGGGTTGTGAGGCTGTGTGTGTTCCGGAAGGACCGCAGGAGTGTACCGCTGATTCTGATTGTCCCGAAGGTAATGTTTGTGTCCAGGAATGTTGGGGTGGATGTGATTCTGACGGAGAATGTTACGAAGAATGTCATGGCTATTGTGTACCCAACGAACCGGAATGTCAGACAGATGAAGACTGCATGCAGCCCAATGGTGAGCCTGCCCAGTGTGTAAATGGTCAGTGTGTATTTGAACAGATCGAGTGTGATGAATATACAGCATGTCCGCCAAATATGGTTTGCCAGATGGAGTGTGTAGACTGTGACTGCGATCCTGCAACGGATCCAAATTGCGAGTGCATACCGGACTGCCATGGCGTGTGTGTACCGGATACACCCCCCGAGTGTGCTTCTGACCAGGACTGCGTAAACCCGGATACAGGTGATTTTGGCCATTGTGTGGACGGAATCTGTGTTTTCGACCAGCTTCAGTGTAACGCTGATTACGAGTGTCCCCCGGGACAGCGTTGCGAGATGCAGTTCTGCTATGACTATTGTGAAGCCGGGGACCCGGACTGTTGCGTTGGCCTGTGTGTGCCTGACTATCCTCCCGAGTGCAACTTCGATGACGATTGCCAGTCAACAGACGGCCGCCTGGGCAGATGCATAGATGGCCGCTGCGTGTTCGACCCATGTGCATGTCCTGACGTATGGGACCCTGTCTGCGGTGAGATCTGCTATGGCGTGGATGAGCCGACCTGCGATCCTGATGATCCCGACTGCAGCGGAACGGGAGTGTGCGAGCTGATGACATTCGCCAACCAGTGCTTCGCCCAGTGTGAAGGTGCCGAGATCATCCAAAACGGTGAATGCGATCAACCTCCTCCTGGATGTCAGTCTGATGAAGAGTGCGAACCTGGCGAGTATTGCGAGTTGAACCTTTGTGACTGTTCACCCGACGATCCCGAATGCGTATGTGATGGCGTATGCATGCCCCTGCCCCCCATGGAGTGTATGGATGATTCCCAGTGTCCTGAGGGCTTCAGGTGCGAGCCTGGTCTGTGTGATGAGCCGGGTGATCCTACATGTCCTCCTGATGATCCCAACTGTCTACCGTGCATGGGACAGTGTGTACCGGCCGAGAGCGATTGCATTGTAACCGGCTGCTCCGGTGAGATCTGTGCACCGTTCCCCGTTGCCTCCACCTGCGTGTGGCTGCCCGAGTACGAGTGCCTGCAGTTTTCTACCTGCGGTACTTTGATTAGCCCTGATGGCCAGACCACCTGTGGTTGGACCCAGACCCCCGAGTACCTGGAGTGTCTGCAGAACATTCACAACTCCAGCGAGTGCAACACCGATTATGACTGTGCCCCTGGAGAGTACTGCCAGGTGGAGTGCTGGGATGACGGTCAGTGCGAGGGAAGATGCATGCAGTCAGACTGTGTATGCCCCGAGTACTTTGACCCTGTGTGCGGAGCTGATGGAGTCGTTTATGACAACATCTGCTTCCTCAACTGTGCAGGGGTGGAGCTGGGTGATGACAACACCTGCCCGGGAGACCTGGGTAATCCCTGATGCGCTATGAACCGCCCTGTGGCTTGTAGCAGGCCAATGGGCTGATGGATAGCCCCGACATGGAAAATTCCGTGTCGGGGCTTTTTTGTGCAGGGCTCTAAAAGTACCAACATTCCCAAAGTCTCTTCTTGACTATGGTGGCCTCATGGGGATAGAGGAGCAGTGAAGATTTCAAAGGAGGTACGAAGGATTTGGAATTCAAGGCGACAAAGAGGCTCATACCATCTACTTTGAGGAGTGACCTCTGGCGCCTCATGGTGCTTTCTGCCATTGTCGGCGCTGTGGCAGGTCTTGGTTCTGTCTTGTTCTATACCCTGCTGGATCTCTCCAAGTGGTTCTTTACGGAATATGCCATAGGTCTGCACCCGGCGCCTCCCGGTGGAGAAGCTCCTCTGCTGGCCGCCCCTGCTGTCGAGTTGCGACGGTGGATGCTTTTTGTCGTCCCGACCCTGGGCGGATTGGCCAGTGGACTCATAGTCTATTCTCTTGCCCCCGAAGCCGAAGGCCATGGAACCGATGCTGCCATCGATGCCTATCACAAGCATGGCGGTCGTGTCAGGGCCAGGGTTCCCTTCGTAAAGACCATCTCTTCAGCCATAACCATAGGTACCGGTGGATCGGGCGGTCGTGAAGGCCCCATCGCCCAGATTGGATCCGGCTTTGGATCCATGCTGGCAGGATGGATGAAGCTTCGCCCCCATGATCGCAGGGTCCTGATGGCAGCAGGGATGGGTGCCGGCATAGGTTCTATCTTCCATGCACCCCTTGCAGGCGCTCTGTTTGCCGCAGAGGTGCTATACAAGGAACTGGACCTGGAGTACGAGGTGTTGATTCCCGCAGTGATCGCTTCCATCGTGGCTTACGCGGTTTTCGCCATGAACTTCGGCTGGGATCCCTTGTTCGTAACCCCCAATTTTACCTTCCATAACCCGGCGCAGCTTCTGCCTTACTTCATTCTCGCCCTGGTGGTCTCAGGGGGTGCCATTGCTTACATCAAGGTGTTTTACGGCATAAGGGACCTTTTCGTGAAGTTGCCCAAGATACCCAACCATGTAAAACCGGCCATAGGTGGCTTGATCCTGGGTTGCATCGCGTTTTTTGTCCCAGGAGCGCTGGGAACGGGTTATGGCATCGTGCAGGGGGCCCTGCTTGGAAAGATCGGCGCCTGGACACTTTTGTTGATTGGCGGTGCAAAAATTCTCACCACGTCTTTTACCATCGCTTCCGGAGGATCGGGCGGCGTGTTCGGTCCTGCCGTCGTCATCGGTGGCGCCCTTGGAGGAGGCGTTGGTATACTCATGCAGCAGCTTTTCCCGGGCATGGACATCCAACCGGGCGCCTTTACCCTGGTGGGAATGGCAGGTTTCTTTGCTGCTGCCGCCAACACCCCGCTTTCTACAATCATCATGGTCAGTGAGATGACAGGTAACTATCACCTGCTGGTTCCGTCCATGTGGGTGTCGGTAATAGGTTTCATGATCTGCAAGCGATGGACCATATACGAAAAGCAGATAGAATCCAGGTTCGATGCCCCGGTGCATACGGGCAACATGCTCAAGGCCGTGCTCAAGAGGATACTGGTACAGCAGGTGCTGGACTATAAAAAGCAAAACCATGAGCAGGTCGCCACCGTACCTGAGAACATAGGTCTGGATGAACTCCTGGACAGGTTTTCAAATTCAGGAACGAGCGGATTTCCGGTGGTGGACAACACCGGGAAACTCGCTGGCATGATCGGCGTTTGTGATCTGCGTTCTTCTCTGGGAAAACCAGAACTCAACCCATTGATAGTGGCCTCTGACCTGGCTCACCGCCCGGTAGTGGTGTATCCTGACGACACCCTGTTCCGGGCGATCCAGCTCATGGCCACCCACAAGGTTGAAGAGCTGGTGGTGGTCTCGGAGAAGGATCCGGACACCCCCATCGCAGTCATCAATCGTCAGGACGTGGTTGTGGTCTACCAGCAGGAGCTGTTTTCTTCAGCTCAGAGTGACGACGACAATTAGCGAGTTCAACCGAAAAAGATTCTGCAGCATAGCCACAGAGATCGCAAGCGAGTTGGGAAATCAGGGCTTCAGCTCAGATTCTGGTTTCAACAAGACCGCCGGCCTTCAGCGCAAGATAATTGACAAGACCAGGAATGGTGATCTCTTGTGGCTCGGAGTTTTTGGAGCTAGGACAGTCTCTGCATGCTTGCAGCACCCAAGGACTGGCGCCGAGTTCAGCGAGCTGCCGAGCCATTGTCTCGAAGTGTGCTCGGTCGAGAAGTTCCTGCCATACAGTGGTGCGGACTTCGTATTCCACACCGGACTTGGCCAAGATGGATAGGGATTTTCTGGCTCTTGCACCAGAGCCGGGTTTATTGGTGACTCGC
Organism: Myxococcales bacterium; assembly: GCA_027031935.1. GTDB lineage: Bacteria > Myxococcota > B64-G9 > B64-G9 > B64-G9 > JALVPF01. The sequence goes on along the minus strand of JALVPF010000557.1, from coordinate 282 downwards.
TCGTACAACTCCCAGGGAGCTTTCATGTCGAAGCCTACCCAGTCTATGAGACCACGTGAAAGGAGCTGATCAAGCCTCCTGGGAAATCCGCCACCCGTATGCAGGGCGACCCCAAAGCCCAGGGCACGGACTTCTTCCATGGCGTGAAGCAGGGATTTATGCAGACATGGTTCTCCACCCGTAAACACCACCCCGTCCAAAAGTCCGCGTCTGGTGTTGAGCAAGGAAAGCACCTTGTCCCAATCATAGGTCTGACCAGCTACGTCCTGAAGTTCATGATTG
>JALVPF010000556.1 GCA_027031935.1 Myxococcales bacterium | reverse complement strand
TGGTCTCTTTGCAGTGCCTGCGGCATCCCTTTTTGCTCCTTTGGAAAACTCGTAAGCGTCTGGTTCATGGGTAAGGATGAGAGAAATTAGGTACCTGCCAAGCAAATATGCATAGAGGGGTAATTCCCTGCCAGGCCAACAGACAATCCAACTGTCGCTAAGAGAAAAAACCAAGAGAAAAAAGATACGTTTCCCTTATAACTTGGTCCTGGAAAGAATCCAGGTGCCGAGGACGAAAGAGACAATGCCAACTCCCAGAAGCACAAGTATGGAGGGCAGCATCTGCTGGTAGGTAAAATCTCTCCATACTGCTCCCTCCAGGGCCAGTATGCCCCACTTGACCGGGCTCAAGGAGCTGATGGATTGCATCCAGGAGGGCATGAAGGCCAAGGGCATCATGCAGCCTCCGAACATGGCCATCACCAGCAGTATGGCCCATCCAGCCCCGGACACGGAACGCTCGGTTTTTCCCAGGACACTGATGAACATCATGATTCCAACGAAGCCAAGGGACACGGCCACTACCGCCACCGATGCCTTGATGGGATCCGGTAGCTGCACCTTCAGAAGGGTGACTCCGATGAAAAGCAAAACAGCAGAGGTGCTCACACAGGCTATGAAACAGGCCAGGCCCTTTCCTGCCAGGATCTGCCAGAACCGAAGGGGAGAGAGCATGATTCGCGTGAGCGTGCCCGATGTGCGTTCGCTCACCAGGGAGATGGCAAAGGCTGTAGCGCAGGCGATAAGAGCCCAGAGTATGCCCGAAGGAAAGGTGATATCGAATGAGCTTCTGGGTTGTGCGCGCTCTTGTAAAACGGACACGGTCTTTATCTGCATCTTGGCCAGCGGTCCTGATGAGCCATAGGTTTTTGTATCCACCTTGTCCAGAAAGTCCATGGTGTTTCCCAAAAAGGTCTTGAGCACCATGTCCTGCTGTGCGTCTCCAGTGCCTGAAACTGCCAGATTATCCAGGCTGCTTTTTACCAGCTTTTTCATGCTGCCCGGCTTGGTGAAGATATCCTGTATGGACTCGAACCATTTTTGTACGAGTATGCCCTGTAGCATGGACGTGGCAGCCGACTTGGATGGATCTGCTCCCATCTCCAGGGGGATGCTCTGCCCTCCTCCCAGCTTGACCTTTCCAAATCCGGGCAGCACGTGGACAAATGCGTCTACCTTGCCGGATCGGACTTTCTCCGTGGCATCCTTCAGGGACATGGTCTGCACAGAAAGGGCCTTGGTCTGATGAAGCTTGTGTATGAACTCTTTTGCCCTGGCGGATCCGTCGTCGTCTGCGACGGCCACATCGATGTTTTGAGCTCCACCGCCTGAGTATAATGAACCAAACAACAGTACCATCAGGAGAGGGAATCCAAACACCCAGAACATGCCCATTCGGTCACGCCACAGCAGGCGAAGATCCTTTGTCGCCAAGAATAAGATTGCTCTCATCTGTCTCTTAGCTTCCTTCCTGTGAGATTGAGAAAGACCGACTCCAGATCCGCCCTATCCACCTTGAGCTTTTTTATCTTCACACCGCTGGATACGAGTTTTGCCACCACTTCCATTGGTTCGTGGGTGCTGACTTTAAGGATCATGCCTTCAATCTTCCCTGGTAGGGAGGCAGGCTCGGGGGGCAACTCGGACAGCACAGCCTCTACCAGGGATTCGCCCGCGTGAGTGCTGATGAGTTGGTCCACTGTATCCATGGCCAGGATTTCTCCATGGTCTATTATGGCAACCCTGTCGCAGAGCCGCTCTGCTTCTTCCATGTAGTGAGTGGTGTAGATTATGGTTCTGCCCAGTTCCTTAAGCTTTTCTATGCTGTCGAATATGTGATTGCGCGACTGTGGATCCACGCCCACGGTGGGTTCGTCCAGCAATATAAGCTCAGGGTCGTGGACCAGCCCGCACACCATGTTCAATCGACGTTTCATTCCTCCGGAAAAGGTCTTTACCCTGTCTTTCTTTCTGTCCTGCAAACGGGCGAAATCCAGGGCCCAGGCCATGCGCTCCTTGAGCCTTTTTCCGCCAAAGCCAAAGAGTTTCCCAAAAAAGGCGAGGTTTTCCTCGGCGCTCATCTCTTCGTATAGAGAAAGGGACTGCGGAGCCACGCCAATTTTTCCGATGATGCGCTTGGGGGCCTGGAGTGCGCTTTGACCATCTATGCTCACAGAACCAGAGTCGGGAGATATAAGGCCGCTGAGCATGCTAAGGGTGGTGGACTTGCCCGCACCATTGGGCCCAAGCAGTCCGAAGGTCTCTCCTTTTGGGACTTCAAAGGAAACACTCTGCACGGCTTTTATATCACCGAAAGATTTTTTGAGATCCTCTACAATAAGAAAAGAATTCATGGTGACATTGATATCAGTTTTGCAAGTTTCTTCAAGCCTTGGTATCTCCATTGTGGGAACCAGCAAGTGGAAGTCATAGGGATCAGAAAATCGCGACTTTCATGGCATGGGTATGCAGATTGAATATGGAAAAAGAATGATCCCCTGCTTGGTGTGCGAATACGAACTTTTCTGTAAGCAACTATCAACAAAGTGAAATTAGCTCTCTCGATTTTTAGTATCCCTTGGCATTCAGTTTGCAGCAGAAACTCTCTTATGTTAGAGATGGCAGAATCTGGAAAAATACAAAAAGGAGGTCGCTGTGGAATCTCCCAAAAGCCAGGTGGTGGCCCAAGATCAAGGCAAGCAGGCAGGTAAGCAGGAAAAGGTGTTGTGCTTCGTCAGCAAGAAGGAAGTGGATAGATCCTCCGCAAAGCAGATTAGACATCCCAAAGAGGGTATGGTCTGGGTGGCTGAAAAATACATTAAGTGACTACCTGGAACCGTGATACTTCAATAGAGCCCAAGCTTATTTATTCTATATAAATAAGCAAGTTACGGCTAAATCATAAAGCAATACCTGCACTTTTTCTCGTTTCTCCCTATTTGTGTGTCTGTTTTTTGGACACTTCATCATTTTCGAGTTCGCTAACTTTTTCTCATTGCTTGCAAAAACAATAAGTTGCAATCAGGGGAATGGGATTTTTCTTTCTGGGTTTCCATATATTGTGGTGTCTTGAAGTTGGACACAACATGTGGTGATCATAGCATCTAAGAAGACGATTTTTTTTGAGATTCTTGGTCTTTTTCTTGACTTCGAGGCCCTCTTGATAGGACTATTTCCGAAGTGGGAAAAGGTGTCATTAAGTGTCTTTCAGTGGTGGAAATCGCCATGAAGGTCCAGCGAGTTCCATCACCTTGTATTGGAGACTCATTTGTTCAACGGGCGTTTCGAGCATACGATAGACGCAAAGGGCCGGGTAAGCATACCTTCCCGTTTCAGGGAGATCCTGTCTTCCCAGTACGCTGATGACCGCCTTATAGTCACCTCCTTTATCGACCCCTGTCTCATCGCCTATCCCGTTGCTGAATGGCAAGCCCTTGAAGAAAGGGTTCGCGCATTACCTCGATTCGATCCCGCTGTGGTGCAGCTGAAAAGACTTCTTGTGTCAGGCGCCACAGAGTGCCCCATCGACAAGAATGGCCGAATTCTGATTCCTCCGGTTCTCAGGCAGTTCGCTGGCCTGGACCGTGAGATTATTTGGGCGGGGATGACGGATACCATCGAGATTTGGTCCAAGGATGGGTGGGACCACATGTTCGAGCAGGCCCGTGGCCCTGATTTGCCTGAACTCAAGGAGGCGCTCGGCAAATTGGGCTTGTAGTTCGCCGGTATACTTTTGGTTCGTCCGATGCGCGTCTGATGAACCTGGACCTGAGATGTCAGGAAAGAGAGCCGGCTTTTTTTGGAGGGAGCAGGCGGTGATCAATTCACCCCACCAGCCAGTCATGCTGGAGCAAGCAATGGATTTGCTCCGTCCCCACAGCGGTGGGATCTATGTGGATCTCACCCTTGGTGCGGGAGGGCATGCCCGTGCAATTCTAGAGCGTTCCGCACCGGATGGAAAACTGCTCGGATTGGACAGGGACCCTTCTGCCATCGAACTGGCCGGAGAAACCCTGTCTGAATTTTCCGGCAGATACTCTCTGATTCATGGTGCATTTGCAGACTTGTCTGAACATCTCGAACATGCAGGTATAGAACGTGTGGATGGGCTTTTGGCTGACCTGGGTGTCTCTTCCATGCAGCTTGATAGACCCGAGCGCGGGTTCAGCTTTCAGAACCCGGGTCCACTGGACATGCGAATGGATCAGGATTCAGGCTCGCCTCTCGTCAAGGTCTTGAGCGAGACGGGAGAGAGGGAGTTGGCAGGCGCATTACGAAAATTCGCTGACATCAGACAAGCGCGAAAGCTTGCGCGCAGATTGCTCAAGGCCCTATCAGACGGGGTCTTGACCGACACGGAATCCTTGGCAAAGGTGGTGGGAGTTTCTTCGAGGCGTGGAAAAATTCACCCGGCCACAAGGGTGTTCATGGCCTTGAGGATGCTTGTAAACGATGAGTTGGGGCAACTGGATTCACTCCTGGGCCTGTTGCCAGAGCCACTGGTACCTGGTGGCCGCGCTGTGTTCATCAGCTTTCATTCCCTGGAGGACAGGGCTGTAAAGAGGAGATTCGTAGAGCTGGAGGGGGTATGTACCTGCCCACCGGGTCTTCCGGTTTGTGCTTGCGGAAGAGTTTCTCTGATGAAGCGTTTGACTAAAAAGGCATTACGCCCCGGTGAACGAGAACTGGCTCGTAATCCCAGAGCGAGATCAGCTCGCATGAGGGCCGCTGAGCGTTTAGCTGCATGACGGTATCCATGTGGGAGAAAACATGGCTGCAAATGTGAGAAGGGCAAAAGCTAATGAAGACAAGAGTCGCAGGGGACGCATGCCTGCTTTGCCGGATTCCTGGTGGGCGTGGTTTGTCGTCCTGGCCATCCTGGCTTCTGTCTGCCTGGTGCACGTCCACGCTCGTCTGGAAGTCGTGCGCATGGGTTACTCCTTGAGCAAGGAAGCAAGCAGTAATCGTAAGCTTCTGGCCCAGAGAAGAAAGCTTGCCCTTGAGGTGGCGACTCTCAAGAGCCCTCGCAGGCTCAGACGCTTGGCCTTGGATGAATTGGGAATGGTGGAACCAGGAGCATCGAGAACTCTCAAAGTGAGAATTGATGCCCATGGAAAGCTGGCATTGAACAACTGATGGAGTGTGATGGTGCCTAGCAGGAAGTACACGCGCTGGATGCGCATCAGGTTGCTGTCGGTAGCAGCGTTGTTGACGGTGCTTGCGGTGGTAGTGCTCGTGAGATTCTGGACTCTCCAGGTATCTCAATCAGCTTGGCTAAAGGAGCTTGCAGAGGCGCAGTATCTGAAGAAAATCTCCCTGGAACCCATGCGTGGCGCCATACTGGACCGTAACCAAAACCCGATGGCAGTCAGTGTCATGACCGAATCCGTGTTCGCCATGCCGGGTGAGATAAAGGATAGGGAAAAGACCATAAATGAATTGGCCCATGTTTTGGGCATGTCCAGGGATAAACTCAAAAAGAAGCTCAGACGAAGACACTTTACATGGATAAAGCGAAAGCTGCCCCCTGAAGTGTCTAAGCGCTTGAAAAAAATCGACTTGCCCGGCGTATACATGAGAAAGGAAAGCAGACGCTACTACCCCGCCAAGGAATTGGCTGCACCGGTGATCGGTTTTGCTGGAGAAGGTCGGGGACTGGAAGGGCTCGAATTGCTATTCGACGGCAAGCTTAGGGGAGATACGGTCCTGGCCAGGGGCCTGCGTGACGCAAAAGGCAACATCCTTTTTTCGGATGGCCTTCGCATGCGTGACGAATCGGACTAAAGCAGGCTGGTCACCACCATTGATCTTACCATCGAGGAGATCGTCGATGGCGAGCTACATCGAGTCCTCAAGGAGACTGGGGCCAGGATGGCCATGGCTATTGTCATGGATCCAAACACTGGCGAAATCCTGGCCATGTCCAACGCTCCTTCCTTCAACCCAAATGTCTACTGGAAGTTTTCTCAATCAAGTTATCGCAACAGGGTAGTGGCCGATTGTTATGAACCTGGCTCTACCATGAAGGTCTTTTCTCTCTCGACAGCCCTCGATCTTGGTGTGACCAAGCCGGGCAAGGTCTACGACTGCGGCGGTGGGGTATTTCGGGTAGGGCCTCACGCTATCCATGATTCCGGTCATCACGGGAAGGGACCTGTGTCTCTCTGGAATGTCCTGGTGCAATCGAGAAATACATGTACCGCCAAGATAGCGCTGGAAATGGGAGCGCAGCCACTCTGGGATGGACTGAACTCTTTTGGTTTTGGTCGCAAAACCGGTATCGAGTTACCTGGTGAATCCCACTGTAGCTTGCGGCGGGCAAATAAATGGTATGACGTGGATCTGGCCACCATCGCGTTTGGACAGGGTGTGAGCGTCACGACCCTGCAACTGGCCACTGCACTGAGTGCTGTGGCGAACGGTGGGGTATGGATGAAGCCCCAAATAATCAGGGAGATGAGGGGCAACTCGGGTGTACGGCGCTTTGCCCCGCAAGCACAAGGTCGGGTCATCAAACCCGAAAACGCACTCATCATGCGAGACATGATGATAGGTGTTACACACAAAGGCGGGACAGGCACCAGGGCAGCCATTCCCGGCTTTGAGGTGGCGGGCAAGACAGGGACCGCGCAAAAACCTGACCCCATCGCAGGGGGATATTCCAAGGACAAGAGAGTTGCTTCCTTCATGGGCTTTGTGCCTGCTGACAATCCAAGGTTGGCTATCGTGGTTGTGGTGGATGAGCCGCAGTCGAGTCCATATGGCGGCGTTGTCGCGGCACCTGCCTTTGCCAGGATAGCGGAGGCAACACTTGCGTATCTGGGGGTGTATCCAAAGCAGCACGTGGCAAAAAAACCGAAAGACGGCATGGTCGCGCAGGCCGAAAAACAGTCGTCGAGTGCGGAGGAGGGAGTGATCCTGGACGAGGCGGCTTCTGCAGATGGTGTCAGCAGGACCACCAAGTGGGTAAAGGGGATGATGCCGGATCTCATCGGTCGTTCGGCACGTGAGGCAATACAGAGACTTACTCCAAACGGTTACGAAGTGGTCTTGAAGGGCAGCGGCAGGATCAAGAGCCAGAGTCCCAAGGCTGGTACACAGCGCAGACCTGGCGCCATCATAAACCTGGTCTTGGAGGATAGGTCGTGAGCGGCCAAGGGGTAAAACTGTCCCTGCTGATGGATTCTCTGGATGTTCTGGAGGTTCGCGGGAATCCGGATGTGGACATCCATGGAATCAGCATTGATTCCCGCGAGGTCAAACCGGGATGCTTGTTTGTTGCCATTGTCGGCCAAAGGACAGATGGGCATGAGTTTATTGCCCAGGCCCTGGGAAATGGTGCCAAGGCCATAGTCGGCTCCAGGCTGCCCGCTGAAGATTTGACTGTGCCCTTCGTTCTTGTAAAGAATTCCAGCGAGGCTTTGGCTCTGATCTCCTCGAGGTTTTTCGGCGATCCCTCTTGCGAATTCCGCCTGGTAGGAATAACCGGAACCAATGGAAAAACCACTCTGACCTATTTACTCGAGTCAATAGCCAAGGCAGCAGGACTGAACCCGGGCGTTATCGGCACAGTTGATGTAAGATATTTGGGTAATACCGAATCGACTCCTCATACCACTCCCCAGGCACCACAGCTTCAGTCGTTGTTTCGAAGGATGGCACAGCAGGGTGTGGATGTGGTTTTCATGGAGGTCTCCTCTCACGGCCTGGAACTGGACAGGGTCTTGGGGAGCAATTTCGATGTGGGGGTGTTTACGAACCTTACTCGTGACCACCTCGACTTTCACGGCGGCATGGAACGATACGCGCAGGCCAAGGCACTGCTGTTCAATCGCGAACTGATACGAAGCAAGGCTGAAAACAAGGTCGCGGTGATTAACGCCGAAGATCCCATGCGGGAGAGGGTTGTATCGGGCTGGAACGGCAGAATTATCCGGTTTGGCCTGCACGATGACGCAGATGTATATCCCTCTGGTCCATTGAAATCGGACCTCGAAGGCATAGAGACGGACATCCGTTATCCCTCTGGCCTTGTAAAAGTACGCTCTCGCATGGTGGGCAAGCACAACCTGGAGAACATGACAGCCGCGGTGGCAGTAGCCAGGGCGTTGGATATGGACCAGCAGGCCATAGGCAAGGGCATCTCATCCTGCCCGGTCGTCCCGGGCAGGCTCGAACGCGTTGATGGTCCAGCAGGTTCTCCTTCCGTGTTCGTGGACTATGCCCACACGGACGATGCCTTGACAAACGTCATCTCGGCGCTGGCACCATTGACTTCTGGACGACTGATCGTGGTTTTTGGTTGTGGGGGAGACAGGGACAAGGGCAAGCGCCCGCTGATGGGCAAGGCGGTTGCAAAAGGAGCAGACCTTGCTGTTGTGACCTCTGACAATCCGCGTACTGAAGATCCGCTCACCATCATCGATCAAATTCTTCCGGGACTGCTGGGTGAAGGATTCAAGAGGGTATCGCAAGGCGAGTTTGGACTGTCGGATCATGTCTTTGCTGTTGAAGAAAACAGGTGTGACGCAATCGACTTGGCCTTGCGGGCCGCAGATGAAGATGACGTGGTGCTCATCGCCGGCAAGGGCCACGAGACATACCAGCTGGTGGGGGACCAGGTGCTGGACTTTGACGACCGCATCATAGCGGCCGAACTCCTGGTCAAAATCAAGCAGGCGAGGATGCAATGAAGGAGGGTGTGGATATTTTTTCTCTTGAACAGGTCGCCAAGGCGACATCAGGGAGACTGGAACGAGGCCTGGGTTCGGCACAGGTCAAGGCAGTGACTACCGACAGCCGCATGGTTCGGGCAGGCGTGTTGT
>JALVPF010000555.1:708-2915 GCA_027031935.1 Myxococcales bacterium | reverse complement strand
ACAAACGAAGGGTCCGTATCCAAAGCCAGGTTCAAGTGTTCAACTGCACGCTTGTCATCACGCAACTCATCATGCAACAAATCCGCCACCTGAACATGCAGCTCCACGAGTTTACTCGGGCGCCCTTCTATCTCGATGAGTTTTTCTATGATACCAACAGCTTTCTGGTATTGCTTTGTGTCCAGGTACACATCACGGAGCTTGACCAGGGCTTCCTGGCTATCTGGCTGAACCTTCAATGCACCCAAGAGTGCTTCAACCGCCCTGAATGGATCCTCCAGCTGATCCAAGCAAAGCTCGGCTATGTGCATACGATGGCCGTAAATTTCATCCTCATCGAGATAGTCCAGCATTTGAATGCCGTATTCGTATGCCTCCTCCCAATTTCCCTGTTCTTCGTGTATCCTGAACAGATACTGCATGGATGACAGATGTGAATCGTCTATATCGAGAGCCTTTGAGAAACTGTCGATTGCCCGATCCACTTCCCCCATCTGGAAATTAACATCACCTATCTGCCAATACAGTTCAGCCACTTCAGCATCCGACAGGCTGTCTCTGTGGTGGATGAGGATGGTCTGATATATCCTGTAGGCCTCCTCCCACTGCTCTGTCCTCAACAGCGCATTACCCAAGCCTTCCAGTGCTGGCAAATACGTGGCATCGAGTTCATAAGACATCCTGTAATGTTCCAGCGCCCGATCCTCTTTCCCCAGCTTTTCGGTAATATAACCCAAGCGGTAATATTGTCGGCACAGCTCCTTGCTCTCCGAGTTCCTGTCCAAGCCGGCGACAACGACCTCCATCATCTTCTCCGCCTCTTCCCATCGTTCAGAACGGAAATAGATGTCGGCGAGGGGCTTGGCCGAGGGTAGGAAATCAGGTGTCAGGGAAAGAGCTTGTTCGTAATATTTGGAAGCCTCGGCAGAATCGTCTTGCTGCTCCTGCAGGAATTTTCCTATCTCGTTATAGAGTCTCGTCTTCTCTTCGACGTCTTCGGTGTACTCGGCCTCCTGGGCCATCATCTCCAGATAGTCGTTATATTCCTTGTCCAGGTAATGGATCAGCTTGAGCGCCTTGATGGCAGGCAGGTAAGAAGGATCTATGGTCAATGCCTTTTGATAGGCATCACGAGCCGCACCTGAATCCAGGAGCATGTCCTCATTGATCTTTCCCATCCTGTAATACAGGTCCACCGCCTCTGGTGTAGCTCCACAAAGCTCTGCCTCTTTTTTCAACATCTCGATGGCGTTGAACCAGTTGCCGCTCTTTTCATAAAGTTGCCCAAGGGCATGAATGGCCTCGGTGGACCTCTCATCAATCTCCAAGGCCTTGTTGAAGGTATCCTCCGCCTTGTCTACCCTGTTGAGTTCGTGATACCACACATCGCCGATGGCCAAGTGGATTCCAACGATCTCCTTCCGGTCGTCTATCAGTTCGATGTGTCTGTAATACAACTCTATGAGGCGATTGAAGTCACCCATGCGGCGCACAAGTCGTTCCAGCGCCTTTATGGATGAGAGGTTTTCAGGGTCAAGTTCGAGAATGCTCGCATGGCATGCAGCTGCATTGTCGACGTTTGAAAAACGCTCTTCCCATATACTGCCCATCTTGCTGTAAATCTTTATTTTTTCGCCAGTCTCGTCTACCAAAGCCACCTGCTTTTCAAAAACCTGGAGCAGTTCGCTCCAGCTATCAAGCCTGGTATAAATGCGTTCCAGCGCGCGCAAGCTGGGCAAATGCGTGGGGTCAAACTCCACTGCAACCTTGTAAGCGTCTATGGCCTCCTCATCGCTATCGAGTTCCGTCTCCCAGATTGTTGCGATGTTGTATAGATAGTTCAAAGCGATTTCGCGATCGTCCGCTTGTTCTGCGGCCCTGCGAAGCATGGAAATCAACTCGTGCCAACGCTCTTCCTGTTGGTATAGCCTGATAAGAGACTGAATGGCCCTCGTATCCCGTCCATCCAGCTCCATGATCCTCCGATAACTTTCGATGGCCGCATCAACCCGATCCAGCTTGTCTTCCTGAAGGAATGCGATCCTGGCACGGACTTCCTTTCGTTCGCTTAATTCGTCGCTTCGTTCGTACTTTACCTCTAGCACACGAATCAAGTCGTCCCAGCGTTCCTGGTCTTCATACAGGTCGGCAAGACCATCCAAAGCACTGACATCTCGCTTGTCCAGTTCCATGGCCTTGCTCAGAAA
>JALVPF010000555.1:0-698 GCA_027031935.1 Myxococcales bacterium | reverse complement strand
GGAGCAAACCGACCGCCCTGCTCCCGCTTGTCACTTCGCTTGTGGCATCTTCCAAAACTTCGAGCAGGGTCTCGTAGTCTTCGGTATCAGCGGCAAGATTTTCCAGCTTCACCAAGACCGCATCGTCTGAAAAATCCTCTCTGAACGCTGCACAATATTTTGCAAAGGCAAGTTCCTTCTGTCCCAGCCGCTGTTCATATATTTCAGCGATATCCTTGATGAGCTCCAGGCGGTCCTTCCTCTCCCTAATATGAAGGAGCCTGCCTTCGAGTATAGCAGCTAGTCTGCGCCATTCCTTGTTGTCACGGTAGATGTCCTGACAAGCCCGGTATGCTTCCTCGTGGAAGGGATCCAACTCGAGTATCTTTTCGTAAGCCGGAGCAGCACCGAGGGGCCTGCCTATCTTGTCCTTCCACAACGAGGCGATCTCCAACAGGAGCTCGATCTTCTCACCATCAGCTTCCCGTTGTTCAACAGCCTGTTCCAGCACAGCCACCGCATCCTGCCATGCTTCGTTTGTCTGGAAGATGCGTGCCAGCCTTTCCAGGTCTTCGGGGCTGTGGGGTTCGATGTCCAGGGCCCTTTTGGCAGCCTCTATGGCTTCTTCCTTACGGTCTAATTTCTCGCCGAGAATGTCTGCAAGTTCAAACCTGAGGTGTTTGACATCCAACATCTCGGATTGAAGCGGGACCAGTTTT
>JALVPF010000554.1 GCA_027031935.1 Myxococcales bacterium | reverse complement strand
GTTGGCAAGAACACCAGCAACCTCCCGGGCAGGGCGATATGAGTGGTCAACCTCGCTCCCTTCGTCCCGATGGGAGCCTTGGACACCTGTACCAGTATCTCCTGGCCATGTTGCAGCAACTCGGTGATCCTTGGGACGTTGGGAGGACTGGAGAGGATCTCTTCTTCCGTGGCAGGAGCGTTTTCTTCATCACCACCTTCATCAGCCACCAGGTCGAGCTGTGAGGTGGATGAAGGTTCGTATACATCCGATACATAGAGAAAGCCGGCCTTGTCTAGACCAATGTCCACGAAGGCCGCATCCATGCCTGGAAGCACTCTGACCACCTTGCCTTGATAGATGTTTCCCACCAGGCCTCGCCCGCTTGGTCTCTCGATGTAGAGCTCGGCCAGGGTGTCCTTTTCCACCAGGGCAACCCTTCTCTCCCTGTGAATGGCATTGATGGCCAGGATATTGCTCATGGCCTTGCTCCTTGTTCCATGGGAGGTGGGCGATCTGAGCCTGCCTCCTTGCTCCATAAGAGTTTTTTGCGAACCACATGTTCGGGCCCCAGCCCGAAAGCTTCTTCTGCCACCTCTGCCGGTCTGGCCGTGACTCCTGGCGAGATGAGGATGTCGAGGACAAAACTCCTGGCACCAGGGTCATGCAGTTCGAGCTTGGAAATACTGGGGCGAATGTCGGATATTTTACTGCGCCCCTTGCCCGGTCTGGAGACCTCCCACTTGTCGCGCTTCAACAACTGCTCGCATGAACGCTTTGCATCATCCATGTCCATTGTATCCGGAATGGTGATCATGTAGCGGACCGCTGACAGACCTTTCATGATACCTGGTGTCCCGTCTGGCAGACTCTCGGCCGAAAGCATGACGATTCCATCGGGGAGATTGGGGCCGAGCCTGTCGAGCAGAGAGTCAAGAGCTTGTGTCTTCTCCAGTGTTAGGTCAAGCCATTCAGCCTCGCTGGCAACGCCAGTCTGACAGGCCGGGCCAAAGGATACTTTTGGTTTTGGGTGAAAACCTTCGGTGTGTTTCAGAGGCCAGCCAGCCCTGCGAAAAGCCCTGAACAATGCCACCATGAATTCCCTGTGCCCCAGGTGTCTGGCCGAGCCTCTTTTTGCCATGCACAACCTGACTTTTCGAAAGCGGTCTTCAGGCAAGGCAGGATATGAGTAAGCAGAAACCTTTTCGTCCGGAGTCTTTTGAACAATGGGAGCCAAACCCTTATCGCATGCACTACAATCGTAACAGGCATCCACTGAACAGTCCGGTGTGGTCTCCTCATCGTAGGCCTTTTGTCTTTCCTCCAGGAGAAACTCCCTTGAAGGGCCCATGTCCAGATGATCCCATGGGAGGATCTCATCTTCCTTGCGTGCTCTAAGCCAGAAATCGGGACCAGGAAATGAGTCGCCCTTGGGAAAAGCCTGGCGAAATTCATCTGCATGGAAATGTTCACTCCATCCGGCGAATCGATTTCCTGCACGTACCAGGTCCACCAGTGCTTCGAATTGTCTCCTGTCACCGCGCGATAGTATTCCCTCTGCCCAACTCAGCTCGGGCCTGCTCCATGTGACCTTTATCCCTCTAATCCCCTGAAGCCGTTTTCTTACCAGGTCCAGTCTCTTGGCCATTTCTTCGAGAGTTGCGAGTGGTTCCCACTGGAATGGAGTGTGAGGCTTTGGGATAAACGTGGACAGTCCAACATTTATCCTCGGCTTGTGACCCTTTGTTTTGAGTTCAGAGCGAATCTTGAGAACCAGTTGTGCGATCCCTTCCAGGTCTTCGTCTGTTTCGGTAGGCAGGCCCAACATGAAATACAGCTTTATCAGGCGCCACCCTGCCCCATAGGCACCGCATGCCGCCGATATGATATCCTGCTCGTCCAAGTCCTTGTTGATGACTTTTCTGAGCCTGTCCGTACCTGCCTCGGGTGCGATGGTAAAACCGCTTTTTCGAACTATTTTTACCAGGGCAGCCAGTTCACTGGTGAGGGTCTCGGCTCTAAGGGATGGCAGACTTGCAGAAATCCGCTGTGCTCCATGGGCCTTGAAAAAGCCCTCCAGCATGGTGAGAATTTGCGGGTGGTCTCCTGCGGACAGGGACAGAAAAGATACCTGGTCGTAACCCGTTGCCTTCAGACCCGAGTCGATGGATTCAAGGATTGTGTCTTTTCTGCGTTGACGTACCGGTCTGGTGATCATGCCGGCATGACAAAACCTGCATCCTCTCGTGCAGCCTCTCTGGATCTCCACAGCCAACCTGTCATGCACAGCCTGGGCAAAGGGTACCACCGGATTTGAAGGAGGATGCAGCTTGTCCAGGTCCCTGAGCACGGCCCTTTGCACGATTGCCGGTGCCGAGTTTGTGGGAACAATGGACTTTATGCTTCCCCCATCGAAATATGATACTTCATACCTGGAGGGAATATAAATCCCGTCCAGTTCTTGCAGCTCGTCCAGGATGCTCTGTCTTGTACTGCCCTCTTTTCTCATAACACCTACGGTGCGTAGGATAGCGGGCAAAATGACTTCTCCGTCACCTAGTACCACAGCATCCAGGGCTTCGGCCAGCGGCTCCGGGTTTGTAGCGCATGGTCCACCTGCCACGACAAGGGGATGTGCATCTGTTCGCTGTTTTACACGCAAAGGGATACCGCCCAGTTCCAGCATGGAAAGCACATCCAGATAGGTCAACTCGTGCTGCAGGCTAAAACCCACGACATCGAATTGGTTCAGGGGGGTTCGTGATTCCAGAGAACATAGCTCCATCCCTGCCCGACGCAGTTCGCGTTCCATGTCCAGGTCGGGCGCAAACACCCTCTCCATCCACAGATCCGGCTCGTCGTTTACAAGCCTGTATAGCACCTGCAGGCCCAGGTAACTCATGCCCAACTCATACATGTCCGGAAATGCGAACACGGCATGGGCGGTCACCAAATCCGGATCTTTTAAAATTGCGTTGACCTCTGTGCCCAGGTAGCGGGACGGTCTGGCGACTTTTGACAGAATTTGATCATATTTCCCATTCATGATCAGTGGAACTTAGCACGGTAGCAATCCATGGACAAATACCCTGATTGTTCCTCGATTTAACCATTTGACCATAGCGTTTTCAGGATATGGAGGAGTTCGCCAGATTCATGAAGGTTTCGTGGGATCTGGGCCAGATGTGCTTCGACCCCGTCTGGAATCAGCCAGACAGGGTCGAGGCGAGAAGCGAGAAAAGGAGGTGACTCGTTCCTGTTTCGGTCATTTGCACAGGAACCATATGTTATCAGGCACGAGAAGGAGCATCAGTCATTGCACTCTACCTCTCGGTCCTGTAGTTCTTCAGTGGCCGCCTTTCGGCCACTGAGGATGTGAAGCGACCGATTGGAGTGGCCGGGGGATGTGGCGAGTTTCCGCTCCAACAGGGCTTCATACCCCGAGTCTCAAGGACCTGCCAACAGATATAGCAACCGCTGTGCCATTTTTGATGGTGTGAAAAAATCTTGTCATTTCAAGACCATTGCAGATTGACTCTGGATATTTTCAAAAAAGGCTTTTGCAAAATCGCGACAATTCTGTCAGGCCCTGTGAATATTATCTGTTTTTTTCCTGTGACCCGCGAAAGTCTTTTACCATTTCCAGAAATTGCCTCTCGTCCATGACCTTGACTCCCAGGTCCGTTGCCTTTTTGAGCTTTGAGCCGGCCTTCTCTCCGGCGATTACCAGGTCGGTCTTTTTGCTCACAGAGGATGCGATCTGTCCTCCCATGGAGCGGATTATTTCCTGTGCCTGTCTTCTGGGCATGGTGCCCAGGGTGCCTGTGAGTACCACCTTTTGTCCCGCCAGTGGACCTGTGGTCTGCTCCAGGGCTTCGTCTGGCAAATGCTCCAGTGGATAGACCCCCACCTCGGTCAGTCTTTCAATCAACTTTCGATTTCGTTCTGATGAGAAGAAGGCGTGTACGCTGGCTGCCACCTCTGGTCCAACTCCGTCAATGGCCTCCAACTCCTCGGTGGAAGCTGCCATCAGGGACTCGAGGGATGAAAATCTATCTGCCAGCACAAAAGCCATGTGTTGGCCCACATGCCTTATGCCCAGGGCAAAAAGGAATTTCCCAAGGGATTTTTTCCTGGATTTTTTCAGTGATTCCAGGAGGTTTGATGCTGACTTGTCCGCCATTCGATCGAGGCTGGAAAGTTCCTGGTGGCTTAAAGTGTATAAATCCGCCACATCCTTTACCAGCCCTGCATCCACGAGCTGCTCGATGAGCTTTGTACCCAGTCCATCGATGTCCATGGCGTCACGGGAGGCGAAGTGTTGTATGCTGCGTTTTAGCTGGGCTGGGCAGGAGACATTTGGGCACCTTGCTGCTGCCTCGCCTTCTATGCGAACCACCTCGCTACCGCAAACAGGGCAGGTAGAGGGTAGTACGAAACGAGAGGTATCGTCGGGGCGTTTTTGCAACACAACCGATACCACTTCCGGTATTACATCTCCGGCTCTTTGTACCAGTACTGTATCACCAATTCTTACATCCTTTCTCTGGATCTCGTCCTGGTTGTGCAGTGTGGCCCTGGAGACCTCGACGCCGCCAATTCGCACAGGTTCTAATATGGCAACGGGGGTCAGGGCACCGGTTCTTCCCACCTGCACTATGATGTCATTTACCTTTGTGGTCTCCTGAACCGCCGGAAACTTGTAAGCAATGGCCCACCTGGGGGATTTGGATATTTCTCCCAGCTGCCTTTGGAGCTCGAAATCGTTTACCTTTATGACCAGCCCGTCGATTTCGTATGGCAATGAGTCCCTTTTGTGGAGCATGTCCGAGTATGAGCCGAGCACCTCTTTGGGACCCGTGCATTTTCTGGCAAGGGGGTTTACCAGAAAACCAATGTTCTTTAGCCATTGCAGCAACTGCCACTGTGTGTCTACCGGAACCGAGGCTAAGGCGGTGGCATACATGTACGCGCGCAGAGGGCGACTTGCGGTTATGCGCGAGTCCAGTTGTCTGAGACTCCCTGCTGCAGCATTTCTGGGGTTTGCAAACACGGCTTGAGATGCCTCCAGCCTTTTCTGGTTCAGGGCCTGAAAATCGGATTTTTCAATTATCACCTCACCCCTGACTACCAGTTTGTCAGGTGCTTGCTCTCCTTTGGGTATTCTCAGACTCAGAGGCACCGATGGTATAGTCTTGGCGTTTGTGGTGACGTTTTCGCCGGTGGTGCCATCCCCGCGCGTTGCGCCAACCACCAGGGCGCCCTTTTCGTAGACCAGTTCCAGGGCTACCCCGTCCAGTTTTGGTTCGGTGACATATTCGATGTGCTCTGTAGTGTCCAGGGCCTTTCGAACACGTTCATCGAATTCCAGGATCTCCGAATCGGAGAAAGCGTTTTGCAGGCTCAACATGGGTGCCGGATGAATGAAAGGTTCAAATTGTTTTGACGGAGCAGCTCCCACCCGTGAGCTTGGAGAATCGTGTCTTTTCAGAGAAGGATATTTTCTTTCGAGATCCTCCAGTTCCCTTACCATCATGTCATAGGCAAAGTCTGAGATGGTGGGCGCGTCAAGCACGTGGTAACGGTAAGAGTGTTCATTTATTTCGTCTACCAGATCCGAGATGCGTTGTTTCATGGATTGAATGTCCTGGTTTTCATTCCCCATAATTTTTTCTCCAGCGCCTCGCTTGTCATCAGGTGTAGTCATTATCGCCCTTGCAGGCAGTGTTAAATGAACACACATGCTTGTGACGGATCAAGGCATGTTTTTTCTTGACAGGGCTCGAACTCTTTATTACAAGTCCAGATCGTTCACTGACGATGGTCGCAGTACGACCAAGGACGTCTTTCCCAAACAGAAGAAGCTTCAGAAGATACCCTTAGGGAGAAGTGGATCGTAGATAGTAGTTTCTATCAGGAGAAAGTTGTCAACAACCCCCCCAACCACGTAGCCCCGGATAACACGGGCGGCGTAACATCTCACTCGCCAGGAGGCACCATGAATCTGACAGAACTGAAAAACATGAAGATCAGCGAACTCAACAAGCTCGCAAAAAAACTCAAGGTCCAAGGCAGCGGTGGCATGCGCAAGTCAGAGCTGATCTTTGCCGTCTTGCAGGCACAGGCCGAAAAAGACGGACACATATACGGAGAAGGCGTGCTGGAAATTCTGCCTGACGGGTTTGGATTTCTGCGATCTCCTGACTACAACTACCTGCCGGGTCCGGATGATATCTACGTATCTCCTTCCCAGATAAGACGTTTCAATTTGCGAACCGGTGATACGGTGGCGGGACAGATTCGCCCTCCCAAGGACGGTGAGCGATATTTTGCCATGTTGAAAGTCGAGATGGTCAACTTCGAAGACCCTGAGATAGCGAGGGACAAGATCCTCTTTGACAATCTCACCCCCTTGTATCCTGACGAAAAATTTCAGATGGAACACAACCCGAAAAACATGTCCACCCGAATCATCGACCTGTTGGTACCCATCGGCAAGGGGCAGCGCTGTCTGATAGTCAGCCCTCCTAGAGCAGGAAAAACCGTATTGCTCCAGGATATTGCCCGAGCTCTTGCCGTAAACCACAAGGACGTGATGCTCATCGTCCTGCTCATTGACGAGCGCCCCGAGGAGGTCACCGACATGGAGCGCTCTGTACATGGAGAGGTGGTCTCTTCCACTTTTGACGAACCGGCTCAGAGGCACGTGCAGGTGGCCGAGATGGTCATAGAGAAAGCCAAGCGCATGGTGGAGCACGGAAAAGACGTGGTCATACTCCTGGATTCCATTACCAGGCTGGCCAGAGCCTATAACTCCGTGGTGCCCCCCTCCGGCAAGATCCTCTCCGGTGGTGTCGACTCAAATGCCTTGCACAAGCCCAAGCGCTTTTTCGGCGCGGCCAGGAACATCGAAGGCGGTGGCTCCTTGACCATCATCGGAACAGCCCTGGTGGATACCGGTTCGAGAATGGATGAAGTGATCTTCGAAGAGTTCAAGGGTACGGGTAACTCGGAAATGCGTCTGGACAGAAAGCTGATGGAGAAACGAATCTTCCCGTGTCTGGACATAAACTCTTCGTCCACCAGGAAAGAGGAGTTGCTCATGCCCGAATCCACCCTCCACAGGGTCTGGATACTCAGGCAGCTTCTGCATCCTCTGAACGTCATCGACTCCATGGAATTTCTCCTCTCCAAGATATCCCGCACGGAGACCAACCAGGAGTTCCTGGACTCCATGAACCAGTAGCAGGGGCGAACAAGGGGACGCTTGGGGATAGAGTCTATTCAGGCTTTGTGCCCACGGCCACCAGGCTCAAGCCTGGCAATTCCATGACCTTTTCAATTCGACTCAGGGCCGGTACGAGCATGTCGTAGATTTTCAATTTGAATTTTCCCAGGTCTTTCTTGCCCATGATCTTGGAATTCACCAGCCACCCGAGGCTTCCCAGGGAGTTGAAATTCTTCATGGCGTCAACTCGCATGCCCGCGTCTGTTATTTTTTTTGCCAGTTGTCGTGAGTCGTAGCGCCTGAAATGTCCAAGATCCCTATCCATGGGAGA
Organism: Myxococcales bacterium; assembly: GCA_027031935.1. Classification (GTDB taxonomy): domain Bacteria; phylum Myxococcota; class B64-G9; order B64-G9; family B64-G9; genus JALVPF01. The sequence continues at coordinate 1,293 of JALVPF010000554.1, read as the reverse complement.
ATACAGAAATCGGTATTGAGGAACCTGGAGTATGAGTCTGCCTCCAGGCTCCAGCAGACCCGCCATTCGTCGCAAGGCAGCTTCGTCATCCTCGATGTGTTCCAGTACGTTCAGGCAAACGATGCTGTCGAAGCGTTGGTCCATGCGGTCGAAATGTTCCTGTTTCGTCAGGTCCAGCTCCACCACTTCCACCCCGTCGTAATACTCGAAGGCCTGTTGCAGGAGTTTGAGGTACTGAGGGTCCCGATCGCTGAGAGTGAGCAACTCCCTCTTGGGAAGCTGACGGGATATGTTGGCGATGCCGGATCCTATCTCAAGGATTCTATTGCCCAGCCATGGTTCTATTACTTTCACCGACCACTTTGAAAACCGTCGCGCCTCGGTCAAGGAGTTGAGTACCTCGTGTCCGTAGCGATCGTCGAAGCAGTCGTCGACCATCCAGTATTTTCCTATGACCCCAAGCGCTTCAAGACCGTCTCGCCAGGTGATCTTTTTGCCTTCCAGGTATGTGCGGCCATGATAGGAGATGGGCACTTCGTAAACCGTGCAGTTGCGCTTTGCGACCTTTGCGGTTATCTCCGGTTCAATGCCAAACCTGGATGAGCGAATTGGTATGGTCCGCAAGATGTCAGCACGGAAGGCCTTGTAGCAAGTTTCCATATCCGTAAGGTTCAGCCCTGTAGTGGCGTTGGACAAGTGGGTGAGGAGAAGGTTTCCCAGCGCGTGGTGATAATTCAACACCCTTCTGTTTGCAGTCCCCAGGAACCTGGAGCCAAATACCACATCTGCATGACCATCCAGAATGGGTTGTATCAAGCGCTTGTAGTCGGACGGATCATATTCCAGGTCGGCATCCTGAAAGATCGCAATATCTCCTCGCATGAGCTCTATGGCTTTTGCAAGGGCAGCCCCTTTGCCCCGGTTTCTGTCCTGGTGGTGCAGGCGGATCTTTCTTGGATGCGCCCGGGCTAACTCGTCTGCCAGCTTCGACGATCCGTCCGTGGATGCATCGTCCACCATGACCAGCTCCAGTCGGCAGTCTTTGGGCAAGGGCGCAGACAGGACCTGTTGAACGATCCTCCGCAGAAAGGGCCGTTCATTATAAAGGGGCATGAGAACAGATATGAGAAGTTTTTTCGACATGAGCTGATGATACTTCAAGTCGCTCACATGTCAAAGTTGCCGACTTGCGCATGGGGGCGCATTCATGAGGCTTTGCTCTTGAGGATTACCTGCTGATGGTGATGGTCTGTTTCTTGTGATTGATGACCATCTTGAACCGCGACAGGAAGC
>JALVPF010000553.1 GCA_027031935.1 Myxococcales bacterium | reverse complement strand
TGCTGTCATGCACATGAGCCGCTCCATGCGTCCATCCAGGAACGATATCTGGCTGGTAAATTCCTTGGATGGTTCACCCCTGACCCAACGGATTTCCAGGTCCTGAAGAACCAGGTGAAGACGGCCCAGAATTGGCCTGGTGTCAAAGGCCCACTGTGCTATGCGATCTCTCTTTTCCCTGTCCAGTTCGTGTTGGTGCATGATTTGTCCTCCAACTCTATTTCCTCAGCCCATGGGGACGCAGAGTGACTGTGATCTCGATATCCAAGAAGGTACCACTTGTTGTCAAAAAATCTCAAGGGACTTTACCCGCCACGCTTACTGGCGTATCTTTCTGACGGGAGATTGCGCATGCCTAGGGTATTTTTGTTTGCCACAATAGGTGGTGCCTTGGTGGTCATCACCTGGATGGCCATTGGCTATCTGAGACGAATTGGTCGACAGAAAGCCATGGAAATCAAGGCCAGGTCTGATGAGCAGGCCCGGGCCAGGCTCGCAGCGCAGCAGCCTGGGGGCAGTGCTGATAATCCCATCATCATCCATACTCCTTCTGTTGTGGAACCTGTGGCAGGTGGGCTCAAGTGTACTGGATGTGGAGGGTCCGTGAGGGTCATGGACCATCAGGCAAGGTCTGTAAATGGGAGAAGGTTCAGGGTTGCTGTGATCCAGTGCAAACAGTGTTCTCTGGAAAGAGAGGTTTTTTTCAATCTCTCGGACACCAACTGAGTTCATGCCTGCAAGGGACAAGAAGCGAGCACGTTCATGATAGGCTCAATCGTCGTGTGGCAAAAACAAGACCGGCTAACAAGAGCAGCAACGAAAGTTGCCCCAAAGAACCCTTGTTTGTGGAGCATGAACATCCACTTTCAGTTATCTGCTCGCATCTTCCTTCATCACCACATTCCCAACCTTCTGTACACTGGGTGTCGTCCTGGCAAATGCCCACACCCATGGCCATGGCCACAGCTCCCCATGCGTTGATTTTTCCATAACCCCATGTCTGGTCCGGCAGCTTGTCTCCGGTTATTTCGTCCTTGTCAGCCGTGGCAGCGAGGATTTTTTCTATGCCCCGAGGATCGAGTTTCGGGTTTATCTGGAGCAGGAGTGCCACGATGCCTGCGGCATGGGGACAAGACATGGATGTTCCCCTCATGGCCACGTGACCATTGTGTCCTGTGGAATCCTCGTCGATTTTTGTTCCTTCTTCCAGAGGACCAGAAGAGTTGGACAAGGCCGCGACTATAAATTCGCCGGGAGCAGCGATAAATGGTTTTTGTCCGGTGTACTCTGGGTCTGCCGAGGGACCTCGGCTGGAAAAAAAGGATATATCACCAACCGTCGTCTCTATGTGAGAGATGCTCTTTCCATCGATATCCTGCCATCGATCTCTGGTGGCCCATGATGCAACAGCGATTATGCCAGGAGCAACAGCTGGCATGCCAACGGATTTGGCGTTGTCACCGGGTATGAGGCCGTTGTCATCCGATGGTGAGAAGCGTGCGGCTGGCGTCAAAAACCCTGATGCCGCACTCCACGCATCGAACTTGCCGGTGCCTGAAGCCTTGATATACCACAGGTAGTGGTCCGGGTTTCCATCGAATGCTACATCGGAGGGCTCCACCAGTATGTCCAATTGAAGTTTTCCATTTTCAGGATTCGGTCCATCTGCAGGGCTGAACTGAACTTTGCCAAGAGCGGTTTCAGCGTCCGAAAGATCGAAGGATGTATATTGGGATTTGGCATCGAGCATGTCCGTCTCTGCCATTTCCTGTCCTTCTTTCTGAACCCCGATGGAAAAAGATACATTGGAATCGGATGGTAACCATATGGTAAACAGGGCAGAGCTGGAGTCCATACCGGAAAACACCCGGAAGATGGTTTTTCCAGTTGACCCTGCTGGGTCATACCCGAGGTGAATATAATCACTGCCTTCGTTTCCAGCCGACGCCATGATGATGCGACCGGGCCCGGTCAACTCGCTCAGTGCCTGTGACTCCAGGCTGGTTCCATCATGGGGTCCGTAATGACCACCCAGGGAGAGATTGATGACCATGGGTTTTTGTTCTGCGGCAGCCTGATCGAAGAGCCACTTGACGGAATCCACCAGCAGAGCGAAGTCGATTGATGCAACGGCCATGATCTGAGCCCCGGGGGCCATGCCCCTGTAAACCTGCCCTGATCCAGCCATGGTTGATGAGACATGAGTTCCGTGCCCTATAAAATCTGGTGAATTGCAACTTTTTTTCAAAAGCGAATCCCTGTCACACAGCACACCAAGGTCCTGTCCAGGTGGCGGTTCGCAGCTACTGCAGGAGCCAAACGCCTGATCCCAAATAGCCAAGACCCTGGTGCGCCCCGTTGATGACTGAAAATCCGTATGCTTGTAATCGACTCCGGTGTCCACCAGGGCTGTGATCACGCCGGTTCCGTCGATGGGCATCAAAAGGCCTTCACCTTGTTCCACTTTGTCCGCCTTGACCGCCGGCCGACTTAGGTCCAGCAAGGGGCTTTTGGGTGGCCCTGCTTCGACACGAACCACCTCGGGGCGTTTGGAGATTGCCATGAGGATTTCGGGAAGGGCTCGCAGAGAGATTATTTTTCCGATGGTGCTTGCTGTTTTTGCACCCATGCTTCTTGCGGCTTCGATGGTGGAGGCGGGGTCATGACTCAAGACCAGGGCAGGGACAAGAGCTGATTCGCTGTCATCCTTCCCGAGGCCAAATGGGGTCAAAAGCATGGGTTTCCAGGCCCTGCGAAGATTCTTGGAGTGTTGCAGCAAACCGATATAAGGGTTCGCCTCACCAGCCCTTGTTTGGGCAGCGTCGAGACAAAAGAAAGCTAGGACAAAATATTGAATCCGTTTCATGAGGGCTAACTCCCGAGGGTTTGTTTGGGTCATGCTCGTTGCATGATAGGCA
>JALVPF010000552.1 GCA_027031935.1 Myxococcales bacterium | reverse complement strand
GGGCCCGAGTAGCCTGCCTCCACCAGCCGCGGTAATCTGCCTGTATGATCCAGGTGACCATGGGTCAAAACGACCGCGTCTATATCTCCTACGGGAATTGGAAAGGGTTCGCGGTTCAGTTCCCGGGTATCGTCACCACCTTGAACCAGACCGCAATCAACCAAGACCTTCTTGCCCCCTGTCTGTACCAGGGTGCACGATCCCGTAACTCGTCCAGCCGCTCCATAGAATGTGATTTTCATTTCGGTCAATGCCTGTCTCCCTTGTGTTAAGCTCTAAATGGTTCCGAGCGCTCCTGCCACCACTTCCATGTACGCCCAATGCCGTCCGACAACTTCACCATGGGCTTGAATCCCAACTGCTCCATGGCAGAAATGTCCGCCCATGTGTTAGGCATTTCGCCTGGCCTGGATGATTTGTTCTCGATGCGCAACATCACGTCTGCCTCTGCACTCACGAGCTCAGCCACCTGGCCAACAGTGGTTGTCTCTCCGGATCCCAGATTCACAATCCTCCAGGGCTTGGGATTGTCCAAAACCCTCAACAAGCCCACCACCGCATCATCCACGTATATCATATCTCGCCCAGCTGTCCCATCACCAAAGATCGGCAGGGGGGCTCTTCTCTCCGCCGCTGCCATGAACGCCGGCAGCATGCGGAGCGGAGACTGTCCGGGACCATAGACGGAAAACAACCTGACTACAGAGATGTTGACCGGCGATCTCAGCGAAAAGGCATGGGCGCTAAGCTCCATGCTGCGAAAGCTGGCACCCAGAATACTCAGGGGCTTGTCCGCAGCATCGTTTTCTGAAAAAGGATAAGTTCGACAGATGCCATAAACATGCGCAGTGCTACCTAAAACCAGATGGTCGGTATTGTTGCGACGGCAGGTTCTCATCACGCTCATGGCACCTTCCACGTGAAGCCTGAAGGCGTCGATGGGGTTTGCCTCGCACAACTGAAGATCCCTCCTGGATGCAAGATGAACCACCGATTTGGGCCTAAACCTTACAAAGAGGCTCTGCAGCAACTCTGGATTGGTAACATCTCCCTGAACGAACTCGAATCGTTTATGAGATTTCACTTTCTCCAGTCTCGCCTCTTGCCACCCCTCTGGCTCTTGTCGGTCCAGAGAGTCGAGACCCAAAACCCGATAACCTCCCTCCAGAAGTACCTCAACCAATCTCGCTCCCAAAAACCCGGCGGCTCCTGTCACCAAAACGTTCATGAATACCCCCTCATCTGCCTCTAGTTACGACGTCCCTGCCGATAGTAAACAATTCGAACCCCATCTCCATCAGGTTCTCAGGATTGAAAATATTCCTGCCATCGAAGATGATCTTTTGCTTTAGCAGGCGGGAAATTCTCGTGTAGTCAGGTCTCCTGAACTCGTTCCACTCGGTGACCAGTACCAATGCATCCGCACCTTTACACGCTGTGTATGAGTTCGAACACCACGTCACCCTGTCACCCAAGCTAGCCCGCGCCGTATCCATGGCTTCAGGGTCATACACCCTGATTGCCGCACCGGCCCCCAGCAGATCCTCCACCAACACAAGCGCCGGAGCCTCTCTTACGTCATCAGTCCTCGGTTTGAAGGCAAGGCCCCAAACGGCAAAAGTTTTCCCAGAGAGATCCTCTCCGAATCTGTCCTTTATCTTGGCGGACAAGACCCCTTTCTGCTCTTCGTTCACACGGTCCGTGGCCACAAGCATGTTCATGGCCAATCCATTCTCCTGCCCTGTGTTGATCAGAGCTCTTACATCTTTTGGAAAACAGCTTCCCCCATAGCCCACACCCGGGAATAAAAACGCATACCCCACCCTCTTGTCCGCTCCCACTCCCAGGCGTACCTTGTCCACATCAGCACCCACCGCATCGCACAGTCTTGCTATCTCGTTCATGAAAGAGATCCTGGAAGCCAGCAGGCCGTTGGCGCAGTACTTCGTCATCTCGGCGCTTTCGTTGTCCATGAAGAGAATGGGATTTCCAGTACGGACAAAGGGAGAATAAAGATCCGACATGAGTTCCCTGGCCCACGAATCTTTCACTCCTACGACCACGCGATCCGGTCTCATGAAATCATCAATGGCAGCACCCTCTTTCAAGAACTCGGGATTTGACACCACGGAAAATTCATGTGTAGTGTTTCTGCTGACCACTTCTTTTACCCTCTGAGCGGTTCCCACCGGAACCGTGCTCTTGCAAACCACGATCATCCTTTGGGTCATGGCATGGGCGATATCACCTGCGACTTGAAGAACATACTTCAAGTCCGCAGAACCATCATGGCTCTGGGGAGTGCCAACCGTAATGAAGGCCACATCTGCACCATCAACGGCCTGGGCAAGGTCCGTGGTAAAAAACAGCCTTTTCTCCCTGGTGTTTCTCTCCATCAGGTCTGCCAAGCCTGGTTCGTAAAAAGGGACCTTCCCTTCGTTCAACTGTGCGATCCTGTCCGTCTGCACATCGACTATGGTCACGTGGTGCCCTGTTTCCGAAAAACAGGTACCTGCAACAAGCCCCACGTATCCTGCACCGGCTACTGCGATTTTCATACGCTGACCTCCTTTGGCCTGGACGTCCAGTTTATGCCCGAACAAGGCCTTGAGCAACGGCTTACATGGAAATATGCTAAACAAATATCTTCGAAAGGATTTATCCATGTGTGGCAGGTTTGCGATAGTCTCTCCGGCAAAGGAACTTCAGAAGGCTTTCAAACTGGCGCTGGAGCCCAAAAACCTTGGACCCAGGTACAATGCGGCTCCGGGACAACTGCTTGCGGTAATACCAAACACAAAACCCAGGCTTGTTTACTTTTACAAGTGGGGCCTGGTGCCGCCATGGTCAAAAGACACAAAGATGGGCCAAAGATTGATAAACGCAAGAGCAGAAAGCCTGTGGAAAAAAAGTTCCTT
>JALVPF010000551.1 GCA_027031935.1 Myxococcales bacterium | reverse complement strand
CACATCCCCAAGGGTGTCGGCAGCAAGATTGTCTGCTGATTTATTTTCCAATTCTTTTCGTCCTCGCTCCAGATGGGCTAAACAACTTCCTGGATAATCTCTGTTATGTCTTTTATCTCAGGTCCACCGTCGTCCATGCCAAGCCTGCTGTCTTCAAAATTTGTGATGCAGTATGGGCAACAGGTCGCCAGAACTTCGGCTCCAGTCTCGTTCGCCTGCTCCAGCCTCAAATCGGAAAACCGCTCGTTCTTCGGTGTATCCATCCAGATCCTGCCTCCACCTCCACCACAGCACAGGCTGTTTTGCCTGTTGTCACGCATCTCCACCAGTTCAAGCCCTGCAACGCTCTTGAGGACCTGACGTGGTTCGTCATAAACACCGTTGTGACGTCCGAGATAACATGGATCGTGATAGGTCACCTTCCTGGCATACTGCCCCTTTATCTTCAGCCGCCCTTCATCGATCAGTTCGGAGATGAACTGCGACATATGAATGACCTCGAAATTCACCATGAACTCCGGGTATTCGTTTTTGAAGGTATGGTAACAATGGGGCGAGGAGACCAATATTTTTTTCACGCCTGCATCGATAAAGGTCTTGATGTTCCCCTTGGCCAGAGTTCTGAACACTTCTTCGCCGCCTGTCTTGCGAATACTCTCTCCACAACAGCTTTCACGATTACCCAGGATTCCGAATTTGACTCCTGCCTTGTTGAGAATATCCACAGTGGCAACTGCCACCTTTTTCATTCTGGGGTCATAGCTGAGATAACAACCGACAAAATACAATACCTCCATGTCCTCCGTGTAAGGCTTTACCTGTAAACCCTTTGCCCAGTCAGCACGCTTCGACCTGTCTTCGCCCAGAGGATTGCCATCCGTTGTCAGACTACCTCTTGCCGCACGCACGCCACGCACGGGTGCAGGGAAGACTCCGTATTCGGATGCAATCTTCCGCAATGAAACTCCAAGTTCGATCTGATTGACTTCCCTCGGACACTGAGACGTGCATTTTCCACAGGTGCTGCAACGCCAGATGTCTTCACCTTCGACCTCTGTCAATCCGAACGTAGCTTCTCTGATAACCTTGCGAATACTGAAAACCCGCACCTTGTTCCAGGGACAAACGGTGTCGCACTTTCCGCATTGGTAGCACAGGCCATAGGACTTGGCACCAGCCTGTTTGATTTCGGTAATTATCTCCAGGAAGGGGGCAACTGTTTCCACGGTATTTTCAATCCTTGCCTTTCGGCCTGACGTCTCAGTCTTTCTTCGACATCCGGGCTACGGTATCCAAAATCTTCTGCCAACCATATTTGTCAGCCAACGATTCCAGCCCTATTTCCACATCTTCCTGTTCATTTTCCGCCTCATCTTCGACCTCCACTTCCCTCTCTTCATAGGTCAAGGCGTCAGGCAAGCACCATTGTACGCACATTGGTTCAGCGAGAGATGGATCGCTTTCGCACATGTCGCATTTGAGTGGAAGACCGGAATCCGGTTCCTTGAACAGGCCCCTCGATGGACATGAAGCCCTGCAAAAAGCACATTCATCATATTCTTTTCCATCGATTATGTATTTGTCCCGACCAGTGCATTCCGCCGGTGTGTACTGACCAGCATAGACAGGAATAAAAACACCCCTAAGGGGATCTCGTATCACCCTGATTCGCGAACGTTCGGGATTGTTGCTGCTGTATCTGGGCACGGCATGGAATGCGGAACAGATCAGCTCACATGTCCGGCAACCATTACACAAATCCACGTCAACTTTGATGGTCTTTATTATTTTCGTCTTTTTCTTGGCTGTCACGGTTCACATCCTCTGCCATCGTCCAGGCTGTGTGCTATCTTATGTTGATTCATCTTCGCTATCCGCAAGGATTCCACGCTGCAGAAAATCTTCAATCACATAGTCCAATGACAACTCTTCCAAGGTCTCTTTCTTGGGTATACCCTCTTTGTTCCATCCCTTGAACTCATAGTATGCATCAAGAAGCTTCTCCTCCAGCTCCGGAAATCTTCTTTTCCAGTGGTCCTCGGGTGGCTTTTCATCTCCGCGCCTCATTCCTCTTCTGATGTTCACAGCCCTGACCAGGGTTCTATTCCGCCTGGCGATCTTGACCAGGCCTTCTTCGTCCAGTTCAAACCCGGTAATGGCAGAGATCAGCTTGGGCAGATTGTGCATGTGATAAGGCGGTTTCAGAGGAAAAGCGGAGAGTCCTGAACACATGCCCGTGGAATCATCGATGTAGTGCATTCTCTCCTGCCAATCCACGATCTCGCAGGTGGCCTCGATGGTGGGATAGTGTGGAATGGAGTTTTCCCCCCTGGGTTCCCAGTCCAGAAAATATTTTTTGAACTTTTCATCAGGAACCTGCGGCCAATCCTTGACAAACTCTTCTCGCTGTTCCCTCTTGGGGAAAGGAGCCTGGGGAAAATTTCCTTCTATCTGGGTGATGTTTATCTTCTCGCCAGTACAATACATCAGGAAATAGATAGGATTGAGCATTCCCAGCTTCAAAGGCAGTTGCTCGTGTTTCTTGATGTTGTTGTGGGCGTATTTTTCTGCACCCTTTCCGATGCGCTGGGCAGCCCAATAGGTGCCATCGGCTAGTATGTCTCCTATGCCCTCTCGTCTCACGATCCTGTCCAGCAGCCAGTTGAATCTGCCCTCCGAATCTTCAGGCATTCCGGGAAAGTCCTTATCGGTCAGGATGCCATCTTCGTAGAGTTCCAAGGCGAAGGCCATGACCTGGGGAGCGGAAAAGGCATCGACACCATACTCGGTTCCGCGCTGCGCCATTCTCAAACCAGCATCCAGGTCGGTAAAAGACGCCATGGTATAGGTGAGCTTGGAGTAGCACTTCATCATGTATGGGTTCAGGTCAGGGATGTTGATGGTCGCGCCGCACTTCATGGGGCAGTTATAGCAACTTACAAAACGCTCACGAACGCTCTCCATGCTGAAGGTCCACTTTTTTTCCACCTCGGGGGTCCAAAAATCCTTCCGACGGACCCGCGCATTTCCCCAGGCGAAGTTGGTGGTATGCCATTGCTCGTCATGAACAGCCATCTCCTGGGGAGAACCAATGCCTGCCAGGATAGGTGGCACACCCTTTATGGGATGCCTTTCCCTGTACTCGATATAATCGAACACGTCAGAACAAAGTTTTATGGTCTCTTCAGGATTTGCGATGTTGACGTCCTTCGATCCTCGGACCACCACAGCCTTGAGTCCCTTGGATCCCATGACAGCGCCAAGCCCACCTCGGCTGGCGCTGGAACGACCTTGTTCGATGGACGCAAAGAAAACCCGGTTTTCACCAGCCATGCCTATGGCTGCCACTTGCGCCTTTGGTTCGTCGAGCTCCTTGAGGATGATCTCAGAAGTCTCCACTGCGCCCTTTCCCTTGAGATGGGAAGCGTCACGAATTTCTACCTTGTCGTCCTTTATCCACAGGTAGACAAGTTTTGGAGATTTTCCCTTTATTATAAGCTTGTCATATCCGGCATATTTCAGTTCGGGCGCCCAGAATCCTCCCATCATTGAAAAAGCCATCAACTTGGTCTGGGGGGAATAGGACGTTATGATCGTCCTGTTCGCGCTTGGAGCAGGAGTTCCACACAAAAGGCCGGTTCCAAATATGAGCAGATTCTCCGGAGAAAAAGGATCCACATCAGCCGGCACCCTTTCCCAAAGGATCTTTGCATTTGTACCCAGTCCCCCAAGATAGAGTTCGGCCAAATCGGAATCTGTCTCGACCCTCTCCACATTTCCCCTGGAGAGGTCAACCTCAAGATTGTATCCAGTCTCTGCGTACCTCATCGCTCTCCCTTACAAAGGCTGCTAGAACAAAACTGACCAAAAAACAATTTCAGTCAGCATTCCACAAGGCCTGGATCATTGCAAGGAAAAACCATAACCTCAAATCTCCCACACAATTGAATCGGATTTCCCAGATCCACTGTTACGGCCCTGTCAACGGCTAGCTACCCTTGGCTTCTCGGCAAGCTCGAAGCTACGGGCAGCTACGCCTGCCGCGGGCCTACGAAAATCCTGCGTTGGTAGGTGCGATCGCTTGTGAGGTCACGAAGATACAAAGAATCGTCCGCAGTCGCAGATCGCCCACGTCGAGGTCTCGCCTCACCGAAAAAGATATTGCAGCATAGTCACAGAGATCGCAAGTGAGGTGGGAAATCTTGGATTACCAGCTGTCGATACGCCAGGTCCTGCCTTCGAATTTCAATGATACGTTCTTTGAAGAAGCATACTGGTCGTGGATCTTGATGACGCACACAGAGAGTATTCCGTCCCGGTGTAAAGAAATTGAATTACGCTCCACTTCGCCGGAACTGAGCATGGACTTGCGACAGGTTCTATAATCAAAACCCTGGCCAAAACGCTTTTGAATCTCGTCGTAGCGGCTCCGAATGGTGTGCTTTTTTCCCTTGGCATCTTCAGACCACAAGGCCCTGAAGGCTTTGAAATTCTTTTTCTTAGCTTCCTTCAATGCCAGTTTCAACACGGCCTGGCCCTCATTCCACTTCACCAGGTATTGCTTTACAGTTGCGGTCTGAGGAGGCTCGGCAAGAACCGAGGGTTTTACTTCAAAAGGCAAACTGCTCAAACGTGAACCACTGCCATTTTCCTCCATCTTCAATCCCCGCTTGTATGCATATTCCAGCTTATCCATTTGCCTTTTGAAAAGATACCATTCATTCAATCGCCTTCTGGCATCGAGCACCGCTTTGTCTGTAACCGACATGCGCCACTGCCTGTGCAACTCGCTCTCCAGGGCACCTGAATAGGAAAACAGGACAATACGCTTGTACTTGAAATCCTGGGGCATGGGAGTCGATACCAGATCTTCAAAGAGGGCCTTCCTGGCCTGAGCGAGCGTTTTTCCATCGAATGGGCCTTTTTCCAGGCTGTCTCTATAGTCCATGAAATGACGTTTGTACTCTGGCAGACTCCAGGGTTCGTGTTTCGATATACTGTCGTTTTTGCGCTCCAGGGCCGGCAAGGTTTTGTTGTACTTGGCCTTGCTGCCCAACAACTTGTCAATCATTGGCCCCACAAGGGCAGGAGCGAGTTTGAGCTTGGTGATGGTCTGGCTTACACGACTGGTGACCTTGGCTTTCTTTGAATCGATGAGCATAAGGTTGAAAACGAAGATATCGTCCAGTTTTCCCACGCTGCCACCTATGAGCCAATCTGTCCCCATGGCCCCGGCAAGTTCCACCAGGCAGCTTTCGTCATCACAGCTTATCAAACGTCGACGATCCTCGGCCTTGAGCATTTGTGTAATGTCATTGGGCCCAAGGGCTCTTATTCCATGCCGATTGAGCAGAGCTTCCAAGACCAGGTCTCCCAGCACCTGGCCAGTTCCCTTGTCCACGCCGTGATAGCAACGAATGCCTGAAAGGACCACCTTTGGAACCTTGTCCTGTGCCAACGAAGGGCAGGAAAACAGCAAAGTGAAAAACAAGATATGGCTTGTGAATAAAGTTCGCATCAACTCCCTCCCATATAAAAAATGAGCAGTATCTATGTATCGCAGGGACAAAAATAAAACAATGCTCACTCATGCATCGTCATGCATAAAGACAGAGAGTTGACCGGGGATAATGGTGCTTGCTATACAAAGCGCATGGCGTAAGGAAGCATTTTTGATCCTAGCCCAAAGAACACAAGGAGCCATCGCGTGAAGTGTGCCAGTTGGAACGTCAATGGAATACGAGCGGTCATCAAAAAGGACATGGCCCCGTGGAAGGTGCTGTCCGACTTCGATCTTATCTGCCTGCAGGAGACAAAGGCGCAGCCGGACCAGTTGGCACCTGAGTTGCTGAGCCCCGATGGCTGGCACAGTTACTGGCATTCGGCCAGGAAAAAGGGCTACTCCGGGGTTGCCATTTATTGCCGGGAAGAACCCGATGAGATCATCGAGGGACTCGGTGTGTCGACCTTTGACGATGAAGGTCGTCTCTTGGCCGTGCGCTACAAGCGACAGATTATAGCTTCTGCCTATTTTCCCAACTCCCAGGACATGGGCAAGCGCCTGGATTACAAGCTGGCATTCTGCGCAGCCCTGGAAAAGACCCTGGCTGCCTGGCGTAAAAAACGCCTGCAGATCCTGCTGATGGGCGACTTCAACATAGCGCACCAAGCCATAGACCTTGCTCGTCCCAAACAGAATGAGAAGAACGCAGGCTACCTGCCAGAAGAGCGAGCCTGGTTTTCCCGCTTCATCAAGCTGGGTTACGTGGATGTTTTCAGACAGCAAAACCCGGATCTCACCGGTGCATATACCTGGTGGTCATACAGAGGTGGAGCAAGGAGCCGGAACGTGGGCTGGCGTCTGGACTACGCCGCTGTAAACGAGTCACTGGCAAAAAACATGGGAAAGGTCAAACACCACACGGACGTCATGGGCAGCGATCACTGCCCCATATCGGTCAGTCTTTTGTAGAGACAGGGTGCCTTTCTAGACACAGCCGGAGGGCTTGGGCAGGCCTGCGATCTTGGCAGCCCTTTTACCCGGTTTGCCCATAAACAGCTTGTGAACCTCCCGGTAACTTTTTCCGCATTCACGGCACAATAGATTCAGAATTGGAGCTACCTTGAACTTTTTATAATAATCCCTGATGGTGTCGAGCACCACGAAGTGGTCATTGGTGAGTTCTTCCAATCCCTCACGGGTGGCCAGAACACGAGCGACTTCAGGGGTCCATTGTTCAAAATCCTTCAGATATCCTTCATCATCCAAGGCTATTGTCTTGTCTCCAACTTTCAGTTCAGGCATGGCCCCTCCTATCAATCGAACACCAGGGCATTGGCCAGCAAGGCCCAGAGGTGGATGGGTTTCCAAGGCTTTTCGAACTCGGTGGCGAGCCCCTCTATGGCGTCGTGGCAGTTGACACAAGGTGCGCACACCAAGTCAGCCCCGGTCCTGTCAATTTGATCTATCTTTACCTGGCCATAGTAGTTGCGGGCCTTGGCAAATCCCGATATCAATGCACCGCCACCACCGGAACAACAATAGTTATGCTCACGGTTAGGCCACATCTCGACAAAGTTTTCACAAACCTTGCTGAGCACATACCTGCTGTCGTCCATTATATCGGGAAAACCATTCATTACAGCCTTTCGGCTCACGTTACATGGATCGTGCAAAGTGACCCGCTGTGGATTTCGGCTTGGGTCCACCTTCAGCTTCCCCTCGCGTAACCACTTGGCATAAAGGTTTACCTTGTGAATCACCTGGAACTTGGGCTTGATTCCGAATTTTTTGTATCCAGCCAGAGTTGCGAAATACCCATGGCCGCATTCCGTGTAAGCCATGTACTTTATGCCCAGCTCCTCGACCCGCTCCACCTGCTTTCTCAGGGTGAATTCCCATGTATCCAGGTCTCCCGAAAACATGGCGTAGTTCGTGCCTTCCCACCAGGTAGAAGGCATGGTCCATTTCACCCCGGAAGCATGAAAGATTTTGAAAATGCACTGCAGGTCCAATGGATAATACTGAGGCAGCTTGGAGTTGATGGTCACAAAATAGTCTGAGCCAGGTTCATCTATGGGAAAATCAAGGCTCGGTACATCCTCCTGTGCCTCCTCCTTCATCCAGTCTACCGTCTCCAGCCAATCCTCGGTTTTCAGGTTCATGTTGTTTCCCACCGAACGATGCAGATCCGCGGTTTTCTGACTGCCCCCTGGTACCTGGTCCCGTGGTCTCATGGAGCGCGCCCTGGTGATCATGTTTCCAATCTTCACACCCATGGGACAGACATAAGAACAACGCTCGCAAGTAGTACACTGGTAGATGAAATCAGAATCTATGACATCCTGCTCTTCGCCAAGCATGACAAGCCGCACGATCTTGCGGGGATCCATAGACGAGTATCCGTGCAAAGGGCAAACGCTTGTACACTTTCCACACGTCATGCAGTAGTCAAGGTCGGCAAGCCACGCAGCCTCGTCCACCAACGCACGACGCAAGGGTAAAGAATCGATCTCGCTCAGAGCGCGTCCTGCACACTCATTAGCCATGACTCACCTCCTGTCCTGCCTCAGCCGTAAGTTCTCGCCTCCCCGCGGGTGAAATGCCACGCCCTTGGGGAAACTCATCCATGGCATCATTGAGCAGGTGGACCAACCTGAATGCCTCATTGGCAGCGACTGGATGAAAGCAGACGCGTTTTGCGTCCACACCCAATTCCGAAAGCTTATTCTTGAGGGCATCGACTCTTGAGCTGGTAAGATCGGAACCCCACATGGAGCGACAATTATCATGGTGGCAACCGAGTACCATCACTCCCCTTGCTCCCTGCTCTATGGCGTCGAGAAGAATGCGATCACTGACCAGCCCCGCACAGGGCACATCTACAAACAACAATTCATCAGGAAGCGAAAGTCCCTGAGACACAGCCTCGTCGATGGCCCTGATGGCTCCTTGGCGACACGCAAAAGCCACGACGGGAGCGGATTGATTCAAATCCGCAGTGGCCACATGCAAGGTCTGATGAATCTGGTCAAAACGCAATCGTCCATGTTGCAGGGCCAGGCCTGGACACACAGATACGCAAATTCCACACTGCCAGCAAGCTGGATCCAGCAATTGCATCCAGTGCCCCTCCTCGTCAGGATGAATGGCGCCATGGGGACAGGAGCGCACACAGTTCAGGCACCTGGCGCAGTGACCAGTATCATAAATGATCTTTTCCGCAGCTACGCGAATTTTGCCCTCGGGCAACTGGGAGATTACCTGGTCCACCACAGCCTGGGCCTCCATGGCTGCCTGAGAAGGATCGCACTGGTCATGGCAACCACCTACAAAAAATATTCCGCGTCTTGGCGAGCCAACGGGCCTGTGCCTCACATTGCCACTCTGAAGATAACCCATCAAATCCCGTGGCTGTCGAAGGACATGGGCCAAGCTGCCAAGACGTTTGGATGGGCCCATGGAAGCCGGCACCACGATTCGATCCACCTGAAGGGAAAAATGCTTTTCAGGTAGCACCGTGTCGGTAAAAGAAACGTTCAGGCAATGGGTGCTGTGTTCGATGACAGGAGCATCTTCCACCCTTAAAAACCGTACCCCTGCCGACCGGGCCTGGTCATATACTTCCTGGCCCTGTGTTCCGTACACCGGCATATGTCTGCCAACTATGCTTGCCTTGCCGCCGGCCTTTACATGCTCGAGCGCAAAACCCACTGCGGCCTTTGCTGCACAGAGTCTTTCACCGTCCTTCTGGTCCAGCAAGATGCACACCGAATCCGACGGACCGTCCTTGGCGGTCACCTGCTGTCCAAAACGTCTCAAACTTATAACCCGCTCGTCATCCACCGTGGGTAACAGAGGACCATCGATGGTCTCCAGATCCACAGCAACTACAATTGCACCAGTGTTGAGGTATCGCCTTGCAGATGGTGTACTCAACTCCACACGGAAATCACCCACTCCACCATCTACGTATTCCACGGACGCATCCTTCAGAACCTCAACGTTCCGAGACGAATGAACCTCTCTGACCAGGTCCTCACTCAGGGGGTATACACATCCGGACGTTGGTTTACTTTCTGCAAGAACCACGGACAAGCCGGAAGCTGCCAAGCCGCGAGCTGTTTCAAAGGCAGCATGATTTCCGCCTATGACAAGAACTTTTCGCTGCACTTCTTTTTCAACCACATTTATGGGAGATGAGCCTCGTAACCTGGCTATTGCCATTCGCACCAGGCGCTCGATCTTCTCGAGGCTTTTACCCTGTTCATCATCGCTCACAGATACGTGATCCCTGATCGCTGCATGAACCACCGCAACAGCTTCATCCCGGTCCTGCACCTCGATCCAGTCCGACACCTGAGAAGATTCGGGAGAGGGGCCGCAGATCACCAGGCCATGGAGATCATTCTCCCGGCATGTATTACGTATTCGTGCAACTGCATCTCCATCGGTCCAACTAGGAGCAGGAAAAACAAAGATGCCCTTCTCATCTTCCAGCATGCTGACGAGTTTATCCTCGGGCAACAACTTGGACAGGGCTGAATCACAGGTCTCGAGCAGGAGGCCTATTTTTTCGCTATGCGTTGACATGGATTCCTCCCGCACTGGAGTTGGAAGAAATGCGGCCAAGCCAGGAAGCCACCTGGTTTGCAGTGGCCAGAGCCGTACGTCTCGAACCCTGAATATCTGTAGGTCCAGCACACGCTCCAGCAGCAAAGATCCCTTTATCCTCATCCTGCCCATTCAAAAACCCGAACTGGTCTTCACCAAGTCCGAACATGTCCCGCAGCCCGTCTTTTGATGCAGCAGGCCATATGCCTGTAGCCAGCACGATTCTGTCAAAAGCAAAAGCCTTTGCCTTATCTTCACCTTGGCCGTTACTGTAAACCCTGAGCTGTGAATCCTTGTCCGAAGAAAATATCTCGGCGGGCACTCCCTGGACAAACTCGACCTTCTGCTTTGCCTTTTCGTAAAAAACCTTGAACTCCTTGCTCATGATCTGCAGGTCTATATAAAAGACCACCGCTTCCAGGTCAGGTCTGAGCCACAAGAGCCTGTTGAGCATCCTTATGCTTGCCCTGCAACAAAATTGAGAACAATATCCACGCCCGTTTATCCTGTCGCGGGAGCCCACACACTGTATGAAGCCAATCCGCACGGGACCGTCCTTTTCAGGCAAGACTGACTCGAGCTCGTCTCTCCTCAATGCTGCATCCATGTCCTTCAGGGTAAGAACACCGTCTGTCCTTCCATAGCCCAGAAGCGGCTCGGAGCCGGGATCATAGACATCGAAACCAGTGGTCAAGACGACGCAGGAGATGTTCAACTTCCGAGAAGAAGAAAGAACCCGGTCAGTTCCTTGTCCACATGAGACTGCGCCGGTGCCAAAGGGACTTACAGAAACATCATAGGCCCCTGCGCCTCCCTCGACTCCATCCAATTTCGCATTGGTGATAATCTCCAACCCGGGATGTTCCAGCGCCTTTCTCCTCAGGTCTTCGATCATGCAAGCCGAGCACCTGGCACATTCGTCCGTGGCCATGCATGCCCACTCGGCTGCATGGCCACCAAGGTCGGTGCTGCGTTCCACCAGAATGGTCTGTATACCCCTGTCAGCAAGCGCTGTGGCCGCAGTCAACCCAGCCACACCACCACCGACTACCAACACACGACGCTCCTTGCTCATTTTGCTCAACCTCACCCTTTCTCTCCCGCCATGGAAAAAAACGACTTCCAACGGACTCAGGCGTATCACTTACATTTTTTCAATCCGCCACAGCTCTCAGCAAATTTACTTTCATCGCCTGGCATTTTACAGATGCCAGAGTCAACTTTTGCTGTCAACTGCTTTCTGTGCTAATTCATTGTTATAAATGGATTTTCGGACTCTTCAATGCCTTTGAGGTTTCAGGATAAAAACAGTTTCAAGTCGGTGGTGCAAAATTTCAGGCACAGCAGACGACCCGAAAATGTCAATAAACCCGTCCCATGCTCTTGAGAAATACTGGAACTTGGCCTAATCTCCTTCCATCAGACCAGGAGGTGAAAAGTGGCAGACACGACAAAAAAGAAACTCTATTGCTGGAGTTGTGGATTCGAGATCGTACTCATCGATAAAGTGGTCCGCGCTGACACCTGCCCATCCTGCGACAAGGATTTACGCTGTTGTAAAAACTGCAGGTTCTGGGACCCCGGTGCTCACAACCAATGCAGGGAAAACCTCACCGAGTACGTCCCGGACAGGGAAAAGGCAAACTTCTGTGCCTCTTTTGAAGCCCGAACCGGCAAACTGGACTCAGATGACGATGTGGATGATGCGAAGGCAAAGCTGGAAGCCCTGTTCAAATAATTATTGCTGCAAATCGAATCCAACCTGCAATAGACCAAAGGGGTTTTTGGTTCCTCGATCCGAGATGGTCTTGGTGAGAGAGAATTTCAAATATTTCTGGTCCTGGCTGAACCCGGTGAATTTGACCAAGGGCTGAGGCTGCCAGGAATGAACGAATGAAGGACCGGCCGGACCTTCTGAATGCAGTTTGTCGTAATAATACATCTGCAGATGAATATCTGATGGAAGTCCTGGCAAGGTCTTGTCCACTGGCACCATGAGCTCGGCAGCACCAGGTGCGAAAGTCAACTTAGGACTTATCCTGTATGCTTTACCAACAAAATCCTTTCCTGAAAGATCAAAAGTTGGATCCACCCTTTTGAAAGAGATGGTAACTTCCTCCTGAAGCAAACCCCCGGGAACAATCAGTCGTGCACCGCCATCGGCAAAAGACAGTTCTCCACCCTCCCTGCCGATTACGGCACGTACCTCGTCCTTTCCCTTTGCAGCCACTACCTTGACCGGTTCTGACTTTTTCTTTTCACAAGCACCAACTGCAAGCAAAGCAATAAAAATGAGTCCAAATTTCACAGGATTCGTAACTCTCATATGCCAATCCCCTTTATCTCCTGTTGTTCCACCTGGCTCCTGCCATGTTCAGGTTTTGGTGCCCAAAGGCAGCAAACTCAGAGTCCAGCCTGGCCATTTCATCCCATACATGCTGGGGCTTTGCCAAGGGAATGGATTTACCCCATGCGTCCGCCAACGCGCCAAGCAGCTGAAACAGGGTCTTTCCGCCCATGGGGGTTCTGGCTGCCTTGGTTGGCAGAACCAGTCCGTCCAGGCTTGTCATGGTCCCTTCGCTCTCGGCCACGGAACCCACCGGCAACACCACGTCAGCCCTTTCAAACAGCTTTCCTGGCTGGAGATCGGCAAGCACCAGATAAACATCGTCCGGGATATCATCAGCCACCAGACCACAGCCATAGGGGTCGGTGTTGATCATCAAGACACCTCCCACATCTCCGCTCTGAATTCTCTCAAGAACCTGTGATCCGGTTTTGGAAGCACCGGACATGAGCTTCTCACCCCAGACTTTCTCAATTTTTTTCTTCCACTTGCCATCGGAGACATCAACTCCGCCAGGCAAGACACCAGGTCTAAGACCCATCAGTTCCTTGCCGAGAGAATTACCCGCACGCCTCAGCCATAGTATGGAATCCCTCTTGGAGATGACCTTGCACAATTCATGCAAAGCAGCACTGGCCTCGGCACCGATGGCATCGTCCACTGCCAACACAGGATGCTTTGCCTTTTTCAAACGCTCTGCAGCCTCAACCAGGACCGACGGTTTGTAGCCCAACTCCATGCCCAAAGTCGAAAGTATCTCCTTGTCTCTTTTTTTCAGGTACCGGGCCAGGGCGCTGAGCAAGGAGGCCAGATTGTCTTTTCCAATCCTCAGAACCCTGTAAGCCTCTGCATCCAGCCGACCTGGTCTGTTGCCGACCACAAGCGCAGGTGTCCCGGATTTTGCGGCTGACAACAACCCTATTCCAGCCACCGGAACGGTCTCAAAAGGATCATCACCCAACACCCATACACAATCCGCCTTGGGAAGATCATCCAGGCCTGGAACATTTGCCCCAGCAAATTTTGCGGACAGGTCCAGTTCGTCCAACAGGACAATCTCTGCGCCTCCA
The DNA here is from genome assembly GCA_027031935.1 of Myxococcales bacterium. Lineage (GTDB taxonomy): Bacteria > Myxococcota > B64-G9 > B64-G9 > B64-G9 > JALVPF01. The sequence goes on along the minus strand of JALVPF010000551.1, from coordinate 10,777 downwards.
AGACGTGTCTTTGCGAACCTCCCAAGCAAATACGCCTCTTCGTTGGTCAAAGCACCGTTGACCAACACTGCGAGGTCCTTTTTCTCCATGGCCTTGCGCAATCCACCAGCAGCCTCGTCCAAGGCATGATTCCAGTTGCTTTCGACTCCTTCATCTCCGCGCCCCACACTGGGTTTGCGGAGTAAATCCAGGGTCTCCAAGTACCTGTGTCCGAATCTCCCGTCCACACAGAGATTGCCGCGATTATGAAAGGCGCCGGGAAAGGCTGATGCCAGGACATAGTGCGTGCCCGCCATCTCCAGGTTCATCCTGCAAGCCATGGAACAAAAACCGCAAACCACCTGCTTGTTGTCCGACAGATACGGACCTGGTTTGGGCAGGGGCCGCTTTGCTTCCATTGCTCCAGAGGGACAAGCGTCTACACACTGCCCACAAGCATCGCAATTTGTGCTCAGCAACGGTTGTCCCAATGATGGTGAAATGGTCGTATCAAAACCGCGATTGACCAGCCCCAGCGCCCCAACTCCCTGCTGCTCGAGGCAAATTCTTACGCACCTGCTACACAGGATGCACTTGTTGGGATCGTATTTTACAAAGGGGTGATCGTCCAAAACCGGCTTTAGCGCCAAGGGGACATCGAAACGTTCCAGGTCCACATCGTATTCTTCGCTATAAGCACGCAAGGTACATGTATCGACAGCGGTACATCCACATTCAAGACATCGGCCAGACTCCATCAAAGCCTGCGTGGCATCGATCCCCAACTCCACTTCTTTGAAATTGTCCAAACGCTGCTGTACGGGCAGTTCCTTTCCATGAACCCGTGACATGTGCTCCACTGATGCAAACATGTCGTCGTCAAGATCCTCGAGCCTTCCCAGTGAATCAGAAAAGGGCTTGCCTATGGCAAGCAGTTGCATGCCGCGCACAAACCTATCGATGGACAAGGCCGCTTTCCTTCCCCCGGCCACGGCTTCTATGGCGGTAGCAGCACCAGTCAGGCAGTCACCTGCGGTAAACACCCAGGGAACCTCGGTCTGGTAGGTTCTTTCGTCAGCCACCACCGTGTTCCACCGAGTGGCACCAGGGCCCCTGGCCGATTGCCATGACGTGGGATCAGGCCTCTGCCCTATGGCCGCGATGACAGTATCCGCCTCTATGTCGAACTCACTGCCCTCTATGGGTTCGGGTCTGCGTCGACCAGACTTGTCGGGTTCTCCCAGCTTCATCTTTATGGCCCTGATTCTCTCCACCTTTCCCGCGCCGTCCAAAGCAACGGGAGCCGCCAAAAAGTGCATCTTCACACCCTCTGCTTCCGCTTCGTCAACCTCGTAATCCTCAGCAGGCATCTCCTTGCGGGTACGTCTGTACAATATGGTCACATCAGCCCCTGTACGCCTTGCCGTACGAGCGGCATCTATGGCGGTGTTTCCTCCTCCCACGACGACCACCTTCTTGCCAAGCTCCGGACTCTTGCCTGAGGCTACTTGCCACAGATAGTCTATTCCTGCCAGGACACCCGGCTTGTCTTCCCCGTCTACCTTCATGCTGGATGACGACCACGCCCCTACGCTCAGCAATACAGCGTCATACCCATCCTTATGGAGTTGTGAAAGGGTAAAATCCCTTCCCATCTTCTGTCCGCACCTCAGCTCGATACCAAGACCGAGAATCAGGTCGATCTCCCTGTCGAGTGCGTCTTCAGGTAATCGATAGTATGGAATTCCATAGCGCAACATACCGCCGGGTTTTTCGTTCATCTCGAACACGGTTATGTCGTGTCCCTTCTGCCTGAGGTAGTAGGCGGCAGAAAGGCCTGCTGGTCCCGCACCCACGATGGCTATTGCCTTACCAGTCGATTCCGAGATCTTGGGGATGTAAGGTTCATCCGAGAGCCTGTCCAAGTCTGCCACAAAGCGCTTGAGCGGATTGATGGCCACCGGCTCATCCACCTTGTTCCTTCGACACTGCATCTCGCAGGTATGAGGGCAGACCCTGCCACAAACCGAAGGAAAGGGGTTGGTCTGCTTGATAGTCTGGAGCGCACCGGAAAAATCTCCAGCTGCTATCTGCGCGATGTAGGTCTGTATGTCGATGTTGTCAGGACATTGAAGCTTGCAGGGAGCCACGCAGTCGGCCTGGTGAGCTGACATGAGCAGGTCCAGAGCCAACTTGCGGGCCTTGTGTACCTCAGGGCTGTCAGTGACGATCTTCATGCCCGGAACGACCTTTGTGGCGCAGGAGGGCACAAAACCCGGTTTACCCTCCATCTCCACCAGGCACAGGAAACACGATGTAAACGGCTCCAAGCGTGGATCGTAGCACAGGGTAGGGATGCTTTTTCCGTGCCGTCTCGCTACATCCAGGATAGTCTCGCCTGTTTGTGCCGTTACTGTCTTGCCATCAAGGCTGAACTCTATGGTCGCCATGGCGTCTTCCTCACTCGATGAAGATTGCACCCGGTTTGCAGCGTTCTTTACAAAGGCCGCAGCGGGTACACAAATCAGGATTTATGGAATGGACTTCTTTTTTGTCACCCTGCACCGCATCCACCGGACACACCCTGTGGCAAACATGGCATCCATCACAGATATCCGGGTTGATCTTGTAGGTTATCAACGCACGACAAGACTTTGCAGGACATTTTCTTTCCTTTATGTGGGCTTCGTACTCATCTCTGAAATACCTGATTGTGGTGAGCACTGGATTGGGGGCTGTCTGTCCCAGTCCACAAAGGGAAGCCTTTTTTACGGTAGCTGCCAACTCTTCCAGCAACTCTATGTCTCCCTCCCTGCCCTTTCCTTCCGTGATGCGTTCCAGGATCTGCAACATTCGTTTTGTTCCCACTCTGCAGAACGTGCACTTTCCACAGGACTCTTCCTGGGTGAAGTTGAGAAAAAACCTTGCAGTGTCCACCATGCAGGTACTCTCGTCTAAGACCACCATTCCTCCCGAGCCCATGATGGCACCAGTACGATTCAGCGAATCGTAATCAATGGACGTATCGGCAAGCTCTTCAGGAATACATCCACCGGACGGACCTCCCATCTGAACCGCCTTGAAGCGTTTTCCATCCTTGATTCCACCGCCGATATGTTCAACCACCTCCCTGATGGTCACACCCATTGGAACCTCGACCAGGCCACCCCGGTTGATCTTTCCGGCCAAGGCAAACACCTTGGTGCCCTTGCTCTTTTCGGTTCCAAGGGCGGCAAAGGCATCCCCGCCCTTGTTTATTATCCATGAGATGTTGGCCAGGGTCTCCACATTATTGATGTTGGTGGGCTTTTTCCACAGCCCCTCAATGGCGGGAAATGGAGGCCTGAGCCGCGGCATTCCACGGCGTCCTTCGATGGAGGCCATGAGCGCGGTCTCTTCACCGCAAACAAAGGCGCCCGCTCCCTCCTTGATCTTTATCTTGAAGGAAAAGTCGGTTCCGAAAATACCATCGCCCAAAAACCCCCGCTCCATGGCCTGCTCTATGGCGATACCAAGTCTCCGTATGGCTATGGGGTATTCCGCACGACAATATATGAAGCCCTGTTTGGCGCCTATGGCATAGCCTGCTATGGCCATGCCTTCCAACACAGCGTGAGGATCGCTTTCGAGCACAGAACGATCCATGAACGCTCCAGGATCGCCTTCGTCGGCGTTGCAGATCATGTATTTGACATCCCCGGGAGCACCTGCGCAAAAGCCCCACTTTATACCGGTGGGAAAACCAGCGCCGCCTCGGCCCCGCAAACCGCTTTTGGTCACTTCATCGCGAACCTGCTCGGGGTTCATTTGCTCCAAAGCCTTTTTCAGGGCCGTGTATCCACCTACTTCCAGGTAGTCGTCTATGTTCTCCGGGTTTATCTTTCCACAATTGCGAAGAACAATTCGATGCTGCTTTTCAAAAAAAGCATCCTCTGAACCTGCCATGTCATCCGCTTTTGCAACCCAGTCCTCAATAATCTGGCCTTTGCTGACCACCTCATCGAGTAACCTGTCGACCCTCTCCTCGGTCAGCCCGCTGTATACCACCGAATGCTTTCCGGGAAGAGTAACCTCAACCAAGGGCTCCCTATAGCACATCCCCATGCAGCCAGATACACCAAGTTCCACATTGTCCATGCGCAGTTCATCGATTCGTTGTTTCAGGCTATCCATCGTTCGCTGGGCACCGGCTGCAATACCGCAGGCACCCAAGCCTACCAGGATCTTCGTTTTTTCCGCAGTAGCCATATCAATCCTCCGAAGCAGCGCTTCAGTCTTTTCGCTCTTGTCTGCGGTATCGTTTGATAACCTTCGACACCCCTCTGCCATCCAGACGACCGAAGGTCTCACCATCGATCATGGCCACAGGGGCCAGGGAGCAGCAGCCGACACATGCCACCGACTCCAGGGTAAACAGCCTGTCTGCGGTGGTCTCTCCATCTGCCACTTGAAGATCCCTGGCAAAAGCTTCGGTGATCTTCTCCGCTCCGGCAACGTGACATGCGGTGCCATGACAAACCCTGATAATATGTTTTCCCACGGGCTTGAGTCGAAACTGGGCATAAAAGGTCACCACGCCGTAGACAGAACTCGACGGCACCAACAGGCTCCGGCTGATACGTTCTATGACCTCTTTAGGCAGGTATCCATAAGCGTCCTGCGCTTTTTGCAATATGGGAATCAAGGAGCCAGAACCAGCACCATGTTGCCGGATTATCTCGTCCAGCACATCCAGATTTACCCGTTCCACGTTCCCGGAAGAAGACGGGATTGAAGAGGTATCCATGGACACGAGACCTCCTCACTTTCCTGTCGTAATGGGAATTGCCTTGAAGTTGTTCCACATCCTGTCACGTGCTGGCAAATGATTGACCTTCAAGGCGACCACATTTTCGACCTGTTCCAGACCCTGAATGATTCGTGTAATTTCCTCGACAGGTCGCTCTGTCTCAACTGTGGCGACCACATCAAAAGCCCCAACCACGGGCTCACAAAAGACCACTTCGGCAATAGCCTCTATGGATTGCACCGCCGACACCACCTGCTCGCGGTCCACACCGGCCTGCAACTTGGTCAACATGTAGGAACGAGATGCCATAGTCCACACTCCTGTTGAAAGATGTATCCTGACAGGGCCAGGATCACAGTGCAATTAGTTTCGAAAATCTTTCTAGCGTCGCGCCCGACAAGCTGTCAAGAGAATAAGATTTCCCCTGATTTCCCAGATCGCTTGTGATCAGGATCCCTTTTGACATCAAGATTGCGTTCATCGACAATCGCCCTAATGAATCATGTGCCAAGGAGGCAAGAGTCATGAAATTGACTCTGGACATACCTATAACGATCAAGGAGTTTGAAATCTTAGCCCTTTTGGACTCCGGGAGCATGGCAGACGTCTACCTGGCCCACTCCATAAAGTCCTCAACGGACGGACAACTAGTCGTACTAAAAGTACTCAAGGAGAAATTTCGGGATGAACCCGAGATAGGAGCCATGTTCCTGGATGAAGCGAGACTTCTCGAACGAATTTCACACCCGAACGTGGTCAGGTACTTAGAAAGCGGAAGTATAGATAGTCGACCATACATCGTCATGGAATACCCGGCTGGGGACAACCTGACGGTGCTGGTAAAAACAGCAAAGAGGCAAGGCGAACGCATTTCTGTATCCGTAATCACACGCATTTGCATACAGGTGGCAAACGCCCTGGATTACATTCACAATCTTAAAGACGAGCAGGGTAAAAGCCTCAATCTGGTTCACAGGGATATCAGTCCGCAGAACATCCTGGTTACCTATGACGGCAGGATAAAACTTCTTGATTTTGGAATCGCTCTTACAGAAGACAGGTCAGTGGTCACTCGTACGGGTTTGCTCAAGGGAAAACTTCGCTACATGTCTCCTGAGCAGATCGAATCCAAAGACATGGATGCCAGGAGCGATCTCTTTTCCATGGGCATAGTCATGTGGGAACTTCTCGCAAACAGAAAGCTCTTCAAGGCTGACAGCGAATTCAAGACCGTGAAGAAGATTTGTGAAGAGCCCATAGCCTCACCCGCTCAATATCGCCAAAACATCCCTGTCTCCCTGGAAACCATAGTCATGGGGCTGCTGCGTAGAGACCCGGAAAAACGCTACCAGACAGCAGCGCAGCTGCGAACAGCGCTCATGGATGTCTTGAGACAAGATTTTCCCCATAGCCGGCCAGATGAAATCAGCAAGACCATCGAGAGCTTACTCAGTGACCGGAAGGAAAAAAAAGAAGCTGCAACAAATTCCATTTCACCCAGTGGAAAAGAGAACCTGTTCTCCGACATAGATCCAGACGATGATGCCGCTTCAAGCTCCTCTGTACAAAAAGACTTTACTGGTGCCATGGCACCCTTGGCTGCAAGAGAGAATCAGTCTTCGGGAGACAAGCCAATCAAACGAAAAAGAAAGGCGCTTCTTTGGCTCGGTGCTGCCATTGTAATCTCCCTGGGACTTGTCTCCATAGCAGGCCTGTTAATGACCATAAATGGTGATGTTCCTCCATCAGCAAAAACACTTCACGTCTCCTCACCAGCAGCACCGGATGCAGGGAGGGCTGTACCAGATCGCCGCAATACGCCTGACTCGATCGTACTCAACGCACACCTCAATTCCGATGGTGGCGCTCAACCTGCAGCAGACTCCTCGTCCTCAACAAAGTTCGCTGACGTGCACGACGGTGGAGAGCAGCAGGATCGCACCGACGGCAGAAACAAACAAGACAGCATGAACCATGCGAATGACACCGGGCAGTCCGATCAGGATGAAAAAACGGTTTTTGGATTTTTGATATTGAAAACAGAACCTGAGACAAGAGTATTCGTGGGAGACGAGTACGTTGGACAGACACCTGTTACCGAAATGGAATTGAAGCCCGGAAAATATAATGTCACCATGAAGAACATACAGGCAGGCATAGAAAAGAAAGTCAGGATCGTAATTCGCCCCGGAGAAGTCACTGCATTGCAGTATATTTTCTAGCCAGGTTACTAAAAATTGGAACGCGTCAAACAGTTTACCATTGAACGGTACAGGATCGTCGCACATCTAGAATCCGGTGGAATGGCTGATGTTGGCTTAAAAATCCGGGATTCTGTCCACGAAACCCGGTCTATCCACGAATGGATTTCTATTGTGTTGTCGGCTTTCGATACCATCACACCTTTGTATTTCTTTCTGGTCGGGTGGGTCCAGGGCATTCCACCTCCGCAACACGTCTTCCATCCAATCGGTGATACTCATCTCGTACCTGACGGAAAAATAAAACAGGGCGCGGGCAGCATCACCCTTGTGTTCATCACGGGGTTCGAACACGCTGTGTCCCGCTGCGTCCAATCCGGCAAAGCTCCCGCCCCTGCTCCAGGTAACCTGCGCCACCTTGTTGAATGGCAAACTTCCCCTGCGTGAATTGACTGTACTCAGGCTCGGAAAAAGATGATGCAGGTCACTTCGTGCAGGTTCATGGTCTGCACCCCAACTCTGACACCAGGTATGTTCGGTATTCATTTCGTTGTTGTTTGGTATGCCCCATGTATCTACCCATTCTCCAGTATACACGCACTGTACCTTGCCTTGCCTGTTATCCAGCTCCGAAAACATGAACTCCTTGGCAGAATCATATCCCAGGGAGGTATGATCATCTATTCGATTGTGAAGTGCCTGGCGAAGAGCACTTCCCGAAAGGTCAACCATGTTGGAATAAGAGTCGTTTGCAGGGTCACAGCCAGACTCTTGCGAATCGTACAGTCCATCACAGTCGTTATCCAGACCATCCAGGCATCCAAATCCATTGTCTCCTTCATCAAGCCCAGGATTCACGTTTGACCTCAGGTCGTCGCAATCATTCCCTCCACAATATGCAGCGATATATCCATCCTGGTCTTCGTCCTGGCATGGACATTCAGGGTCCTCGCCATCACAATCCTGATCTATTCCATCGCCACATATCTCTTCTGCAGCGGGATTGACCATACTGTTGTTGTCATCACAATCCAGCCCACCACAGGCTTTATCCTGAAAGGTGTCCTCGTCCAGGTCCACACAAGAACAGGACTGGTCCTGACCGTTGCAGTCCTGGTCCACCCCATCATCACATACTTCGCTTGCGCCTGGATGAACCTCAGGCACATGATCATCGCAGTCTAGTCCACCGCATGCCTGGTCCTGGAAGCCATCCTCATCCCAGTCAACGCAGGAGCATGATTCGTCTTCTCCATCGCAATCCTGATCCACATTGTCATCACAGACTTCATCTGCCCCGGGATGAATCTCCGGTACCTGGTCATTACAGTCCGTGCCGCCACATGCCTGGTCATCAAAACCGTCATGGTCCCAATCGCCACAGGAACACGACCCGGTTCCGGCACACAGCCCGTCCGTACACCTGTCATTCTGCGTACAAGGATCACCGTCATCGCAAGCACCCAGGTTAGGCCTATAATCGCAACCATTGTCGGTACAGATGTCAGCGGTACATGGATTTTCATCATCACAGTCTGCAGATGACGAACAAGTCCCGCCTGGATTCTGACTTGTAGAACAAGACATTGCAAAAGCTGCAATAATCACGAGTAGCCACTTCATGAAACACTCTCCTCCTGACCCTCCATAGCCAGTCTAAACATTTTTTTCCTTATTGGCAAAGGTGGAATTGACAGCATGTGAGCACGATTGATAACTTCATCCCATGGACGAAGCTGCTCCCAAAAAGCCAAGAAGAAAGGTCTGGACTTTCCTGAGAATGTTCAGGTGGGCTGTATACATTTTCTTTGCATCGCTGATGTTGTTTACTGCTGTGTGTGTGGCCACAGGTGTCATCAGCAATCTGTCGGAACGTTTTCCAGAACTGACGGTACAAAATGCGAATCAGCACCAGGGCAAGATTACTGACCTGGCCTTGCGTGACTGCCGTGATGCCCTTGGTCGCATGAGACAGGAAGATCTCAAGGAAACCACGAAGGTCTTTACAGGTAAAACCCAAAGAGACGAATTTCTGCGCAAGTATCGAACCTGGTCGAGGGATTGGCGTAAACGATTTGAAAAGCTGGGCATCAACTGCCACATCACGAGTGATCTGCAATCTTTCAACTCCATGCAACAGAGGCTGGCAATAGTCTATCAGAAAGTGGACGAGTTACACAGGTATCACACGAGGCTGGTCAAGAAATACATAACTCAAAACTCCTTGCGCTTGAAACAAATCCATCAACTGATGAAGCAGCTGGAGAACATGGAAGGAATGCCCCAGGGAGATCAGCCGCAGGGCTGATTGCTACCTATCCTGATATCCCACCTCGCTTGCGATCTCTTTGTCCATGATGCAGATTCTTTTTCGGTGAGGTGATGCCTCTACGTGGGCAATCCACGACTGCGGACGATTCCTTGCATCTATGTGACCTCACAAGCAATCTGAAAAATCTGATTCCAGAGGGTGGAAGATTTGAGGCCTATTGATGGGCAGGGGTCTGCGAAGAATTTTTCGTAGGGTCGGGTTTCTTGTTTTCAGACTTGCTTTCATCTTTTTTCCCAGATTTTTTTTCATCACCGCCTGAACTCGAAGGAACTACAGGTGCCGAAGCAGGCTTCAGTTTCTTGTGGGTCAAGCGTGCGATCCTTCGCCTTGCTGCAGATGCCCGTTTGCTCCCCGGATACTCCTTGAGCAGCTTTGTATATGCACTGAGGGCGCGAGGAACATCCCCCGAAGACTCCAGGCTTCCTCCTGCCTGGAACAAGGCCAGGTCTGCAAAAGAGGCCTTTGGGGCTACTTTTTGCGCGGCTATGAAATCCTCGGCAGCCTTTGCGCTCTTGTTGAGTTTCAGCAAGAGCTCCGCACGGTGATAATGTGCTTGTCCAGACACCGAGCCAGGTGGTTCAACATCCAATGCCCTGTTGAATTGTCGCAGTGCCCGTCTGAGGTATCCCTTTTCCAGAAGCGACTTTCCTGCAGCTAAAGCACTTGAACCAATCCATTGCCTCAATTCGTCAGCCTCCCTGGACACCAGACGCCCAAGCACCGGAGACATGCGGTTGGTATCGAGATCAGAGGCCACTTTCAGTGCATCATCAAAACGCTTCTCTCGTTTCAGCCTCAAAAGATGTTCAACAGATTTTTCCTGCTGAGCGCGAATGGAGATCTTTTTCTGCAAGGCTTCCAAATCTTTTTTTGTCTTGGCAAGCTGCTCTTCGATTTGTTTCTTTTCAGACTTGATTGCTCCCACCTTTGCATCAAAGCCTATGTAAACACCACCGAAACTCAAAGCGGCAATAATGACATAAGCCGCAACAGAGTTTATCCAGTATTTTCGCTCGTATCGATCCTGTTTTTTTTGAATCTGTCTGATCTCTGAAGCCAGATTGGCCACCAGGTTGTCAGTTTTTATGATAAGATTATGAGACTGGATGGTTTCTTTTTTGATCTCCTGTATGTCCTCCTCAAGTGACATGACGACACTCCCCACCGAAAATAAATGGAAAAAAACGTCCCCAAGGGGATTTGAACCCCTGTCGCCGGCGTGAAAGGCCGGTGTCCTGGACCTGGCTAGACGATGGGGACATATCAAAACTCCATGAGCCGCCAGGGGATCGAACCCTGGACCCTCAGATTAAAAGTCTGATGCTCTACCGACTGAGCTAGCGGCCCTTCAGTAAAAGAGTCATCACGACTCAAGTGCGAGGGAGCATTTAGCAGGAAAGTCAACCCCATGTCAAGATGCAACCTGAGTTTATCGATCTTTTTTTTTCTTTGCATATCCCTCGGCAATTCTCTCAT
>JALVPF010000550.1 GCA_027031935.1 Myxococcales bacterium | reverse complement strand
AACGCGCGATTGGTTCCCCGTGAAAAGTACCTCGGGGCAGTTACCATGGGACTTTCTGCAGTGGAAGAGACCTACCTGGTGGCCAAAAACTTTGTGGATGGCTCCATTCATATCTCGGAAAGAGCCTTGTACGAGGATACCTACAAACAGAGACGCCTTGGGAAGTATGGCGGACAGTCACGTTTATTGGTTTTTGTGCCCGGTTACATGCAGACTCCCAACAGTTTCAACAGGCTCGAGCGATACCTGGGCTTGGATTTGTTCGATGTGTTTACCTTTGTATGGGGCGGCTTTCCATATAGTCAGGACATTACACTCACCGCCCAGCAACTCGAGGAGTTGCTTCGCGACCTGGTGGACAAGACCGGCGTGAAGGAGGTTTTTCTGCTGGGGCATTCCCAGGGGGGGATAATAATCAGGACCATGGTCCAGCATGGAATGGTTTCTGAACTTCCTGTAAAGAAATGTGTTTTTCTTTCCTCACCTCACCAGGGAACCTGGGCAGCACTGGCCGCAGTACCTCACAAGGGAATACGTTCAGCTGCCGGGTGGCTGCCCTATATTCGGAAAGTCCAGGGGGAGAGCGGCTTGCAACTGATGCCTGGTAGCGAGTTTCTGAAAAAGCTGAACGCGAGACCATTGCCCGAAAGCATACGCTTTTACTCAGTCTATTATGCGCTGGATCCCATGATTTGGCCACCTACCAATGCAATTTTGCCATATCCCGAGGCGGAGAATCATTTTGTGCCCAAGATTGGACATGCTCAACCCTTGTATTGCTCAAGAGCTGCAAAATTTGCTCTTCGTTCACTTTATGGAGACAAGGCCATTTATGGGGAAAATGCGAAGCCTGGTGATGACACTGATGGCATGGACCAGGTCATTCCCCCTACTGACTGACGGTGTTGTGTAGGGGCGACCTGCCGGTCGCTCCTACGGGGCATCGTGCCCCAACGATGGAACAATTCGGCAAACCGGTTGAGGGGGCGTTGCCGACCGCCGTCCGGGCATTCAAATCCGAGGCAGAAACAGGTGCCACCCTACTAGTGCCCATCTCAAAACTCAGGATGGGACTGTTGTCAGGGCAGACTGATGGTGTATTTACCTTCGTGATCGTTTAGACCAGCTTGAGGTCCTCCAGAAGAAGTAGCAACAGGAACCGCCACCGAGGTTACGACTACTACCCCTACCGCCGTCCAAAACCACCATTTTTCGTACCAGTCATCATACCAATGGGCTTCATCAACAGGCTGAACATGAACTGATTCTTCCAAACGTGTTTTGGCTTCGGCCGCCTGCCGTTCCTTCTCCTGTTTTTCTCTCTTTATGGCGAGGGCTTCTGGTGTAAGGTCGTTGTAAGGTGTCAGCTTTCCGTTGATAAACGCCTTTTTGCCGGTTGTCACAACCAGCTGTGTGGTGAAATCGTTGTATGTCTCCTTGGTAATTGTGACAACATGCTCTCCCAGGGGTATGTCTTTTATCAGGGGTGTATTGCCCAGCAGTTTGCCGTCCAGGTATACTTCTGCCCCCTCAATATTGCAGTCGAATTTAACGAATCCTGAACTCGGGAGCAGGTCGATGGTCAGATTCGTGGTTCGGCCTCTACGTATGGTGAAGGGCATCTCCGAACTCATGAATCCTGGTTTGGTGGCCTTTAACTTGTGTTTTCCAGGCCGGAATTTCAGCTTTTTCTCAAAAGGGGTCTTACCAATGTATTTGCCGTCGATGTACACACGAGCCTTGTCAGTCAATGATTCTATGGAAACATAACCAACACGTGCGCGGGTTCTCCGTCTTCTTCGGGCATCAGCAGGTGGGGTCATGATAAATGTAAAAGCTACCAATGATGCCACGAGGTATGAAAATGAAGGCCTTGTCATCAGGACATAATCTCCAATGTCTTGCCTTTGGTCCAGCATGAATTCAAACGGTGCGTACCTTTGGCAATTATAGACGTAAAGTCCTGGTTGATTCAATCAATCTTTGGAATGGTCTGGGCCAAGGGTGGGTGAAATACAAAATCAACTTTTGTTTTGATCTACTTCCAGGACATGATTCAGGGCCTGTGCATAGTCGCTCCCCGTGATTAGCCCCTTTTTTATCATGGCGTGCAACAGAGCCCTGAATTTCAGTTCCATAGCTTGTCCTTTGCCCTGGTCAGTCTCGATCATGGGCACGTTTTTCTTCAGGGACTCCTCCGCTTGCTCCATGCGCTCAAGTTCCCGCTGCAAGTGCGATAGAGCAATCTGCCTTGTTCCTTCTCTTGTTTTGTTGTCTTTTTTCTTTAAAGAGTTCCTGTTGCCTTTCATTTTTTCGGCGTGGTCCAGAACTTTGCCCCGCTTACCCCCATGATAATGCCTCCTGATGGCGCGCTGAATGGCTGAAAGCGATGCCAACACAGGTTCCACCTGACAATCGGCCATGTCTTCCATTCTTTTTATCAGGGGGCGATTCAACGGGTCGCTCATGGCTACGAGGAGTTTGCTGTTTTTCCCCCTTCCCGTGATCTTGATGGGTATGAGATCGAATCTTTCAGCCAGGCGTACCGGTATTCTTCTCAATGCTGCCTTTGAAGGACGTAAGGTGCCAAGGTCTATTACCTCTACCTCGAGAGCCTTTCCAAGCGCCTCGGTCAGTTGCCATTCGGCGATGATTCGCAAGGCAACCAGGGCGGTTCCCAAACGGTAACCGGATTCTTCCTTGTAACGAAGTCCTTCATCCAGATCCTCTTCGTCGATGAGGCCCTGTTCTAGGAGTATCTCTCCAAGTTTCTTTCGTGGCATACAAGTTCCTTATTAGTATAAGCAGGTTCTGTCAACAACAACCGTTTTCCATGATTTACCACCTCGCTTCCAATCTGGGAAATCTGATTCAATAGTGTGGGAGTCGTCATGACGCTTTTGGCGTCACCCGCAGATGATGAAAATCACCCTGGAACGTGTGGTACGGCCCTGTCTACGGCTAGCTACCCTTGGCTTCTCGGCAAGCTCGAAGCTACGGGCAGCTACGCCGGCCGCGGGCCTACGAAGATGCTGCAACTTTATAAATTTTCGAGGGAGATTTGGGGTTTTGGTTTCTTCTTGCAAATCAGAAATCTCCCGACCTTTTCATATCTGTTTCTTGACTACTTTATCCTACATGTAGTACCATGTAGGATAACAAGGAGATAGGAGACCATCTATGAACAAACCCCCTGAGCGCAGAATGGGCAGCAGGTTGGACAAGGTTTTCTCCATCTACATCACTGGACCGTGGGGAACATCTTTTGGCATCGCAAGGAACATCTCGGAAGGGGGCATGTTCATCGAGACACCTGACCCGTATCCTTTAGGAAGTAAAATGGAGATAACTTTTTCCTTTCCCCAGAGTGATGCCGAGATGACCGCCATGGCAGAAGTGATCCACCTGTGCTTTCTGGATCGTACTCCCGCAGGGGATCCTCGTCGCGTAATGGTAGGCATGGGGGTACGCTTCACGGGTTTTTCCCCGGAAGAAAAAGAGCAAGACACCGAAAACCTGATGGTTCAAAACCTGAACTGAAAATCAGGGATTATGACAGACCTGTAAAAACGCCCATGTGTCCGCTTTATTTCATGTCGCAGCCTTTCCTGAGTGTTGAGAATCCAGGTTTTACTTGCAAGCTTCTGCCCTTATGAATATATTTCTTACCTGGTGCGCGATTAGCTCAGTTGGATAGAGCGTTGGCCTCCGGAGCCAAAGGCCGCAGGTTCGAATCCTGCATCGCGCGTTTATGATGATGCAAATTATTGGCAGGAGTAGGCAATGGCAAATAACGACAGGCGGCAGGAAAAAGCAGATCAAAAAAATCTTGAAATTGAGGATGAACGTCGCAAAGGGGACCGTCGTCGTGATATCAGGGTCCCGGTAAATATTTGGGTCGAAGAGTACCAGGGTGATGACGTGTATTTCCAGCAGGCGGGCAATCTCTCGGTGGGGGGAGTCTTTTTTGAGAGGACCATCCCCCATCCCATCGGCACCAAGGTGGGACTCAGGTTCTCCATCCCTGGTTCTGAGGGAGTGATAGAGACAACAGGTGAGGTGGTCTCCGTTCCTTCTGATGAAGACTTTGGTGCCGGGATACGATTCATTGACCTGGATCCCGTGGAAGAGCAGATCATCAGAGAGTATATCGACAAGCAGTTGTCTTGATTGCTTCGCGTAGTCTGTCATATCAATTTTTTGCGGGGAGGATGTCTTGCGTACATTGACATGTTTTTCTCTGGCCCTTGTCTCGTTGCTCTTGTGTGATTCGGCTCGCGCAGTGAGCTATTCAGGACAATGGGAATATCGTGCACTCAACGCTGGAGACACCAACTTCAACGTTGAACAAGTTGGAGATGATATCAAATTCTACAGGGTCCTTTATCCTGAATACCATGGCTCCCATTTCAAGTTGGAACATATTTACAAGGGCAAGTTGAAGGGCAAGTCCATCGCGGGTTTTTTGTTTGTGCGCGAGGAGGGCATGAAGGATTTTGAGAAACTCCGGGATTTTACTGGAGAGATAAAATCTGCAAACGAAATGGTAGTGGATGATTTACCGCTTGTAAGATCGATGTCCAAGAAGACGAACGATGTATCCGTTTCTGATTCCAAGCCAGAGCCAAAATTTTCAAAAGTGGTCTTTGCAAAAGATGCCAGGAAAAAACAGTCAAAACCTGCAATTGATGGGCAAGAGAGTCCTGAAAGCAGCGACACGGAAAAAAGGCTCCCTTCGAAGTCAAAAAAAATATCCGCTAAAGCCCCGCCAGGTGCGATTCCCAGGCTCATTCCCGTCAACAGGGAAATAGACCTGAGGCTGAGAAAGAAAACGGACAAGATGCTCGCTAAGGCAGATGCCTTATATAGCAATAAAAAATACGAGCAGGCATTGAAGGAATATTCGAGCGCATATAGAGAAGACAGGCGCAGGCTGGAGTTACTGTATAAATTGGGCCTGTGCCATGGAGTGTTGGGCAACAGGGATGCCAGGACCGGAAAAACCGCCCAGGCCATCGTTCATTATACCAAAGCCGTGAATTATTGGACAAGGGCGACCAGGTTGGATCCATACAATGAAGGAGCCAAGGAAAACATCAGGCGGGCAAAGCTGAAAATCAGCAAGCTCAAAAATGGCTAGCTCTTGCGTGTTACCAATCCTTTTGATTGTTCCAGCGTCTCTCGAGCCATGAGCGCAGTTTCATGCGTCGGACCATGGGGCTGAAAACATACCTGAGGGTTCCTGCAACTGCTATCAGCCCTGCACCTGCGATGCAAAAAATTGCGGCCTTTGGTGCAGGACCAGGAGTCATCAAGCTGGGTAAAGACCCAGTCAGAAGACCTGCGGCGATCAAGCCCCAAAGCAGATCCATTCCGAGTCCCCTAAGGGCGTGCCTGAGCTTGGTGACTTCCGGATCTCTGATGTTAATGGTCATTCGTCCACCTTCGAGATCCAGCAGTATCTGGGAGATCTGTTCGGGAACATCGTTTATCAGTCCGGTCAATTGAAGAAGACTTCTTCCAAGGCCTCCTCTGACATCTTCCAGACTGAATCTCTCGGTCATCATTTTTTTCACATAAGGCGCAGCCACGACACTGGGCTGTAACGATGGATCCAGTGTCCTCAGGATACCGTCTATGGTGGCGAGGGTCTTGGCGAGCAGAACGTATTCCGCAGGCAACCTGACCCTGTGTTCATGGCTCAGATTCAACAGCCGGGTGAGTACCTGTCCTGTGTCAACCTTGTCCAGTCGTTTTTCCAGGCTTCCCTCGAGCATTTCCTGTATGTCTTTTTTCAGTGCTGAGAGATCCACTCTTTTTTTCTGAGCCCCGAGGCGGTAGACGATGCGGGAAATGGTGTCTGGTTCCTTCAGGATCACTCCAAGCCCGAAGAGAACGATGGTATTTCTCATGGTAGGCGACAGTCGGCCAACCTGCCCAAAATCCAGCATTCCCACCCTGCCGTCGTCAAAGATTCTCAGGTTTCCAGGGTGGGGGTCCGTATGAAAAAGACCATCTTCAAATACCTGCTGGTACATGCCTTCTATAAGATTCAGTGCAGATTTTTTCCCGAGCTCGCTTCCCGGTTCGACTTCATCCAGACGCATTCCGCCAACAAATGTCATGGTCAGAACATCCTGTCCGCAAAGATCGGCAATGGGTTCTGGCATCACCAAGGTGTTGCGTCCGGAAAAATTCTTTGTAAACTCGGTCAAATTTTTTGCTTCCAACTCGAGGTTCATCTCTTTGCTTATTGCGGCATCGAATTCACGGATTACAGCTACCGGTTCATAAAGGCTTCCATCATCGAAAACCGTCTCCATGATGTGGGCGAGGGAATAAAGAATGTCCAGATCTGCTCTGACCGTTCTTTCAATCCCCGGCCGTTTGATTTTTACTGCAACCTCCTTGCCGTCTTTTGTCTTTGCAAGGTGAACCTGGGCGATTGAAGCAGAGGCCATTGGTTCTGTCTGAAATTCATCAAAGAGTTCTTCCGGTGTTTCTCCTAGCTGGTCTTTGATTACCGTAGAGACGATTTTGTAGGACACGGGGGGGGCCTTATCCTGAAGTTTGCTCAGAGCTTCGATATATTCATCTGGCAAGAGATCCGGCCTGGTGGAAAGTATCTGGCCCATCTTTATGTATATTGGTCCAAGTTCACACAGCATGTTGGCAACGCGTGCAGGAACATTTCGATTGCCAGAGCCCTCTTCCCGGGGAGAAGGGCTGCTCATGCCCAGCTTCTCAAAGATTTTTGTGCGGGCCAGAAGGTCTCCGAAGCCATACTTGACAAGTACCTGAACAATCTTTCGCATTCGGTTCAGATCATTTACTGCTTCACGGATCACCATGGCATCGCGGACCAGACCTACTGAATCACGTGGGTGCGAAGATCGATAGTTGAACTAGGCGGGTCGGTCCTCAGGTTGTGTTTGAAATTGCTGATGTGTACAATGCCACCTTCTCCCAAGACCTCGTCAGTGAAGAAGCCATAAGCTCCTTCAAAAAGATCTCCAGACAGTTTACGTGCCAGGATTTCTGCGGTCCAAACACCTGCAGCATTTCTGGTAGCAACCACAAGGTCGAGACTTGTTCCATCCTGGTATGCCACGCGGACATTTCCATCCTCGTCCACCAGCACCTTGGCAAAATTGCCGACCCAGTGCAGATCTTCTGCGGCGCCATTCAAATCCGTTGGATCTCCATTGGCGTCCCTTGCTCCCATGTCAACGAGTTCCGAAGAGGATGTCTGAGAATTCCAGTAATACAGATCGCCTACATCTGCATCCTGGTATACCACGTGAAGCACATCGTCTGAGGTGATAAATGCCGAACAGTCAGCTCCCACATTTCCGTCCGATGCAATCACCACGGGAGCATCAAAGGCATCGGTGCCATTCCACGCAACGTATTTGAGATCCCCATTGATGGAGTCATAGTAAACGACCGCAGGGCTGCCATCCGAGTAAAACACGAGACTTGCAAACAATCCTGTACCGGCAGGGATATCCTCTAAAGATGAATCCGGCATGGTGGGTTCGCATACTGTAGCCACACATGCCTCCCCATCGGCACAACCTGCTCCATCATTACACGTTGCAGGATCGTCGGTTGCGGTGCATGATGCGGTCGACTCCAGGCACGCTTGACCTTCTTCGCAGTCGCCAGGGGCACATGGGGCGTTGATGGCATCCAGGGTGAATATCTGCCATTGGTCTTCAGGTGTTGGATTGGCCCTCGGTGCCCATGCGACTTTCAACTGCGATTGGCCCGATGAATTTTTTACAGTCATGTAGGCGATCAAGGGGGTGTCATCTGAAAGCAGTCCTATGGAGGTAAACCTGCCGGTGTCGCCGTCGGAGTCAAGGGCAAATGCCTGCCACTCTGTTCTATCGAAGATAGCGTACTTCAGATCTCCGTTTGTTCGGTCGTAGTAAGAGATATGGATGTTTCCATCGGACCCAACCGCTATGTCCGTGTCCCAGCCCACATCGTCACCAGGCTCTGCGATCCCGCCACGGGGTCCGTTGGCGTCACCTTCACAGGGTGCATCCTGGGGCACGCCATCTACGAAGGTCCAGGTTACCGTTGCACCAGCGTCAGCACTGGACGCTATACCGAAGATCAGATCTCCATATGGATTGCCATAGTATCCTGAAAGCACCGGCACCCCATCCGTACCCAATGCTATGGCCGAGTAAAGACCGGCAAATGCATCAGGCAGGGCAGGCAGGGGAACACATGAACAGTCTGCACCATCCACCACGCAGGTCTCATCGTTGAGAGTGCCGTCAGGCTCTGGATTTACCTGCTCACACTCTGGGCACTCTACCCCTTCGCATGGATTGGGTAGTGGATCACATGTGTTGCTTGACTTGCAGCAAAAGGTCTCGCCAGGACATTCGCCGCCGCAAGGTTGGTCGCAGATGCAGGTTCCTCTCGAACACCTGGGATATTGATCAGCCTGACACTCCTGGTACAAGGGAAAATTAGGGTCTTCACATTCTTCGTCCGTCTCGCATCGGACATAGAGACATACCCTGCAGCCCGTCTCAGGATCTGGTTCGTCAGGACAGTAACGTTGAAGATCATTTTCTGGAGGACAGTCATCATCCGATTCGCACTCCATGTCCACACAGCACCCATCAGTACAGGAAAAACATGAGCCCAAGTCTGAACAATCATCACCCACCGTGCATTCGTGGGTATAACAAGTCTGCCCGTTTTCCACGCACCGGCATTTGTCCTCACAATGATAGCCATCGTCGCAATCCGAATCCGCCTTGCAGCATGATTCTGTATCTGGATCGCAGGTGCAGTCGTTGTTGACGGTCGTGTCATCACAGTCACAGGCCCACAGTCCAGATATGAAAAGACAAG
>JALVPF010000549.1:658-8903 GCA_027031935.1 Myxococcales bacterium | reverse complement strand
CACTACGGCCAGGGCTTTGCCTGTGTCGATGGAACTGCCTCCCCCAAGGGAGATGATCAAATCCGCATCCATTTCACTGGCCTTCTGTGCACCCCTGTCTATGCTTTCGGCAGTAGGGTCGGGGACCACACCGGAAAAAACGCCGGCCAGGCGCTTGCCCAGGGATTTGCTCAGCCTGGAGACCATGTCGGTTTTTTCCGACAGGAAGACGTCTGTGACGATCACGGCCCGGTGGCAATGTAGATCATCTGCAATATCACCAACATCGTTGATGGTATCTGTACCAAACATTACCTTGTGCGTGTGGGCGTAGGTGAAGTTGAGGTCTGATCCGTATGGCATGATCTAGCCCTCATCGAGAAATCTGGTGTCAATCTTGGCGGCGTTTTCCACCAGCGATTTTGCCGCATCCACAAATCGGACAATCATGGGAAGATTTCCCTTCAGTTTGAGTTTGCCTTGCATCATCCCCTTTATAGGATCCAATTCACTGCGTATCACGGCTTTCCATTGTGAATACGAAGCGGTGATGACAAAGGGCTGAGCCATGGCCTCATCCATTTCAGCCAGATGTGCGTCTCGACATTCTCCCTTGTGCACATCGAGGATGAATGCCTGGTCCTGCTCCAGGCCAATTTCCGCATTGGCCTTGATAACAAAGGCGATGGCACCTGCTTCCCAGTTGGCACCCGCTTTTTTATAGCCCGGGTCAGAGTTTATTGCCTCTTTGTATTTTTCTGTCCACTCCTGGCTGGGAAAGTCTGTTGACATGGCGTACCTCCATCATCGATTTGGTCGTTTGGTTTTTCGACTTTGAAACCATTGTTCTTCCGACGCGCTGCGTTGTCAAGCTCCATGGAATTTTTGCCTGAACAATAATATTTGTACGTCGGTCTCATCTGGGATATTGAATTAGGAGTCAGAATGATTTTGAACTGCAAAAACACCATGGGCCCATATTGAACTGATTTTGAAACCTAATCGGAGGAACAATTGATACCGAGATACACCCGCGAAAAGATGGGAAAGATCTGGAAGGATGAGAACAAGTACCAGACATGGCTGGAGGTGGAGTTAGCCGCATGCCAGAGCATGGCTCTTCGTGGTATCGTCCCGCAGGATGTTCCCGGAAGGCTCGTTACCAAGAAGTGGGAGATGGGACCCGAAGACGTAAAGGCCATAGACGAGATAGAAGCAAAAACCAAGCATGATGTAATTGCGTTCTTGACCCATGTGGAGCGCAAGATGGGGCCAGACGGAAGATGGCTGCACCTGGGCATGACCTCATCGGATATCCTGGATACCTCCTTTGGGATATTGCTGAAGCAGGCATGTGACCTGATATTGTTTGACCTGGATGAGCTGATTTCGGCGGTCAAGAATCAAGCCAGAATTCATCAACACACGCTCATGGTTGGAAGAACCCATGGTATCCATGCCGAGCCTACGACTTTGGGGCTTGTGATGGCCATCTGGTACGAGGAGTTGCTGCGCCAGAAAACGAGGCTGGAGGCAGCCAGGCAGAGCGTGGCGGTGGGGAAAATTTCGGGGGCTGTGGGAACCTTTGCCCATCTGCCACCGGAGGTCGAGGCTGAAGTGTGCCATCAGTTGGGAATATCGGCCGCTGTAGTTTCAAACCAGGTGGTGCAGCGGGACAGGCATGCGGAGTTGTTTACAGTTCTTGCAAACCTGGGTGCTACAATCGAGAAGATCGCCATTACCATCAGGCACATGCAACGAACCGAGGTGGGTGAAGCATCTGAGCCATTTTCTGAAAAACAACGTGGTTCTTCTGCCATGCCTCACAAGAAAAACCCCATCGGTTCTGAAAACCTTACAGGTGTAGCAAGGCTGCTTCGATCATATGCGATGGCTGCTCTGGAAAATGTGGCCTTATGGCACGAGCGGGATATCTCACATTCATCGGTGGAGAGGGTCATCGCTCCTGATGCCACCATACTGACGGACTATGCTCTTGCAAGGCTTACGCGTATCATCGAAGGACTGGTGGTCAGGCCAGACAGAATGAAGGCAAACCTCGAGCTGACAAATGGTCTGGTTTTCAGTCAAACTGTCTTGCTGGCCTTGGTAAAAGCCGGCATGGAGAGGGAAGGGGCATATGCCTTGGTGCAGCGAAACGCCATGTCCTGTTGGGATTCAGGAGAGAGCTTCAAGGAACTGCTCTTGAAGGACAGGGACGTGATTGAAGTTCTGGGCGAAGATGGAATCAAGTCGTGTTTTGATTTGAATGAACTGCTTCTCAGGGTTGACACCATAATGAGGCGAGTGTTTACCTGAATTGAGTTCGGATCTGATTGCTGTCGATAGGGGGCCTGAGTTGAGATGCCTGAAAAAGCTTTTTTGGCCTGGCGTGTGTGTTGTGTTTTTTTTCATGTGCCCGTCTTGTAGTGGCACTGTGTCATCAAATCCGGATGCAGGCCTGGATGCAAACAGGCAAGATGGCATGAGTGATGCTGGCAGTGGTGACGATAGTATGGATGGTGGAGGAGATTTGTCAGACGGTGGACAGGGAGCGGATGAGGGCGACACGGGCATGTCAGACGGTGGAGACTCTGTTTCGGATGCATCAGGAGGAGATGATGGTGGTATTGTGGTACAAAGGACTTTACCCGCCGTCTCTGTGCAACCTGGAGGAATTTCTTATTGGGATACTCCCTATTTCTGTGATGCTCTTGCCATGGGGGGCGAGTGGATAGAATACTCACCAGGTGACTGGGGGCAAAGGTT
This sequence comes from Myxococcales bacterium, assembly GCA_027031935.1. Lineage (GTDB taxonomy): Bacteria > Myxococcota > B64-G9 > B64-G9 > B64-G9 > JALVPF01. The sequence continues at coordinate 6,155 of JALVPF010000549.1, read as the reverse complement.
GGATATATGGCAAAACCCTCAGTTCGATTCCAATGGGCTTCCGCAGTATCTCGATGATGGCAAGTTGTTGCGCGCTCTTGTCTATGGGCTTCATGTAAAAGACAACCGATCGGGTATGGTTCGGGGTCATGTGGTTTTGACGTGGAAAGGTATCGCAGACGTGAGGTTGAACAGCGGTTACGAGTATGTTCAGGATGAATCTTCCGGTGCTGAGACAGGTGCTTTGACAGATGGGCGCAGAGTTTATCGTTATACTGATGCCCACCTGGAGTGGCTCGAAGTGCACGAAATCGACCAGGCAAAACCAATCACCGAGCTTCACGTGTGGTTGCCCGATCCACAGGATCCTACCAATCGCTCATTGGAAGATGAGGTGTTTTACCCCTTGTTCCTGGATCGTCTCGCTGACAGGGACTGGGGGTTCATAAGATTCATGGACTGGCTGGAGACCAACGCCAGCCCTGTGCAGGACTGGTCAGATCGCAGATTGCCTGCCCATGTTTTTCAAACGGGTGTCTTGAATCCACGCGCTCCAGCAAACGGATTCAATGGCAATCGAAGCACCGGGGTTGCTTTCGAGTATCTGGTGATGCTATGCAATATCACCGGACTGGACCTTTGGGTGAATGTGCCCCATTTGGCTACCGATGATTTTGTAACAAAGCTCGCACAGCTAATTCGTTTTGGATCTGATGGCCACCTGCCGTATGCATCGCACGTGGATTCTCCAGTCTTCGCACCGCTTAGAAGTGATTTGAGGGTCTTCGTGGAATACTCCAACGAGATCTGGTCCTGGGGTGATTCGTTTTGTCAGGGTGAGTGGGCCTATGAACAGGCACAGGCCCAGGGTATCACTAAACCCCAGTTCAATGCTCGCAGAGCAAGCCGGATATGGTCCATTTTCGGGGAGGTCTTCGGTGGTGATTCCAGGGTCGTGAAGGTGGCCGCAGTACAGGCTAGCAACATGGGCTACACGATTCCGTTCCTGGAAGAACTGAGAGACTACGGGGCCACACTTGATCCGGCAGTCGAGCCTGACATCATTTCACCCACCACCTATTTTGGAAATGGAATTCAGGATTTCGTGTACCAGCAGACCTGGTTGGATGGAGTGGAAAACAATGATTCTTATTGGAGCAGTCCTGAACATGAGGCCCATGTGCAAGCTGCGTTTGATGAATGGACCAGGAGGTTGCTCAGCGGCGATGCCCAGGCTGGTGCCGGACCGGATGCTACAGGAATAGGGGGGGGATTTCCCGAGCAACTCCACCAGCAGGCCAAGACCTTGTTTTCTACTCAGAAACCACTGGTGGCATACGAAGGCGGCCCATCCATATATACCAACCAGATAGAGGACAGCGATCCGGTAGAGGGACCCCTTGTGACCCGTTTCATGGAATCCATGAACCGTCACCCAAGGATGGCCGAAGTATACGGAATACATCTGAACATGGCCCTATCCCATGGCCTGACCACCCACAACCCCTTTGTGCTGGTGAGTTCTTGGGGAAAGTATGGGCAGTGGGGACACCTGGAACATCTGGATCAGGATCCCGCTCAGTCGGTGAAGTATCAATTCCTGCTCAGTTGGGCGCAAGAGGCGCAGTCCATAAGATCTATTGATGATCCGCATGGGAGCATTCCGTCTTTTGTAACAGATTTCGTTCTTGCGCCAATGGAAGTGGGTGTTGCCGGACAAGTGGAGATTGAAGCATCTGAGCCTGATGGCTCTGTTGTCCTGGATGTGATAGGCAGTTCCTTGTCTGATGGCTTGGCAATTGAGCCTGTAGAGGGAACGTCAAACAAGATTCTGGTCATCGGGACTCCTCATGATGATATAACAAGTTACATTTACGTCAGAGCCACTGATCAGGATGGTGATGCGGCATGGCGTACATTTTCATTGAACACGTTTGGTGGACCGGGAACGGTGGTGGAATGCGATTTCACCGGCAGCAACCCTTCGTTGAATCTTCCCTGGACAAAAACCTATTTTCTTGCTCAGGACCTGTCCTGGTCTGGCTGGCAGGCCGGTGCGGGCATCAATGTGGAACAAGGAGACAATGGCTTGTTCTTTTCCGTGTCATCTGGGGCTGACGAGGATCAGAGCACTCTTTCATTGGCCCTGACTGATGAAGAATACTGGAGTGCGACAATAAGCGTACCTGATGGTCAGACCATCGATCTTCGTCAAGCCCATGTGAGGTTTTCTGTAAGGCGGATTGATTACCATGCACCCCGCCGTTTTGCATTCATGACCAGCGTAGGTGGATTTTCTGCTGGCAACGAAGTCTTTTCGAGCGAGAGAAACACCTCGTCGAGCGATACGGAATATTCTTTTGAAGTGCCGGATGATCCATCCTACCAGGCATTGAGTGGCGATGTGGAAGTGAGGATTGTACCTTTTGCTGCTCAATACTCCGGGCACAAGATGGCAATGATTTCTTTTAAACTCCGATCACGTCAGTAGATGTGATGTTGGGGAGAGAAGTCTCCAACAGCCTAAAAAAGCAACATTTATTTGCAAGCATATAGGAATTTTGCTATTTTTTCTGTTCGGTATGGAAGAGGCAAAAAACAAGGATCGGTCTCAGTCTTCGAAAGAGACCAAGAGCATCTCTGGTGACATTGCGCTATGCGCTTTTGTTGAAAAACTCCATCTGTTCAAGAGAATTTCGCAGGAGGACATGTCCCTGGTTTACGCTGCAGGAAAATACCATAAGTACAAAGCTGGGGAAATCATTGTAAAAGAGGGCGAACCCGGCGAGGACCTCTTTTTGCTTGTCTCGGGAGATGTGCAGGTCGTGTCCAGGGCTGCTGGTGTTTCTGTAGAATTAGGCCGTCTTTCCAGGGGTGCCATATTTGGGGAAGTGGGGTTTTTGACCCGCAAACCACGCACGGCCATGATCCTTGCCTTGAACTCGGTGGAGATTATCTCGTTTTCCAGGACTGACCTGGACCTTGTTCTGCAAAAGTACCCAAAAGTGAGAAAGACACTCCAGACCATGATGACGGCGCGGGCCGAAAAACCATCGAGGCTCTGGAGCGTTCCAAATAAGTTACTTCGTGAAGTTCTCAACCCTTTGGCGCGTCCAACGGTATAGAAGATTTCGGGAGGCCACAGATGGCGAACAAAATTATACTCCCTGCAGTCATTTCCTTTTTATTGTTGTCTGCCGCCCCCTTTGCCTTGGCTGATGGATACAAGCTTGTGGGACGTTGGTGGACTCCCCTTGGAGTTGTCAGGATTAGTCAAAAAGGCAACAGGATAATTGGCAAAATTTCTTGGCGTTGCAAGGTCTGTCCATTCAAGAGGGGACAGGAGGTTATAAAGGGGACGCTTTTAGAGGACTCCTTTGCAGGGAAAATGAGGTATTGTCTCAAGGGAAAAAAGTGTAAGGGCGATGGTTGGGCTCCCATGGTGATGGTGATTGCCAGGGAGGGCAAGGTCTTGTCAGGTGCTGCTCACTTCAAGCATACCGAATGCAGGATAGGCGGAAAGGGAAAGGCCGACGGGATAGTCTTGCGAAAACTACGCAGGCGGCCCAAGAAACATAAAAAGCTTCCTGTGGCAGTGGCCCATGCAAACAATTCCAACCATGGTAATACTTCGTCACCCAACAAGGGAGAGCAGACCGAACAAGCAGACCAGTCCAAGGGTTTGGGTGTGGTTGCAGACGCAGGTGAAAACATGGAGGCAGAAGTGCAGGGGCCTGATCCAAGAGCCTTTGAAAAGAACGTTACGTCATGGCGGTCTGCCATGGAAAAAGGCAAGGAATACATGAATAATGGTTTTTTCGAACGAGCCAGGCGACTGTTCAAAAAAGCCACGGAGCTAAACCCCACGAAACCTGAGGCTTTCAACGGCATAGGTGTAACCTATTATGCCAGAAACGATTACCAGGAAGCCTTGCGGTGGTACAAGAAATCCCTTGAGGTGAATCCTGATTTCGGAGACGCCTATTACAACATGGCCTGCATTTACTCGCTACAGAAAAAACCGAATCTCGCTTTCAGGTACCTGCATATCGCCGCCTTGAATGGTTTTGTTCAGCCGGAAGTGCTGACAAAGGATCCGGATTTGGCCAACATCAGAGATGACCACAGGTTCAAAAAAATTCTTCGGAAGATGATCTCGGGCCAAAAGTAGTCAGCAGCATTCAGCGATGGTTTAGACAAGGCCATGGGAGATGGCAAGCGAGGTAGGAAATCAGGCGGAATTCCATGAAATGGCAAGACTCAGGTGAACAGCGCTTTGACGAAGGCTTCTGAGTCAAATCTTCTCAGGTCTGCTGCCTGTTCACCGATTCCGATAAACCTGACAGGAATGCCGAATGTGTCGGCGATACCTATTATGACTCCACCTTTTGCCGTCCCATCCAGTTTCGTAAGGATCATTCCAGTCAATTCCAATGCCTTGTGAAACTGCTTGGCCTGGTTTATGGCGTTTTGTCCCGTGGTGGCGTCGAGAACGAGCCATACCTCATGGGGGGCCCCAGGCATGGCCTTACCGCAGACTCTGTGGATTTTTTTGAGTTCTTCCACCAGGTTGACCTTGGTATGCAACCTGCCTGCAGTGTCAGCTATCACGAGGTCTGCATTTTGACTCTTTGCTGCGCTGATGGCGTCATAGACCACGGCTCCCGGATCTCCGCCTTCCTGGCCTCGAATGAGCTGAGCGCCTGTTCGCTCTGCCCAGACCTGAAGCTGTTCCGCAGCAGCTGCCCTGAACGTATCTCCGGCAGCCAGGATTACTTTCTTTCCTTCGTCAGTAAAACGCATGGCCAGTTTGCCGATGGTTGTAGTCTTTCCTGTTCCATTGACACCAACCACCAGTATGACCAGGGGCTTGTTGGATTCGAAGTCCAGGGGCTTGGTCTCTATGGACAGCATGGAACGAATCTTTTCCTGAAGACCCCCGAGAATTTTTTCCGGCCTGGACTTGTCTTTCCGTGAAAGCTCTTTCTCTATATATTCAAGAAGTTTTTGGGCTGTCTTGACGCCTATGTCAGCAGTAAACAGAATTTCTTCTATTTCCTCCAACTCGTCATCATCAAGGGCTTTTGAGCCAAACATGGAAGAAAGCCTGGATACGAATCCTGTCCTTGTCTTGGCAAGGCCATCTTCCAGAGATTTTGGCTCGGGTTCGGATTCTGCTTTAGGCTCAGGTTGGGGCTCAGGTTCGGATTCTGCTTTAGGCTCGGGTTTGGGCTCAGGTTCGGGCTCGGTTTCGGGTTTGGGTTCTGATGCCCGGAGAGCAGCCTGTCTGGCACCGTGCGCGAGCTTGTCTGAAGCCCTTTTTTCCTCCCTTCGGTCTTTTGCCTTTTGTACCAGCTCTGACTGCAGATCGTAGTCCTGGTCTTCTTCCTCTTCTTCCTCATCATCTGTCTTTCGTTTTGCTTCAGCCCACAGCCTGGCGGTCCTTGCAGCCTCTTCTTCGTCTTCCTTGATTTCACCCAGTCGACCTGCTGGTTTGGAAAGCTTCCTGATGACAGCC
>JALVPF010000549.1:0-648 GCA_027031935.1 Myxococcales bacterium | reverse complement strand
TGCGAGAAAAACGTCGTGGACAAGGGATTGGAGGAAATTCATGGCAAAATTATCCTGCCTGTCTCAAACCTTGCTCGGATTCGTTAGTGCCATCGTCATCGGATGATGATCTGTCACTATTGAGTTCAACTGTGACAATATTCGATATACCTGGTTCTTCCATGGTGATTCCATACAACCTGTCGAGCATTTCCATTGTCCGTTTATTATGGGTGATGAGAATAAACTGACTGATGGATGACATCTCCTTTACAAGCTGGTTGACTCGTTCAATATTGGCATCATCGAGCGGTGCGTCAACCTCATCGAGCAGGCAAAAAGGAGTCGGTTTGATGAGGAATATGGAAAATACCAGGGCTACCGCTGTCAGGGCTTTTTCGCCACCTGAGAGCAATTCGATGTTCTGCAGTTTTTTTCCAGGTGGTTGAGCCGCGATATCAACACCTGCTTCCAGCAGATCCTGCCCCTCTTCCAGAACCAGTTTGGCGCGACCTCCGCGGAAGAGCCTTGGAAATACTTCCTGGAATTTTTCGTTGATGGCGTCGAAGGCCTCCTTGAAGCGTTTGCGACTCGTCCGGTTGATCTTCTGTATGACTTTTTGAAGCTTTTCCAGAGATTCTTCCAGGTCCAGGCTCTGCTTGCTCAAGA
>JALVPF010000548.1 GCA_027031935.1 Myxococcales bacterium | reverse complement strand
GGGTAATCTCAGGGCCGGGGTAATGGATAGTCTCCTTTGCGACTTCGGCCTGGAGGTGGTTGCCCTGGAGGTATACGAGAACATGGATGTGGGGGTCGAAGCACTGCAGCCTTTTGCCGTGAGCGCCATTTTTGTGGCCTCTCCATCGGCGGGACGCAGGCTCCTCGGCGCCAATGAATGGATGAAGGCCTGCAAGTTTGTCGTAATAGGAAAGACCACCCATGATGAGTTGGAGCGCCTGGGAGCAAGTCATGTCAGGATGCTTGGTGCGAGCATGGATGCCTGGGTAGAAGCCCTTTGCCAAGAGCACCATGAGGCGGTAAAAAGAGCAGGAAAGGTGGATACACCAGGGCCTTAGTTCCATTGTATGGGCAGGGAGTTTTCATGAGCAGAAAGACAGAAAAATCAGATGAACTTTACTCAAGGGCCTGTGAACTCATGCCGGGTGGGGTATCCAGCCCGGTGAGGGCTTTTCGTTCAGTGGGTGGTAGCCCCGTGTATTTCAAACGTGCAAATGGTGCCAGGATCGAGGACGCAGACGGCAATGAATACGTGGATTTTTGCATGTCATGGGGACCTTTGATTCTTGGCCATGCTCACCCTGACGTGATTGCTGCTGTGCGCCAGGCGGCCTATGACGGGCTTTCGTACGGAGCATGCTGCGAGTCCGAGATACACCTGGCCGAGCTGATATTGGAAGCCGAACACAAGATGGATCAAGTCAGGTTCGTCTCATCCGGTACCGAGGCGGTCATGACCGCCATCCGCCTGGCCAGGGGGGTCACGGACAGGCCAAGGATATTGAAATTCGAGGGTGGGTACCACGGTCACAGCGATTCCTTGCTCGTAAAGGCCGGCAGCGGCCTGGCAACGTTCGGGACATCTTCTTCCCTGGGAGTTCCCGAGTCATTTGCAAAAGAGACCATGGTTTGCGCGCTGGACGACGAGGAGGCGCTGAAGGATGTCTTTTATCATTTCGGCTCGGAGTTGGCAGCGGCCATAGTCGAACCTCTTCCTGCCAACAACGGGTTGCTGGAACAAAGGCCCGAGTGGTTGCGCTTGTTGAGAGAACTGTGCGACAGGCATGGTGTCTTGTTGATCTTTGATGAAGTCATCTCGGGTTTCAGGACCAGGTTCGGAACTTACAGTGATACCTTGGGAGTAGCGGCCGACCTGCTTACCCTGGGGAAAATCATCGGTGGCGGTATGCCGGTGGGGGCAGTAGTAGGTCCGAGGTCCATCATGGAGGAGCTTGCCCCACTGGGCGGCGTGTATCAGGCTGGGACCCTTTCCGGCAACCCCGTGTCCTTGGCGGCGGGAATTGCCACACTTCAGGCACTGAAAGATCCAGCTGTGTACGAACACTTAGAAGCATTGGGCTCCAGACTCGACAAGGTATTGCAGTCTGTAAAAGATGAGCTTGGATATGTTTCATGGAGAAGGGTCGGGTCCATAGTGTGGCTCTATCTGACCGAAGGTGTGATACCTCGCGCCGCATCTTTTATTGATCCAGTCATTGTAAAACGTTTCAACTCCATTTACTCCAGGCTGCTGGACAAGGGACTGTACCTGCCTCCCTCAGCCTATGAGGTCATGTTCCTTTCCAATGCCCACACGGAGGATGATGTGGAAAGATTGGGATCCGAGCTTCATGAAGCCCTGCGCGGAGTGGATGCATGAGTGTCTCTGTGCTATTGGTGGAGCCGGAGCAACTGGTGGCCGACATGATCCGTGTCAACTTGGAAAACGCCGGCTACGAGTTAATATGGGTTCAAGAGGGGGCACAGGCGCTTAGTCAGATGGATGAGCGCAGTTTCGATCTGATCCTGGTGGGTGTCGACCTGAGCCTTGAAGCCGAATTGGAGCTGGTAAAAAAAATTCGTCAACATCACTCGGACCTGCCCATGATGGTTCTTACCTCTGGAGGAGATGTCCACAAACGTGTGCTGACCCTGGAAAAGGGAGCCGATGACTATTTGTCAAAACCCTTTGAGATGACTGAACTCATGGCAAGAATCAAGACCTTGCTGAAACACCATGTAAATACATGATGGAGGAAGACATGTTCCCTGTCCATAGATCAAGACGCTTGAGGACAACACCCCTGCTCCGCGATCTAGTCAGAGAGACCCGCTTGAGCGCTGATGATTTTATCTATCCGCTCTTTGTCCAGGAGACGGCCAAGGATCCAGAACCCATAGCCGCCATGCCTGGTCAGTGGCGCCACACCATGGACTCATTGAAGAGGGAGGTGGAGGCGTCGGTAAAGGATGGAGTAAAGGCTGTTTTGCTTTTTGGTATCCCAGGGCAAAAGGACGATATGGGTACCGGCGCATATGATGATGACGGCGTGGTGCAGCGTGCTGTCAGGGAATTGAAAAAGGAAGGCTATCCCACCTTGGTAATGTGCGATGTATGCCTGTGCGAATATACCTCCCACGGGCATTGTGGCTGCATCGCTGACAATGATGTGGATAATGATTCCAGCCTCGAGCTGCTTGCCTTGACAGCTGTATCGCAGGCTCGTGCAGGAGCGGATGTGGTGGCACCATCTGACATGATGGACGGCAGGGTCAGGGCCATCAGAACAGCACTGGATGAGAACGGATTCGAAAAGGTGGCCATACTGTCCTATGCTGCAAAGTATGCAAGCTCTTTTTACGGTCCTTTCCGGGAGGCTGCCGGCTCTGCACCCGGATTCGGAGACAGGAAATCCTACCAGATGGATCCGGCGAATTTCAGAGAGGCTCTGAAAGAGGTGGAGCAGGACCTGGAAGAAGGGGCGGACATGATCATGGTCAAACCGGCCCTGGCCTATCTGGATGTCATCAGAACCGTAAAGGACATGACCAATGTTCCGGTGGCCGCCTACAACGTGTCAGGCGAGTATGCCATGGTGGAGTTTGCCGCAAAGGCAGGTGTACTGGACCGGGAAAAGATTATCC
>JALVPF010000547.1 GCA_027031935.1 Myxococcales bacterium | reverse complement strand
CTTGGCCCGTGTTGCCACAGGCCAGAGCCATGTCCTTTGGAAGTCGGGAATCTCCGGTCACTGCAAGAGAGGACGAACCACAGACGATGGATTCCACATGGAAGGGATCTCGTACCCAAAGCCTGGCAGACCAAAGGACCCTGTCCGTATCTCCCAGTGCAAGACCCACTCTAACTATGAGCACTTGCCCTTCTCCCACCGGCTTGTCCATGGTTATGGCATAAGAGACAGGATCATGCTGATTGGCTCGTGACAGCTTGGCAAGCGAAAAACGAGACACAGGCCAGGACTGAGATGTATCCAGTCCCGGTTGTTTACGAACCTGCAAGGAGAGCATCTTGCGAAGGTAATCGGTGTCCAGTGCCTGGGAAAAAGTCAGGGTAAAAGTCCTGAAGGGGGCCAGGCCACGACTGTTACCTGGAGGAGACATGCTCACGGGAGCATCCATCATGGTGCGCAGGATCTTTCGAATCTTTCCAGTACGAACCTGGAATCGGGAAAGCGCAGGCCATGGTTCGGCCGGCTTGAACTGCAAGGTTTTTTTGTCCAGCCAGGTCCATGCGCCGGGCCATGGAGGCGATATCTTCAACAGCCTGCTGCCATGATCTGCAGGCCCCCTCCCTGGCCCCTTGTCGGATGCAAAATAGACGGTAACAGGATCGTATCCCCTGAGAAATTTATCCGGCAGTATCTGTGTTTTGCCCGACACTGGCCTTTGGCCCTGATCCGCCGGTACATAGCCTGCCGCAGCAAGGTCCACGACCTGCGCATGGGAAAACCCAGCCAGGCTCATGACAAAAAATGCTGCCGCCATCATTGACTTGGAGCCAGATTTCATCCTTGGCCTCCTATCCTGTGGAAAAATTCACGCAGGTATGTCTCTGGTATATCTTTTCCAGTCCCGTGCAATCCCAGTACCACGGGTCGCAACATCACGGGCTTTTCGTCCCTGCCTAACTCGATCACAAGAAAATATTCACCAGGTGAAAGATCCCTGAGCAAGGTCAGGCATCCTCCGGCCTTTTGCTTTCCTTCGCCATCCACCACGGTGCATCTCAATATATCCCTGTCAGCTTTCACACCTATACCAATGTCACGCACCCGATCCAGCTTGAAAGAAAAGGCCATGGCATCAGCAGGCATAAGCCATCTCTGGCGTCCAACACCCTCTTTGACAAGCTCCGGTTGGGTGCGGATCCAGCCCAACTCCCCATACAGTGCCCTATGAGCAAAGGGCCTGACCCTTATCTTCCATTCTCCAGCACTCAGCAACTTGTGCCAGCGACAGCCGGCGCCATCTGAAACGGCCGTGATATCACCCTTGGGGTCAATCAAGGCACACAAGCCGGAGTCAGACTTCAAGGAGACTAGAGACACGCTCGGCACATGAAAGGTCCAGGTCCCACCGTTTTTGGGCAGAGCCACATTCCTTGCCATGGACAAGGATTGGCCCGGCCTCTCGGGGGTCCCATCCTTTCTTCCCGACTCGCCCCACCTTGCCTCTTTCAAATCTTCCTTTTTTGCCACGACCACCCAAGCAGGACCGGCATTCAGGACAAGCTCCAATCTGCCGCTGGTACCTGCAGGAATGTCGACTGAGCAGGCCTCGGACGTAAAGCCATCATCCATCTCCAGCCAGCATTCCTTTACACCATTGGCTTGCAGCCGCCTGGTCTCTTTGCCGGGTGCTATCTTCAGGACTTTCTTCGTGGCAGCATCAGGCCAAAACTCCGCCGTACCATCCAGAACATGTACTGAAGGTGCTGACACGGCGCGAATCACATCAACCACTGCCCTGCGTCGGGAATCGGACACAAGCAAAAGGGTGCCGCCTCCCGAGAACAAGTCACACTGCCTCAGGCCAGGTACGGGGGTACAAATATCATCCACCGAACCATCCGGACCGAGCAGCACACCCCAACTCTCCACAGGCAGCAGGAGGCGTATTCTGTGAGGCCCACGGGGAAGCGAGTATCTTGCAACCTGCCTGGACCAAAGCAGTTCGTGGCTACCTTCACCCAGGGATCGTGCTGCGCTGGGTACTGTGGCCATGAGGCGCTGTATGCTTACAAGGGCATTGCCAGAACTTCCGTATTTGGAAAGGGACCAACTACCAAGCGCATCTGTGGCGAGACCATAGGCGGCAAAGCAAGCACCTGGTGCCAGCCTGAATAGCGCTCTGTTTTTGGAATCGGAAGCCTGCAAGGAACAAAGGGGTTGGAGTGATGTGCCATTTCTGGACCTGACAGCCAGGAGGTGGAGAGTGTTTTTACTCCCTGCCTGCTGTCTTTGCCAGACCGGCTTGCGTCCCAGCATCCAGGTCATTTTCGATTTGCTCCTGGAAGAAAAGACCACCTCCCTTACAGAGAGCCTTGGTTTGCTTTTTTTACCCATGGGAGAAAAAATCACATCTCCCTTCTTCAGGCTTGCCTCCCCGGAACACAGGTGCAAGGGGCCGCTTTTTGATGCATCGATACAAAACAGCCTGTCACCGGTCTTGTACCTTCCGGACACGGCGACTTTGACCCTTGCGGCCTTGCCCGCCTTTATTCTTCCTCCGGAAAAGGGGTAGATCTCCCTGGCCATGCTTTTTACGCTGATGTCTCCTGTCCATCTCCTTGTCCAAAGACGCACGTGGTACATCTCGCCATGGGGCCTGATCAACAATCCGCATCTCAAGACATCCAGATGTTGCTCAAGATTGTTACCGCTGCTGTCCTCCAGCCGACATGAAAATTTCAACTTCGAGGAGAAATCCACTTCCTGTACCACATCACGTTTGGAGACAGGCAATGAAACCACCAATGCCTCCTTGCCCACATTCAGTACCGCATCATGCTTCAGGGGGCCCATGTTTTTGCTTTTCGGAGAGGAGACGAAGATGTCCGTACTACCGGAGCTTCCATCCGCAGTCTCCAACACCAGCCTGTAATCTCCAGCTGCAA
>JALVPF010000546.1 GCA_027031935.1 Myxococcales bacterium | reverse complement strand
AGAGCAGCACCGATTGCCAGCACACCCGAACCGCAGCCCACATCGATGACACTCTCCACTTGCCCTTGTGCCTGCATGATCCTGTCCATCCACTTCATGCACATCCTGGTGGAGGGATGAAGCCCTGTGCCAAAGGCCATGCCTGGATCGATGCGGACCGGAAAAGGTGCATCGGGGTCAGGCTCGACCCAGCCTGGATGGATGTAGAACCTGCCAATTCGAACCGGGTGTGAATGCTGCCGCCACGAATTTGCCCAGTCCTCCTCATCGAGAGCCACAAGCACTACGGAACTCGACCATGGACCGGGAAATAGTTTTGCGAGTCTCTCGATCTCCTGTTCGGCCCGCTGCACGAGTTCACTGGAAGAACCGGTCAGAGAGCCAAAACTGGCCCGTATCTCCACCTGGTTCTCCTCAAGACCTTTGGGGGGCTTGGGGCTGTTCTGATCCATGTATTCGACGCCCACTGATCCCTGCTCCAAAAGCCATGCTGTCATGAGGTCTGCTGCAGGCTGTGGAGAACGCAACACCAACTGGAACCAGTTTACACTTGGAGGCAGAGTGTTGCTCATGCTCAGGCATCCTTAGTGACAGACCTTATGGCATATACAAGGGCATCGATTTCGAAAGGCTTCGAAATGAAGCCTGAGACCCCCTCGGCTTCCGCTCTCGAACGAGTCTCATCATCGCTTTTTGCAGTAAGCATTATTACCGGAAGATCCCTGGTCTCATCCTGGGATTTCAAAAAATTCAGAACCTGAAATCCATCCATGCCAGGCATCATGATATCCAGCAATACACAGTCGAACCTACCGCTCATGGCGGCCTCTATACCTTTTTCCCCTCCCCACACGGTATCCACGTGCATCCCCTTGTTCTCGAGACTCTTCTTGATCAAGACCCTGGTCTCGGCGTCGTCCTCTATGCAAAGCACCTGACACATGATCAAGTCCTCCATTCATCACATGACTTCCAATTCACATGGTACCGAGAGACAATACTTGCGTCAATCATTCCCTATATCCCAAAATCTCCCATGCTCTGGAATCCAAGACAGCTCGTGAGATCACGGACATGCAAGGAATCGTTGCCGCCACATCACAGCATGAAAACAAGGAAAATCGCGTTGACAAGCAACACAAAGTCGTGATGATTATCACCACAAGGACTGGAACAATCAGGTCATCAGGAGGTCTTGCAGGTGAGTCTTGAGCACGGCTTTTCCTTCACCAGTATAAAAACGGGTGAACTGAAGCCCAAAGCCACCCTGTCTGTCCAGTGCTCTGCTGGACAAGCCCACCCTCCTGACCCTGCCCGTAATCATGACAGTGCCACCAAGCTCGGGCAAATCCACGTTAATGGTAACACAATCGGACAGGCCAACCGTCACGGGTGCCACGGCCCATGCGCCGCTTTCGCTGATGTTGTGAATCTCCACGTGATGAAATTCTCCACGATACTTCATGGTTCCATCAAGCATGCGCATGTCCCGCCCCGAAGACCGTCGCTCGGTGGTTTTCCTGCGATGCAAACGAATTTTGGCGATGGGGCTGTGTTCCATGGCTGCCTCCTTTGTGGTTATATGAAGTATATTATCCTACATTGTAATACAGGTCAAATTTTCGGCTTCCAGGCTTTTCGGCCAAGGGTGGAGATGGCGTAAAATGACTAAAAAATCAAATGGTTCAGCGGTAGTATTGCTCAGCGGCGGGATGGACTCAGCCACATGCCTGGCCAAGGCTGTAGACGAAGGATTTGATGTTCATGCTCTTTCCTTTCGATATGGTCAACGACATGAAATAGAACTGGACATGGCCAGGTATCAGGCACAGGCTTTTTCGGTCAAGGAACACCGAGTCCTGACCATGGACTTCGCCCCCATAGCACCTAGCGCTCTGACAGGGCTAGGCGAGGTGCCAAAGGATAAATTACCTGATGGAATTCCAAACACTTATGTCCCTGGCAGAAATATGGTATTCCTTTCGCTGGGGGTGGCCTGGGCAGAGGTCCTAGGTGCCAGCCACCTGTTCGTAGGGGTCAACCAGGTGGATTACTCTGGATATCCTGATTGCCGCGGAGATTTCATAGAGGCTTTCGAGCGTATGGCAAACCTGGCCACCAAAGCCGGGGTCGAGGGTAAAAAGCTGCATATACGAACCCCTCTGCTGGATCTGGACAAGGCCGAAATCATCAGACTCGGGCTTGGCCTTGGGGTGGATTATGCAAATACATTGACGTGTTATGATCCAGGCGACAAAGCTGAGGCCTGCGGTCGTTGTCCTTCATGCATGCTTCGGCTCGAGGCTTTTGAGAAGCTCGGGATGAAAGATCCTGCTCCATACAAAAAAAGATGAGCCTATCCCTGTTTTTATTGTTGCTCGCAGCCTAAGTCCTACCTATACTCCCGCAAACTTCAAACTGCACTCGACAAGGAGGATATACAGTGGAGATGAAAGGCCGCTCCATAGTGTCCATTCGAGATTTTTCCAAAGAGGAGATCGAACAAATAGTGGACAAAAGCCTGGAGGTAAAATCCGGAAAACATTCAGGTGCTCTGGAAGGAAAGGTGCTCGCGACCCTGTTTTTCGAACCCTCCACCAGAACCAGGTTGAGCTTCGAAGGCGCCATGGTAGCCATGGGAGGCAGGGTCATAGGGTTTGCAGATCCAAACATCAGCTCTACCAAAAAAGGCGAGAGCCTAGCCGATACCATAAGGACCGTCACAGGATACTGCGACGTGATCGTCATGAGGCATCACATCGAAGGTGCCGCACGGCTTGCTTCACAGGTGGCCAGCGTTCCGGTGATAAACGCCGGCGATGGTGCGAATCAGCATCCCACCCAGACATTTCTCGATCTCGTGACCATACGCGAGGAACTGGGCCACCTGGATGGACTGAGGGTTGGACTGATGGGTGACCTGAAGTACGGCAGGACCGTGCATTCCCTG
>JALVPF010000545.1:5706-8947 GCA_027031935.1 Myxococcales bacterium | reverse complement strand
GTCGCCCGGCAGCATGCATCCTGACATAAACCCTCTTTGCAAAGGTTTGGATCGTTTTCACCCAGGCACTTGTTGAAACAGTCTCCGCAAGACTTGGCACATAGGGGGTCGAGACCGCATTCCATGCCTTCACAAGCAGGTACACAAGCTACCTCGCCTTTTCCAGTGTCACAGCCAAGGACAAGGGTCGCGAACAAGAGTGGCAGAATAGCGACAGACTCCATTAGCCTCATGGCGATGCTCCCCCATTGTCAAGAAGGAAACTTATTGCTCATGTATATCTTCCTGCACAATGCTGAGATTTGGATGTGCACCTATGCTCATGCTGCCCTGGGAATTTCCTGATATGTAAGCCGTGCGTATCTCGATGCTTCCAGGAGCGTTGTTTTCGGCCCCACCTATGCAGATTCCATACTTTGCGTTGGAATTGTACTCGCATCTTAGAAAAGACACTGAAATGGGACTGGAACTTGCATCGAGATGGCCCAAGTATGCATGGAAGCCGCATCCGTCGTTTTGTAAAAACACCGAGTCGCTCACCACGATGTTTTCCAGCAGGTTGTATGCATGATTTGGTTCCAGGTCTATCCCATCCCAAGGGCCATGTATGGCGGCCCCTTCGCTCTTGGTCTGTTCGAATAGGCTGTTTTGTATGCTGACATTGGACGCGGATATGATGGAAATACCCTGGCGGGAATTATTTATGCAATGCACTTTGTCGATAAGTATGTCGCGACATGGCCCGTGACCTTCAGCACCACTATGTCCCAGGTAGATGCCATCGCCCCCTGTGTCAGAAATTTCGAGGTCGGATATCGTAGCGTTCCATACCCCCGTCATGCGAATACCCATTCTCCACTCGCCATCCTGGTACTCTGATTTGAGCATTCTGATCTTCGCATTGGGAGCACCAAGTATCTGTATATTATTCAGGCCATCTGCGGCTAGCACGCTATCGGAAAGACCGGGATAAGCTCCGCTCTTGGCCTCGAGTACCACAGAGGGACTAAATCGTATGCGCGTATGATCATGGACAATGCTCAGGGGACCTGTAATATACCTGGTCTCAGGAGGTCCATCCAGGCGAAGCTCGCGAATACCTGAACCAAGTGCCGCCTGCAATCTTGCGGTCATGTCCACAGGGGAAAATATAGAATACCCATAGTACACAAGAGCCTGCTGGTCCGGTACTCCTGGCAACAAGCGTGTAGCCGGCATGCGAGTATAGGGTTCAGAATCCACACCACATATACCGTCTGCATCCCCAGAGCAGGCAGATACGAACTCGCCACCGTTGGAAAGCAAAAGTGCGCGATATGCCGATTGTATAGACATGACGAAGAGATCATCTTTGCCATCTCCATTGAAATCCCCTACCCTCACCCTGGAGCCTGGATGAACGAGCTCACCCATGTGGTCTATTCCGCAATCCCCATCAGAAAATCCAACGCAAGCCACATGAAAGGATTGACCATCTGAAACAAGCACTATCCTCCTCGTAAAAGACTCCTCCCCGGAAAGAATCAGCAGGTCTGTCCTTCCGTCACCGTCAAAATCTCCGGGCACAAACCTGCTAAGGTCATGCTGCATATAGCTTTCGTAGTCGGTTCCACAGTCCCCATCTTCTACACCTGAACACGCCACCGAAAAACCCTGACCATTGGACAAAAGCAATCGTCGGCTCGGTGTAAGCAGGTCTCCTGACACTGAAAAGATATCCATTTTCCCATCACCGTTATAGTCACCGGCGATGAGATGATTAGTGCCATCGCCTGAACAATCAATGTCGTCGAACCCGCAAGCATTGCCGGCTTCGGTGGAACAAATTCGCTGGAAGCCCTGTCCTGGCAAAGCCAGATACAATGAGCTGTCCACCACGCCCCCCCCACAGGATACGGCCAGAAAATCGTCCATGCCATCACCACTGAAATCACCCGTGATGATACGAGTTGCAGGTGCACGAAGCATGTCAATACTATCGATTCCACATGTGCCAGGCGCCTGGCCTACGCAAACCGGGCCGAAGCCTTGCCCTGTAGATGCGAGCAGAGAGACCCGCTCGAACTCAGGGTCTCCTGAAATCACAAGAATATCTGAGCGTTCATCACCGGTAAACTCGCCAACCAGATAGCGCGTCTGGGAATGGATCATATACGACTCTGAATCCGTACCGCAAGCGTTGTCTTCTGTTCCATCACAGGCTACTTCAAACGAAGCACCATTGGACAATAAAAGCGTTCGGCCCGGACTGGAGGCCATGCCAGATGACAGGAAGAGATCGGTCAGTCCGTCTCCATTGTAGTCACCTGGCAACACCTTTGTGTTTTCATATTGAA
Source organism: Myxococcales bacterium (assembly GCA_027031935.1). GTDB lineage: Bacteria > Myxococcota > B64-G9 > B64-G9 > B64-G9 > JALVPF01. The sequence goes on along the minus strand of JALVPF010000545.1, from coordinate 6,611 downwards.
GAAAATCAGTGAGCGCGATGTTGCATGGACTTTCAGACTCAGAGCGGCAAAGAGTTTCAAATCCGTCACCCCGAGATTTCAATACGATCCTCCGGGCAAAGGCTGGATCTGCTGAAACAAAGATCAGGTCAGTCTTTCCGTCACCATCCACATCAGGCTCCGGCGCATGCCTTGTGACTGTGCCATTGTCATCGCCATCTTTAGTGCCGCCATCACTCTGGATATCGCCAGAACTACCCTCGTCGTCATCCGAGGATCCACCGTCACTATCAAGATCCCCATAAGCATCGTCCGTCTGACTCCCATCGTCCGAGCCGTCCGGCATTTCCGAATCACCAGTTGTATCATCGCCATCGGCCAGATTCATTTCATCGGACGAGTCCGAGCCGTCCGGGCCTGCTGTTCCGTCCTCCGCGTCCGCGTCATAGGCTCCTGAATCTGCAAGCCCGTCAGAATCCTGCTTGCACGCCGTGAAATTCAACACCACCATGTACCCAAGGAGCAAGAGGCAGCTTAGCCATATCTCTCTAAATAAAAAGTAAGTTTTCATGGGCACTAATATACCAAATATAATGTCTTGTGGCTATCGCGATAGGCATTCAGCAGCAGGCCACTTGCTCAAAAGGTTTTTTGCTTTTACAAGCTCCCGTAACAGTTCCAATGCCCGGGCAAGACCTTTATTCCTTCTCACAACGGTTCAAATTCATCATTGCCGCCAGGAAAAAGGTAGCAACATACTAGAAACGCCTCCAACATATACCCTGGCCAGGAGAACCGATGAAAATCGTGAAAGGTTCTGTTTCCGAGATAGCTATAGGATTTGCAAACGGCCATGTAAGACCTTCATTGAGCCGATGCCAGCTTAAACCACCGTCTATGCTTTCAATAACTCCAAGTGATTCCTC
>JALVPF010000545.1:0-5696 GCA_027031935.1 Myxococcales bacterium | reverse complement strand
AACCTCCAGAATACATATTACTGGTAGAAGTAGCAATAATGTGATTCGAATCGTGAGGAACAATCAACAGGTTCCTCATGTAGTGGTTATCAAAAATCTTCGTCCAGCTGTCTGTATCCCCGTTTGATGAACTCCGGTATATTCCTCCTCCATTGCCGTAAACCGTGGCATATACGACGTCCGGCAGGTTCGGATCTATGTATATGGAGGACACACCCGACCAGTCTGAGGTCCAGAATTCGCTTCCTCTGTTCCCTTTCATCTCTACCGTGCCGACCTCCTCCCATGTACCGGAATCACCTCCTGATGAGGATCTCCACAAACCACCCTCGCCTCCTACGAAAACGAAGTCTCCGTTTCCGGGATTTATCGCGGTGAAGTGAACCTCCTTGCCCACAAGCACTTCAGACCAACTTCTACCATCGTCGTCACTTCTGTATACATCGCCACCAACGGTGATGAACAAGCGACGTGAACTGCTAGCACTTTCGGGATCAACCGACAAACCACTCATCGGGGAAGATGGCAGTCCCTGGACCACCGGTGTCCAATGCACGCCCCTGTCGGTGCTCTTGAGCAAGGTGTGCATACCGTCAGGTGAACCAGCCTGGGAGGCCCAAACGACACCAGGACGGTTTGGATCGACTGCAAGGGCGGTGGTATTTCCTCCCGACCCGTTCCACCCACCGGTATAGTCAGGATGGTTCCTGTTCTGCCATGTCTCACCACCGTCTTCGCTGCAGAACAAACCGAGATCCATGTACCCCACGTATATCGTCTGTGAGTCAGCCGAGCTTGACGCCAATACAGACACGATGACGTTGTCGAGCCCCCTCGAACGCCAACGTCCCGGTGCCACCTCGTCGGTGAACAACTGCGTAAACCTTGCTCCCCCATCGAAAGAAGCAAATAGCCATTGTCCGTTCGCCCAATAGATTGTGGTACGATCGGACAAGTCTCTACCCAAGGTTTTCACCGAACCGTTGAAGCAGTCTCCGTACGCCCAATAGGCATCCGTCCAGCCCTTGTCCCATTCATCGACCGAACTCAATTGATACCAAGTGGAACCGGAATCGTCGCTCTGCCATACACCGTTGCGCACGTCCCACGGGAACTGGTACCTGACATCTATTAAGCGGACCACTCGCTCATTTTCCGGGTCAAGCCATATGACACCGGTATGTTCACCGAGCGCTGTCCATCTTAGTCCTCCGTCGTCGCTCACGAAACAAGCACCGTCGTCATCACCGGAGCTCGAAAAAGTTGTGAGGTACACGGTCGAAGGTTGACGTGGAGCGATCGCAACGTCGAAAGTGTCCCCTAAATTCCCAGCCACTTGGCGCCAAGAATTTCCACCGTTTTCGCTCAAATAACATACCGCTGGTCCCGACGCGAAACGACCGGCTCCTGCCACAACGAACAACCTGTTTGGATCGCTTGGATCGAGTTCCAGCTTCAAGATGTGGAGATTGTCTGGAAGGCCGTTTGAAGCCTCGTACCAAGTTCTGCCATTGTCGTCCGACCTGAACACCCTGCCGTCGGCAACGTTCCACTTGCCATGTATGGATAAAAAACCGATGCTGTGATTCGTCGGACTGAACTTGATATCGGTTATGTAGCCCCAGTCAAGTACACGAATAAATGAACTTCCGCCATCCTCGCTGCGAAAGAGTCCTTTTTCCGTGCCAACGAACATGACCGCCGCGTCCACTGGATCAAACCCAAGGCCACATGCATGAGTCTCTGTTATTCCGTTCGAAGGACCGAGCGGCTTCCAGCTAATGCCATGATCGTACGATATGTACGGACCGGACAAGTCGCTTGCCACCATAATTATTCCTGTCGGCCCAGCTTCTACCGGCCCGAAGGCCCCACCTCCGCCGGGATTGGTCGGATGCCACTGTCTGTCATGCTGTTCATTATCCAACACGGCGACTATTTTTTTTGCGCCATCCCATCCCTCGGCCGAAGCAGTGACTTCGACCGATTGCTCACCATCGTCGAGGTCGTCGTCTATTACAGTCAGATCGAATGTTGCCTTATCGGAACCTGACGATATCACCACATTGGAAGGAACCATGAGTTCGGTGGTATCGCTGCTGACGATGTCTATCGACAGAGATTCGGGAGCAGGAACGGAGAGTGAAACTTCTCCTGCATTCTCCACAATGCCTTCACCCTCGTTCACGGAATTCGGAACAGAAAGTAGTATCCGCATCCGTTGATCCGAATCCCAATCTCCTTCCCCTTCTCCATCACCATTTTGCCAATCGGTATCCGCATCCTCCCCTTCGTCCTGATATTCTCCTTCTTGCCAAAATTCATCTGAGGAAAATTCAGCGTCTGAATCCGCTTCTGTAAACAGGCCCCCATCTTCATCTGACGAAATGCCTTCCTCCCAGGTGTCCGATGCATCACCATTTCCATCTGTCCTCCCCCCACAGTATACGAACGCGAGCGAGAACAAAATGAGACACACGGCGTATGCATGTGGATTACTCATTCAATTCTTCTCCTAATAATCATTTGCAACATGCCCAGTTTCTAAAGACTGTTTCGATATTAATCAAACCACTGCATCCAGGCAAACGCTTCTCCCTATGAATCTAGAGCGACCACCCTTACTGACAGTATTGCTTGGCCATATACTGCCATATTGATTCGGCATCGACACCATGAAAGCTCAATTTGTATTTTGACCCATGAACACACTGCACAGCTATGAATCGCCTCCTTGCATGAGTTGCCTGTCACCGTCACACGTTCGTTGCAGGAGCCTTTTTGCTTCCGCAAGCTCGGGTGACAGTTCCAAAGCCCGGAGCAAGGCTTTTTTTGCCTGCTCACAACGATTCAATTTCATCGACACCAAACCGAGATACAAATTTGCCCTCGAGCTGTCCGGATCCCGCTCAATGGCTTTTTTCAATGAAGAAGCAGCGCGCAGATATTCTCCCCTCTTCATCTGAAGAATCCCCAGGTTGAAGAGAGGAGATGAAAACTCCTCATCGACAGAAGCTGCCTTCTCGTATGCTTTTTCGGCATCGGCCAGCTTTCCCATTCTAACTCTTGCAACCCCCAGATTGTTCCATGCCCTGGCGAAATCACTCTTTACCATTATGGCCATTTCAAATCTCCTCGCTGCCCTTTCCCATGGTATGGGCTCACCTTTCAATCGCGCCCCTGAAAGCAATTCGTAACCGAGATTGTTGTAGTAGTTGGCTATGGCTTCCACATCGTCCATGGCGCGGTAGATTCTGAATGGACTCAGTCTGCGACCGAAATCCATGGCGACCCTCCCCCTCTCCGTTTCCACAACCGCAGTTATGTGGCCCGTAAGGATGACGACATCGTTTTCCTCATGCGCCTCCTGAATACGGTCCGATGCATCTAAAAAGTACGCTCTGAGACCCAGGTTTCTTGCAAAGCCCACGAACACCGCTGCCAGGGAAAGGCAGTTTCCGGCTTTTTTCTCCAATGTCTCGTTCGCAGTCCTGGTGGTCACCTCGCGGTAGGTCAAAGCAAAAGAATCAGGGTCGAACATGGCCTTCAATATGGCCTGGGCACGCTCCGAAGGGCTCATGTATGGCGTGATGAATGAGTCGAGCTTTGCAAGGTACCTTTTGTCGATCTCGAACGGAACGACTATGTCTGCTCTTGCCATGGCAGGTGAACGCCGATGTATCTCTGTGCGAAGCTCTTCAGGCTTGAAGGAAAGTTTAGGCAAAGCTCCACAGCCAGCCAGACAAAGCAGGCTATAGCCCACGAGTAAAAATCCGGAGCTCCAAAGACATGATCTCGTTCTTTTGAGCCTTTGTTTCATCTCCCAACCATTCACTACCAATGAGTATCATACTATGAAACCAGGGGGATCTGCAGGATATCCAAGGAGGTGTCGCAGATCCCTCTATTTTGGTCTAATCCAAATTACGCGGGAACGATGATCTTGCAGGCTTACCGTAAACACACGATCAGCTCCGGCTGATAATTCACTCAGCACTTGTCCGGTCAAGGAGTCAATGACGTCGCTGTCAACGGGAACATCAAGGTCCACATCGATCCTGCTCGGAGCATGCCCAGAATATTCTCCGACGAGCAAGGCAAGATCATCTCCACGTCGTATGGCCGAAACTCTCGCAGGGGCTTGCACATGGGTGTTTGAGTATATCTCTCCGTCTGCGAGTATATCCTCTATGGCTGCGATTTCGCGCACTACCTGGTTGTATGCCAGCAAGTATTCACCGTCCCAATAGCGGGAACTCCAGAACTGAATTCCACGGGCTCCGTTCAAAAAGCATTCGAGCATGGCGCAGCGCAGCGCTTCACCCCTGAATACACCTGCGTCTCCCGGAGTCAACCATGGCAGCACGTCGCTTCTGGGAAGCAAGATGCGATCCGAGCGCACCTCATCGCCTATGAGTGCTATGTGCCATGGCCGCAATGGTGTATAGGTGGACACCTGTGAGTTCTGAACCAGCTGTGGATACAGCGCATCAAAGGGCCAGAAAAACTGGTAGTCTTGCCCTGGCCTCCAGTCGTAACTTCCCATCTCCACCGTGCCCCCTCCTGCAGAGCCAACTGCATCCTGGACCGCTTGGTACAAGTCGGTCCACATTTCAAGCCCCTTGCTAAGCTTCCACTCATCCCAGGTATCGATTCCCGAGGTGGCAAAATCTGCCTGGCATCGCGTGCAGTTCTCGGCGTCAACTGGACCTTGCCAAGACCAGAGCTCGATGTCTGTGGAAAGAATATCCGGAAGCAAGCTTGCAGATTCCCGGGCTATGCGCTGGATCTCTTGCTGGTATGCTGCCCCCCGATATGATGGACAAAGCTTCTGCCCATGACTTCCGTCTGAAAACTGGCATGTGGCCTCAGGATTGGATGCGAGGTTGATCCTGTGAAAGGCTGATGTGATGTTGAGCATTTTAAATCCGCGGCTAGCCACCTGATCACGAAAATCCCAAAGGTCTGTATCAGATGGATTCATCCAATGGGCAAATGCCGAGATTGTATTTATGCCGATTACCTCGGCCGCATCCAGACCCTCCGGCCATTTTTGCATACTGCTGAGCAAAAACCAGCCCAGGCTCATCATCAAGTGTTCCAGTCTCGGAGCAGGTGGCATGTCCAGTGCAATGATCGGCACCTTGCTCGTTGGTCCGAAGCCCTCTCCCCAGTCCAAGGAGTACTCCAACTGGGCAGTCTGACCATCGCTCAGCGAGCCCTTGAAAAAAATGCGGCCCCAGTCCACATGGCTCGATCCATCTATATCAGCTGTGATGGTATATCGCGTACCTCCCTCCATGGACTCGGTGCTAATATCCCAACCAGACTCCACTTGTGCCTCTATTCCCTCGTCAAGATCCAGTCTCAATCTTACCTGGCGGGTTATGCCGCTTTCGTCCAGCAGGGAGATGGGAGTAGGAGTAAATACATGGTTTATGATGGTAATGCCTGGTTTGAGAAAGCGTACCATGGGTCTGGTGAGCGAAAATTCGACCGTCTGCTCAGGATCGAACTGTACCGTTTGAGGATCATGCTCTCCACGGTAGATGAATAGTTCATCGGAGCAAGTAAGAGCCGTTCCACCAAAGACTATCCCCACGTAACGACCTCGGGTAGCAAGACCTCCAAATCGCAACTCATGTACAAAAGCTTCACCTTCTGGCTCGGGGACTCCAAAAACTTCCTGGTCACAC
>JALVPF010000544.1 GCA_027031935.1 Myxococcales bacterium | reverse complement strand
AAGCCCGGTCCGTGCTCACCCCGGGCCAGTCCAGGGGCCTGAGCACCAGACCTTCCTTGCAGCCGTGGGACATGATGTAGCGAATCCGCTTGAGCAAGGGCCTGAACCAGGGCACCTGAACCCGCCAAACTTTAAATTAAAGGAAGTATGACGCGCAATTTTAAAAAAAGGTTAAATCTTTTTTACCCATTACTATTTTCGTTTGATGGAAATTAACTTGTTTCTCCAATGAGACTCAAAAAACTGATTACAGTTTTCGGTTCTGAGTGTACATTGTCGAAAGACAAGAAAGGTGTAGCTGAATTGACAAGGGATTTGGCATGAGCAAAGAGAATGATAGAGTTTGTAGTATCTGTGTTGCGGTGTTCTTTTTTCTCGTGAACCCGGTTTCAGGCAATTTAATGGCTGATCCCATATCCCCGTCTAAAGGGAAGGTGCTGGCAGAATACGAGCTGCTGATGAAAACCGGGTGCGACCTGAACAAATACAGCATAGGCACTCCCATAGAAACAAGAGTCCTACGAAATATTCCATTTGCCTTGGCCGGTTATAAGTTCAAATCTGAAGAGCTCAGCGCACTTTTTCTCAATGATGGCGATTGGTACAAACCGCAAGAAAAAGCTTTGCCCCACTTGTCCCGGAAAGACGCTAGGTGCGTGGCAAAGTTGAAAAAGCTCGAATGGAAATTAAGAAAAAAGTTACCCATCGATAAAAAAATAGAGCAGGTGATAACTCGTCATCCGGCAGTCTTCCTCTCCTTGCGCAAGGGGGTACAAAGCGGTTCTAGATTTGGTAAGGCCAAGGGTAAAGCCTCTTTGAACAAGTGGTCCTGGAGCTTTGTGGACTTCAGCGCCTGCGGAGGTGATGGAAGTCCTGGCTCGGAAGGAGATTGTTCCGGATTTTACGTGTCTTGCGAACTTCCAGAAGGTTCCAATGATCTGAAAAAACTCGACTGTATTGCAAGTTGGGCTGGCTAGGAGCACTTTTTTGAACTTGGCGTCTATTCCATCGTGGTTTTTGGATACACGATACTTGCGGTTGAGTCTGAGGTCGCGCGGCCTTCCCAAAATTAGGCCTTTTGAGACGGGAACTAGTTAATCTGAATTATCTAGCACTCCTCTAATCGCCGCAGCAAGTGTCTCGATAGAATATGGTTTTGCAAGGAATGTCACATCATCTTCTAGAACTCCGTGGTGTGCAATAACATTATGTGTGTATCCAGATGTAAATACCACCTTGAGTTCTGGTCGCAACTTTACAAGTCGCGAGGCTAGTTCACGACCATTCATGTGGGGCATTATAACATCCGTTAGCAGAAGATGAATGGGACCCTTTTCTGTTTCAGCCAATAATATGGCGTCACCGCAGGATTTGGCTACTATCACTTTATAGCCTAATCGTTTGAGAAGTCTCTCAGCAAGTTTGCGTACCATCTCCTCGTCTTCCACCACCATGACCGTCTCATTACCGACTTGCAAATCGTGGATCTTCGGCCTTATGAGTTCTTGCTCCTTTTCTCTTACGCGCGGGAGGTATATCTTGAAAGACGAGCCTATCTTTTCTTCTGAATACACTTGTATTTTTCCATTGTTTTGCTCGACTATGCCAAACACGGTTGCTAGACCCAAGCCGGAACCACGACCCATTTCCTTTGTGGTAAAAAAGGGTTCGAAGACTTTTTCTTTTACTTCAGCACTCATGCCATTACCCGTATCGCTGACAGTCAACATGACATATTCACCCGGAAAAATATTGGCATGGCAGGAGCTGTATTCTTCGTCTAGAACCACGTTGGATATCTCAATTATCAGTTCACCGCCTTGGGGCATAGCGTCTTTTGCATTTATGGCAAGGTTGAGCAAAATCTGTTCCATTTGGACCTGATCAGCTTTTATCCGCCAGAGATCCTTGTCTTGCACAAACTGTATAATTATATCTTCACCTATCAGTCTCTTGAGTACAGACTGCATATTCTCTATGAGTTTTCCAAGATTGATAACCTTTGGTGCGATTAGCTGCTTTCTTGAAAAAGCAAGAAGTTGCCGGGTCAGTCCGGATGCCTGATCCGCGGCTTTGGAAATCTCTTCAATAAGATCCCGTAAGGGGTCTCCTTGTGAAATGCTTTCCAGGGCCAATTGCGTATTTCCAATAATGGCGCACAGGATGTTGTTGAAATCATGAGCCACACCCCCAGCCAGTCGTCCCACTGCCTCCATCTTTTGTGATTGTCTGTACTGATCTTCAATCTTGGATTTTTCAGATTCTGCAGCCAGGCGTTGATCGTGTTCCCGGGCGCGAACAATATAGCTACCGATTTGAGTAGCCATGCATTCTATCAGTATGCGTTCTGTAGGGGAGACTACTTCCAAGCTATGGGATGCAAGGTTCAGACATGCAATTGTTTTTCTCTGAAATTGGATAGGTACCACCGCAACAGAATGCAATCCCTCCGTCTTTCTGATGTCATCCATGGGCACGTCAAGTTGGGAATAATCACTAAAAATCGATTTCCCTTTCATGACAAGTTTTGCTGATGGCGAATCCGCCGGAAAGGAGGAAGTGACGGAGATGAAATCAGCGCCTAATCCCTTCGAGTATAAGAGATTGAAATCACCGCTTTTTTGATCAACCAGATAGATTCCACCAGAATCCCTGTGGGAATTGCTGATAATCTCATCCACACAAGTACGTAATGTGTCCTTGAGATCCAGGGTGCCACTCAGTCTGTCCGAGAGTTTTTTCAAGACATGGAGTAGTTCTTTTGCATCGATACGGCCAAGCAAATTGCGATCAAATATCAGTGCACCGATAAATTCATTGCCAGGTCCTGACAAGGGTTCGGCTTTTCTCCAAATATCTATCGTGGTTCCATCTTTCTTGACTACCTTGATTTCTCCCTCTTGAGATTCAAGACCATTCAGCTTCGGAAATTTTTTCTTGAATACATTCAAAGACTCTTGAGCCATTATGTCTGTAAGCCTGGTTCCAATAAGATCTTCAGTCGAATACCCGTAGAAACTTTCAACCTTTTTATTACACCTCACTATCGTCGCTTGGGCATTGATTAGAAATACCGCGTCTGGAGCCAAGTCGAACAACAGAGTGCTTTGTTCTGCCAAGTTCAACAAGATTTTTTCGGTGTCAGTTTTCTGCACCATGACACACCCCGTTTGCTAAGTCACATACATACATACAGACATATCACATTGAAATCGTATTGTAGAACAATTCTGCTGGTTAGCAAAAACGCAAAATGTACTGGTCCAGGATTCGTCATAAGTCCGAACGCTCTATACTCCTGACAGGTTTTCCTTATATATGCCTGGTGATATTGCAGAGCAACAGGATGCTGTCCGGGTAATTCACAATCAGCTACCAATGGTCTGCAAGGTCTGTTATGTTTTTCCTTGTCCAAGGATGGAATCATGAGAGAGCAAGAGAATTACAGAGTTTCTACTATCCGGGTTTTTGATACCTGGACCTGGTTGGCGGTGTCCTTTTTTCTCGTGAGCTTGTTCTCGATCAATTTGTCGGCTGATCTGAGAAATCTGATTCAATAGTGTGGGAGATTTAAGGCTAGGAGCACTTTTGTGAACTCGGCGTCTGTTCCATCTTGGTTTTTGGATATTGGCCCGGTATACCAGGCCTTGCTTGCAACTTTGTTCACCTGGTTTGTAACCGCTCTCGGCGCTGGGATGGTTTTTTTCTTCAAGACCATCAACAAGCGAGTCCTGAACAGCATGTTGGGTTTTGCAGCAGGGATAATGATCGCTGCAAGCTTCTGGTCGCTCCTTGCGCCAGCCATAGAAATGTCCGAGGAACTGGGAAATACCGGGTGGATACCTGCGGTCGTAGGTTTTTTGTTGGGTGGTGCGTTTCTCTGGCTTGCAGATCAACTCCTTCCTCACCTGCATCTTGGATTGCCAGCAGAGAAAGCAGAGGGCATTAAGACCACCTGGAGAAGGAGTATATTGCTTGTCCTTGCGATCACGCTTCACAATATCCCTGAAGGACTTGCTGTGGGTGTGGCGTTTGGTGCCCTTGGCGCTGGTCTGCCATATGCGTCTTTGGGTGGCGCCATGGCTTTGGCCCTGGGTATTGGTTTACAGAATTTTCCAGAGGGTACTGCGGTGTCAGTGCCTCTTCGAAGGGAAGGCTTATCCCGCCTGAAGAGTTTCTGGTATGGGCAACTGTCTGGAGTTGTGGAACCCATCGCCGGGGTCATAGGTGCGGTCGCCGTTCTCTCGATGTTGCCGCTTCTACCCTATGCATTGTCCTTCGCAGCTGGAGCAATGATTTACGTGGTCGTCGAAGAGGTAATCCCGGAAGCCCAGCAAGGTGACGGATCAGATGTTGCAACCATTGGTGCCATGCTGGGATTCGCTCTGATGATGGCCATGGACGTGGCACTAAGCTAGTTTTCATCCCGAAACGGCCCTTTTCCGCAATCTCTGCGTCAAACTTCACATTTTCTTGTGCGGCGTACAAAAGTACGCCTCCGCGCAAATGTTTGTTTTCCTTGACCTTGCGAAAAATTTCTCGTTTCGGCATTGAAAACGCCAGCAGTCCCATCCTGAGTTTGGAGATGGGCACAAGCTAGAACTACAATCCTGCTAAGGTGACTCGATGTTCAGGACTGTTGTTCTGGTTCAATCATGACAATTTCAATTTTGATTTCGGAACCGTAGCCAGACATTTCGCAAGGTTGAAAATGCTGGGCAAGATCTACATAACCACCTGGTGCCGCTGGATCGGGCGGACTGTCAACAGGAGGGCTGTAGGTCCAGGTTGGGACACACAGGCTGCCGTCAGGGCATGATTTGTCAGCAGGTCCTTGGCAAGACTGAAGCTTGGAATCAGAATTTACAGAACAGGAATATGCGGGTTGCAGTTGTCCATTGATGTATACGTGGATGTTTTCCGGGTTCTCGACCGGGCTTGATAGCTTGAAACGGCTAGGGCAGGCGCTGGGGGAGCAACTCAAGTTACTGAAGAAATCATTCTGGCAAATGGTGTCCACCGCACCATTGTAGCCGAACATCTGCGCAAGTTCTATATATCTGGTGCCAGGGAATGCCTTGCATGCTGACAGGCAGGATTCGTTACTTGCATCACAGTTTCTTGCACATCTGGGCACTTCGCAAGCAGGTTTGATGTTCCAGGTACTGCCTGCCGGGTCCTTTGTGTATTCGATCTTTGTGCTTGATGGATCCTTTGGATCTTTCATTCCCACGAACGCAAGGAACTTTACCATCCCTTCCTTGTTGTCTTTAAGGGAGAGCAAAAAGTCATGATACTCCTTTACCGGAGTCAGCCCCTTTACTTCATTGCCGTCTGGATCTTGTCCTTTGGCGGCGTAATAACAGGCCTTTGCTCGAATGCCTGCAACGCCCTCTTCGATATCTCCCACTGCTCCGCAGTCTTCTTCATCGCTGAGTACGACAATTACAAGTTGGGCGTCCTTGCGCAGAAAACCGGGCTGCGAAGATTGCAGCTCACCAAGTGCCAGGCGAATGGCCTCCAGGCCCCGTTCGTAACCGCAACCATAGTCTCCCGTGAGAATAATGCCTGATTCGCTGATTTGGTCATAGAGACAGTGAAACTCGGGTGAGAGCATGATGGCTGGGCATTGAGGATCGGTAGTAAAAGAATATTCATGGCTGAAGAGGTCCCCATCGTAGTGCCCAAGACGGTTCTGGAAGAGGCCTCCTTCACCTGTGTCGTTGATGCAGGACATTGTGTTGAGCTCGTCACATGGTGGGCAGTCTGATGACTCGATGCCTGTGCTTGTCACTGCAAGGTGCAGGTCCTTGCCAAACAGGCATTTGAATAGCTCGAATTTGTTTGCCAGGCTTTCGGCAAAAGTCTCCTGCTTGTATTGCATAGAGCGTGAATTATCCACGACAAACAGAAGATCCGAGGGAGGCTGTCGTGTGAATGTGTATTCGCCCAGGCTTGTAGCAGCCACGCAGTTGCCGGTCTCGTCGCAGAAAGAGCCATCGTTGCAGCTGCCGTCGGACAAACATGGCTGCCCTTCTTGTCCTGAGCCAAGGCCATAATGCGAACATCCGATGCCAAAAAAAATGCTTGAAAGGACAGTAAAAAAAAGAACCTCGATCTTTGTCTTCCATGTGGCTTCGCAGCATGTCATCTTTCATCCTCCCTGGTTTTCGACATGATGACATTATTATGTGATGCATTTTATCACTGCCTAAGATAAAATACTCATATTTTATCTCCTCATCCTTTGGAGTGGGGTCAACTTGAGATAAGGCCTTTTATGGATTTGCCTGTTTTTCACGTGGTCTACAAGACCTCCACAGCCTTTTCCCGGGACTGCGAGCAGCAGTTGAAAATGCATGGACTTTTTCTGAGGGTCGGGTCGGTACTGGATCGCCAGGATCCTGTAAAAGTTGTGCTGCACCTGCCGGACGGAGACCAGGTGGAACTCTCAGGTGAGGTGGTTCAGCTTGTTGCAGGGCAGGGGCTTGCTGTTCAATTTTCTCCTGACTATAGAGGCGCCATAGAAAAATTGACTACCAAGGTTCCTATACAAACTCATGTGTCGCAGGAGCCCGGTATATCGGACCCAGAGTTTTTTGCACCCGGTCAGAAAGCCCCGGGAGAGGTCCCTGACACTGTTGCCAGGTCCCGCAATCTGCAGGACCAGATATCCGAAATGACCGTGGCTCAAAAACGCAATTCTGCACTACACGGCCGCAAGGATATGCGAATGCTGCTCATCCGCGATCGTAACAAGACCATACACCCCTTCGTTATCAAGAATCCGGCCATCACCCTGGACGAGATAGAACAGATTGCCAAGATGCCTTCGGTAAACCCGGATGTTCTGCGTACCATAGCCAAGAGCAAGGAATGGAACAGATCCATGACAGTATGCAGAAACCTGGTGAGAAATCCTAAGACCCCCTTGAAAGAGGCACTCATGTTGCTTGCAAAGTTGCCCAAAAGCGATGTGCGCGCCCTTGCCAAGAGTTCCAACGTGCGTACTCCCATACAGCAGGCTGCAAGAAAGAAGGTGACAGGCTAGCTGTAAAATCTTCACCTGTTTTGGAATAATCATTGGGAATTTTCCGTATCTCCTGTAAGCATCACTTGCTTTTTTATTAAATGGCTCAAGGTGCAGAGAGGCGGTTTTTCATGGTTCGTCATATTTTGGTCATAGAGTTTACTCTGTTGGCACTTTTCGCTCTGGCATGTGGCGACACGCCAAAGGATCCTGCCGATTTTAAAACGCCAAACATACTGAATCCTGTCAAGGATGATGGAATTGGCGATACGGTCAACATCAATGGTCGAATCTCTTTTGGTGATGAGGTGTTTGGAGAGTTCGTAGAGGACAAGCAACTCGAAGGTTGGTTTTTTACTGCAGCAGCGGGTTCTGTGGTAACCATAGACAACAGCAATTTCGGCACGAGCCGAAACCTGGATTCCACGCTTTTTCTGTATGGGCCCAAGCAGGAAGATGGATTTTACGGTTACGTTCCCATAGCCTTCGACGATGACAGCGGATGGGGTTCTCACGCACGCATAAAGGAGTTTGGCATCCCTGAGGATGGTGAATACCTCATCGTGATGGGAACATATCTGAACATAGATCGCGGCAGGTTTAGACTGGCACTGCTATGCAAATCAGACTCGTGCATAGTGGCTTGTGATGATGATTGCCCGTCTGGTGATCAGTGCAGCACAAAAGTTTGTGACGAGATTGACGGTTGCATAGATTCAGAGCCGGATCCATCCTGCGGTGATTCACACCTCGTGGTGAGCAAAAGCCAAGTCATGACCAGTGAGGACAATGAATCGGACTCTTTCACATTGAAGATGTCTGCACCGCCAAGCAACAATTTGATCGTTTGGGTGACGAGTTCCAACTTCAAAGAGGCCGTGGTCTATCCTTTGAAGGTTTTCTTTTGCATGGACGGATATGCGGTGACCTATAATGGATGCATTCCTGTCGATACCAGCCAGATCAGCGGTGAACCAGGCTGGAAGAAAGGCATGGAGATTACCGTAACCGGGGTGCATGATTTTGTCTCCGACGGGGATACTGAATACTCAATTCGTTTCGATGTGCAGGAACAGGACTCCGGAACTTCAGAGTTTGCTCCCCAGATCGTATCAGGGATAAATCTGGACTCTGATGCCACCTTGGACTACAGCAGCCTGGATGGGCTTTCAGATGATGAACTTTTAGATGCCCTTTTTACAATGGTGGATGGACACAGAGCCTATAATTATCTGGGAATCAACAGTGCCAGGACCATCATGTTTTCGGTGCTGGACCTTCATGACGGATGGGTTGAGAGCATATATGATGGTTCAAAAACCGAGATGCCGAGAGACGCTTCGCAAGCCTATGCTCAGGGATTCAATACGGAGCACACTTGGCCACAGGCTCAGTTTGGAAAACAGGAACCCATGAAGTCCGACCTGCATCATATCTTCCCCACGGATACAAGCAGTAACTCAAGTCGATCAAACTATGATTATGGATGGACCGCCAATCGTGATGACCTCAGGTCGATTCTGGGCACCAATGATGGTCAGGGTG
The DNA here is from genome assembly GCA_027031935.1 of Myxococcales bacterium. Taxonomy (GTDB): domain Bacteria; phylum Myxococcota; class B64-G9; order B64-G9; family B64-G9; genus JALVPF01. The sequence continues at coordinate 380 of JALVPF010000544.1, read as the reverse complement.
CATCAAAAGTATTCCAGGTTCGCCCTGAGCGTCGGGGAGATGTGGCTCGGGCCCATTTCTACATGGCTGTCAGATACAAGCGACAGACTATAAAAGGGTTACCCTTTGATGACGACACCAATAGCAACAACGGATGTATCAACAACAATGAAGAAGAGGTCTTGCGGGAGTGGAATGCAGAGGATCCCGTGGACGATCTGGAGCGAGAGCGTAACAACATCATACAGGCCTACCAGGGTAACCGTAATCCCTTTATAGACATGCCTGAATTGGTGGAGCACATCTCAGACTTTTGATTTTCAGCGAGACCGTCTAAGCTTACGGCGAAATAAAACAGCGAGGAAGACGCCGCCGAGGAGAATCGCTCCAGAGCTTGTCCC
>JALVPF010000543.1 GCA_027031935.1 Myxococcales bacterium | reverse complement strand
ACTCTTGCCTGTGTACAAGATTCTTGTACACAGTGTCCGGATTTCGGACACCCCCCTGAACAGGGAAAAAGGGAACAAGGAAAAAATGGAATAGGGAAAAAGAGTCTGCTTTCGCATGATGAAAGCGACTTGGCATTTTGTAGGGAGTCGTCATGACGCCTTTGGCGTCACCAGCAGATGATGAAAATCACTCTGGAGCGTGTGGTACGGCCCTGTCTACGGCTAGCTACCTTTGGCTTCTCGGCAAGCTCGAAGCTACGGGCAGCTACGCCTGCCGCGGGCCTACGAAGATGCTGCAACTTCAAAAATTTTCGAGGGAGATCAGGGGGAGATCACAGCAAGATATTGTTTAGCACGCTTTAGTCAATTGAGGCCATTCGAACCCAGAGCCCTTTCATGTAACGCGGATCTACGTCTGTCTTGCCAAGCCTGATAAGCCATTGAGAAAGATTCCGGGCGAGTTGATCCAAAAGTCTGGAGAGACCCGGGTGTCGCTTTTGTCCCAGTGAAGTGGTCCAGGATTCCAGCTCCTTGATGATTGACGTGGAGTCTTCGGGTAATTTTTGGGCAAGGTGACGAAGATCGTCCATGGGCACCGGGGCTGGCTCTGCGTCCATGCCAAGAAAGGCACGAACGAAACACGTGGCCAGGATGGCCTGTAGCGTAAGCTCTTGTGCAGAGGAAGGATAGGTTCCGGGAGAAAATTGTCCCCTTATCTTTTTTGAATGGATCTTAAGTTTTTGAGCCAATAGCAAGGCAGCCTCGATCAGGTCCATCACGGAATCGAGTGCCACCAGATCGGACATGGACTGAATCGGCCTCGGTAGCAGCCCATCTTCGTCAAGAACCACTGGCCTGATTCTGCTTAGAAGTTGGAGTTGCTCTGGGACAGGTGCTTGCATGTATTCCAGCAATCCCCCCGTTGAGGCCTTGGACAGGGCTATGGCCCGTGTCCTGCGCTTCATTATGGCATCGTTTGCCACCTGGACTACGAAAATCAGGGGAGTCTTTGATATGATCTGTTTGGCGCTGCGTGCATCAGTGGCACCCAACTCCACCAGGCCCACCTCCAGGCGGCCCGAGACGATCTTGGCTGCTTCGTCCATGGACTGAGTGTCACCTGCGATCAAGCCATCCGTTATTATCACCCTGTTGATGAGGTTGGCCACCTGCAGGGCGAGCTTGTCCTGCAGGTCCGGATCATCGGTGAGTTCCAGGGCCTTTGGAAAAAGTGGCCCTCTCCACCATTGCTGCAGGGGAAACCTGGGGACTTGATAAGCGGGTGTGGGTAGCCGGGTGTTTGAGGGTATTCGATCTGCTGACAGCACCTGATAGAACGCGGCAGCCTCTTCTTCATCCGGCCAGCCTCTGTCGGCCAGGCGTGCTGTGCGCCATCTGTAGACCAACTCTTCCAACTCTGCCGGTGGTGTGGTGCCCAGGTTTCCCGTTATGGCCAAAAACCGTTCCTTGTCCTCATGAAACAAAAGGTCCGTTATTTTCCTCATCAGGGTCATGTCCGCGCCGATCTTGACGAGAAAGTGATGATAGTTGTCAGGGCTGATGACCCTGTTGGCGACTGAATCAGGCAGGTCCAATATGGCCTCTTTGTCCACCAGAACGCACCATCGCTCGAAAAGAAGCACGAGCAGTTCGAAATCGGCGTTGTCGGTCCACCGGAGAAAACGTTTGGGCCCGCATTCAAGTATGATCTCCAGCCAGTGCTCTACCTGCTGCATGTCCAGGTCGGTCTTTACCCACATGTCCAGGTCCAGCAGATATGCCAGCTGCTCGTTGGAACTCATCTCCACGAGTGGAAGGGAATCCTGGTCCCCAATCTGCTTTACCGTCATGGTAAAATCTTCTTCAGGCATGGACCTGGTGAGCAGCTCCGGTCGGTCGGACCGCAAAATCAGATCCTGTCGCCGAGGACCTGGCTCCAGGGAGAGCACTAACTGGAGCTGCTCGTCGATGGACAATGACTGCATCCTGCGCGTTGCTTCGGCCGAGTCCAGCTTCAGGATTTCCCTGGCATCACCACGAAGTTGCATTTGTGTTTTCATGGTAGAAAACAATGGGGTCTCGGGAGTGTATTGTCAACGCCTGGCGATGATTTGATCGGAAATTCTACTGATATACGTGTGCGCTCTGAGCTGCAGTTGGTAGAAAATTCATGCCCAGGTACGTGAAGGCAACTGCTATGAATCCGACAATGACTACAAACGCAAGTCTCCTGCCCCTCCATCCGCCAAGGTAATATAGATGCAGGTAGATTCCGAAAACCAGCCATGACACGAGGGACCATGTCTCCTTGGGGTCCCAGACCCAGTAGTCGCCCCAGGCTTCCCTTGCCCAGAATGCGCCGAACAACAGCCCCACGGTCAACATGGCAAAACCGAACCTGACAGCACCATCCAGCGATTGCTCCAGGTCCACGATCCCGCCTCTAATAAGGTCAGGTCGGCCGGTCTGAATTGGCTTGGGCTTGAACAGATAGGCCAGTGCTGCGCCAAAGGCTACCATCAAAGCTGCATATCCGAAAAAGTAGACAAGCACGTGAGGAATGAACCAGGCGCTTTGCAAAGCGGCAGGAAGGTTTACCACACCCTTGTCGCTGCGGCTCCAGGCAAAGATCATCACACCCATGCATCCGAGTGCTGAAAAAAGACCCAAGACCCTTGCCCGGTAGATGAACTCCACCATGAAATAGACTATGGCAGTACAAGCTGCCAGCAAGACCAGAGATTCGTACAGGGTCTTGAAAGGCGGCTGGCCTACCATGCTCCACCTTTGAGCCATCTGAAAGATATTTATAGCCATGCCTGTGCCAAGAGCCAGCGGGGCAAACAGGCGCAGCCATTTGGACGAGACAAACCACATGGATCCGTAGAGTACGGCAGACAGTGCATAGGGAACGATTGCGATGGTGGTCAGCAATTGTGTATGATGTGTCATTGGGCACCTGCTC